>CAXMSJ010000082.1:0-6544 GCA_964196305.1 uncultured Acidimicrobiia bacterium
CAAATTAACTGAGGTCAAAGATGCTCTAAGCAAAGTCGGTATTCGCGGAATGACCGCCTCGGAAGTGCGCGGCTTCGGGCGCCAGAAAGGGCATACCGAGATCTACCGCGGAGCGGAGTATCAGGTCGACTTCGTTCCCAAGGTAAAGATTGAGATACTGGTCTTGGACGAACAAGTGGATATGACCGTGGCTACGATCCTGGAATCAGCCGGTTCCGGGCAGATAGGTGACGGCAAGATATTTATACTGCCGGTTGACGACGCTATCAGAATTCGCACCGGAGAGCGCGGCCCGGACGCTCTGTAGGTTCGTTTATTATGAGGCCTGATATCAAACGGGCGGAGGCGGTAGATCAGACCATCCGCAATCTTGTAGAACAGGCTGAAGATGGTCAGGTGTCGGCCCGCGCCGGCTGGGCTCTGGCTGCCTTAGGCGGTTACGGACGTCGTCGTTTGGCCCCTTTTTCCGACATTGATCTGGTCTTGATTCACTCGGGATCGAAAGAGATCGACGTTGATCGTCTGGTTCAAGCCCTGTTCTACCCGTTGTGGGATATCAACCTCGAGCTTAGCCATACGGTTCGCTCAGTTCGCGAGTCAGTTGCGTTCGGGCGTGAGGACCTTGAGTGGCTGACATCTACGCTTGGCGCCCGGTTTATCGCTGGCGACCGGGCGCTTTTCACTCAGTTCTTTGAAGCCATGCTCGCCCTGGCGCGGGCCAAGCGGGGCCGACCGTTCTTTAAGCGTGTTATGACGGCGACGGCCGAGCGGCGACGACGCTTTGGAGATGCCGGGAGACTGAGAGAACCTCAAATCAAAGACGGACGTGGCGGCTTGCGCGATATTCAAGCAGTAGTTTGGTTGGTTAGCGCCTGTATCAGCCACGATGCACCTATCGACCAGGGCGCTGAACTGGCGGCGGCGGTAGAGTCTGGGCTGATGGCCCCGGAAGATAAGCTGGCGCTAGAGGCGGCAGATGAGTTTCTTTGGGAGCTCAGAGAGGGTTTACATGAGTTGTCCGGGCGGGATCAGAATAAAGTTACAGTCGATCTCCAGTCCAAGTTAGCTCAGCAGTTTTTCCCTGACCAGACAGATGACCGGCAAGCTCTTGGGCGGTTTCTCTACCGAGTAGTCCGTGATGTGGCGGCCATATCAGACGACTTCTTTGCGGCCCTGGCGGCCCGCGGGCCGAACGAGCGCCGGATTCCGGAAAGACTGAGCTTTCCGGGGTTGTTGGCACTTCTTCGGCAGGGACTTGCCGGGCTGGAAGAGCTGGAACAGCTGGCGCGCTCCGGTCGATTGGAGGAACTGGTTTCAGAGTGGAGCGGGATCAAAGGCCTTACTTTTGCCGACCCCAATCATCGTCATCCGGTTGATACTCATTCGTTCCTTGTCGTTGGCGAGTTGGTCGGGCTAAGAGAGGACTCGGCAGCGGATGCACCTAGATTTGATCGACTCTTGGCGCATAAGCTCAGCCGCGAACTCGCTCACCCGGACTGGCTGTTGACGGCCGGTCTTTTCCACGATATCGGCAAAGGAAGAGGCGGTGCTCATGCTGAGGTTGGGGCAGATCTTTTTGCTACCGCCGGGGGGCGCCTAGGCCTTGATCGTCACGCAGTGGAGACGATCGGATGGCTCATCCGACATCATCTGCTTTTGAGCCATACTGCTACCCGCCGTGATCTTGATGACCCCCGGGTCATCGATGGCGTGGCGGCAGTTGTCGGTGATGGTGACCGGTTGAGGATGTTGTATCTCTTAACTCTGGCCGATGCGCTGGCGACTGGACCACAGGTTTGGAACCGCTGGCGCGCTGCCCTCATAGACGAGCTGTTTCTGAAAACCCTCCGGAGCTTAGAGGGTGAGTCTGGACCCGAGATGTCGAGTCAGATCGGCCTGACAGAGAAACACTTTGAGCTTTTAGAGAAGGAGGGGGAGATGGTGACGGCTTTTTGGCCGGGAGAGGACGACCTGGGAGAGCTGGCGGTCGTGGCGCCCGATGAACCGGGATTGATCTCCAGGATAGCGGGGGTCTTGGCTTTGAATAAGATAAATGTTTTGGCTGCCGCTCTCTACACTACTGATGATGGCCGGGCGCTGGAGGTTTTTCGGGTGGCGGCTGCTTTCGAGGACAAAGTCAATGAGGAGATGTATCAGCAGGTAAAGGAAGACATCGTTGGGGCGCTGGCTGGCCGGGTGGCGTTATCTTATCGGGTTGACGAGTTGAGTCGCCGCTACCAAAAGAAAGGACAAGGGCGGGGGCCGACTCGGGTAGTTCTTGATAATGGGGCCTCTGAAGAGTACACAGTTATCGAAGTTCATACTCTGGATGACTTTGGCATCTTGTATGAAGTCACGACGGCTTTGGCCGAACTAAACCTTGATATTCACTCCGCCAAAGCCTCTACCTTCGGCGACCGAGCCGTTGACGTTTTCTATGTCTTGAGTTCGAACGGGGAGAAGATCACAGAAGACAGCTACCTTAAGGAGATTGAAAAGAATATACTTTTTCGATTGTCTAATGCTTCTTGACATCTATATTCTCCCAGTGTAAATTACCAAAAACGAACATATGTTTGCTATGGGAGAGCTTCATGATCACAGAGATAACCGAACCGATTATCATGGCGGCCATTTTTAGCGAGGGCCGCATAACGCCAAAACAGTTTCTCTGGCGCCACCGGCGCTATCGGGTCGATGAGGTTCTCGGTCGCTATCATTACCACAAAGGCGTTTACCGCCAGAACTGCTACACCCTAAAGTGTGGTGCGCCGGATATTTATGAGGTCACCTTTGACACAGAGGATATGTCGTGGCGTCTCGACCGGATACACCTAGAAGGCTAGGGTGCTGCTTCATTTAGATATGGACGCCTACTTTGCTTCAGTGGAGCAGCGCGACCACCCTGCCTACCAAGGACGACCGTTGATGGTCTGCCATACTGACAGCGTCGAGGGCTACAATGGAGTGGTGGCTGCCGCTTCTTATGAAGCCAGACCCTACGGGGTGAGGTCCGGCATGTCGGTATTGGAGGCAAAAAAGCTCTGCCCCAAGGGCGTCTATGTGCCGGGGGATTACCACAAATATCTGCACAACACCAAAGAGGTGCTTAAGATATGCCAGGAATTCACTGACAAGATAGAAGTCTTCTCTATTGATGAGATGTGGCTTGATATCGCCAAGACAAAGAGGTTTTTCGGTGACGATCCCGCTCGCCTGGCCTATCTCTTGCAAGAGCGCATCCGCCGTGATCTGGGGTTATCCTCCTCAATCGGCATCGGCCCCAACAAGCTGGTAGCTAAGATGGCGGGAGAGCTGCACAAACCTGGAGGGATCACGCTTATTCGACCTGGTGACCTGCCGGATATATTCGCCCCTCTGCCGGTTGGCGATCTCTTTGGGGTTGGTCGGCAAATGAAGAAGCGCTTAAATCTCATAGGCGTGACCACTATTGGTGATTTGGCTGAGATGCCGGGAGACTACTTGAAAGACAAGTTTGGGGTCGTCGGTCTCTATTTGAAAGATGCGGCCCTGGGTCGTAATGACAGTATTTTAGCAACCGGACGGACAGGCTTACCCAATCTGGTAAAGTCGTTTGGCCACAGCGCGGCTCTGGGCGGAGGGGAGGCCGATGTCGACCAGCTCTGTCGGATACTGTTGGGCCTTTGCGAGGGGGTAACCCGGCGTATGCGGCGCGACAAGTATGCCGGGCGGACTGTGGTTATCAGGCTCCGCTTGGCTAGACTCTTCGGTCTCACCCGTAGCCGGACAGTGACTCGGGCGCTCGAGTTAACCGAACATGTTTATCCGCTGGCCAAAGAGTTGCTGTTGGCCGAGAGAGGGGTGCTGTATAAGTATCCCGCTACCCTGGTAGGAGTGAGCGTCACTAACTTAGCGCAGGGTTGGCGGCAATTATCCATAGAAGACCTCAACAACGATCGTTGGGTTCGGGCGGCGGCGACCGTCGATCAGATCAAGGACAAATATGGCAGTCGCGTTATCACCCGAGCCTCGCTCCTAAATTGGAAACGGCGCTATCATGCTGCTCCGGTTTACGGTAGCTCGGGGTTTAGGGCGGACTCACATTGAAATCTGCCTAGAGAACGCCTAAAATCACAGGGAATCTTTTGGGGGTCTGCCTTTGTCGAAACGAGTCTGGCAATTCGTTTCCATTTTTGCCGATATTCTGTTCATCAACGTCAGCATGGTGCTGGCGTTTCTAATTCGTTTCGGCGGCGAGTTGCCGGCCTTCAATTTTCGCGCCTACACGAATCTGGCTGTTTTTATCACTTTTATTCTAATCGCTTTTTTATATGTCTACGATCTTTACAAAGCGGAACGCAACGAGGGCTTTGGCAGTGTTCTGGCCTCAATATTCAAAGCTATCACCCTGGGAACTATTTTTACGGCCAGCCTGACTTTTTTCGTTCGTTTTTTCTCCTTTCCGAGGCTGGTTTTCCTGATCGCATGGTTGTTAATGGTCATTTTTTTGACGGCCTGGCGGATCATCGGTACGTCGGTTTTCCGCGTGAACTGGCCGGAACAGAGGATCCTGGTGGTGGGCACCGAGGATCTGGCAAAAGAAGTCATCGCCGAACTGCAGCGGCGAGCCGAGTGGGGTTACCGTGTTATTGGAGTGATCGGGCTTCAGGCGGAGCAAGTCGGACAGCAGATCAGCGGCGTCGAAGTCGTTGGAGTATTGGCGGACATTGTCCCCCTGATCAGCGAGCGGGCTGTCGACCGGGTCATTGTTACGACCCCTATTCGCCAACGGGAGCTGCTGGAGGACATGGCTCGCTCGGCCGAGAGCGATGTCAAAGTGGAGATCATTCCGGATCTGTATGAAATATTCATTGGCCGGGTCGACTACACCCTGCTTAGCGATATCCCGTTGATCGAAGTGACCAAAGACCCGGTTCCGGGCTGGTTTATGCTGGTTAAGGTGCTGACTGACAAGATCGCTGCGGTGATTCTGTTGTTGCCCGGTCTGCCGTTGATGGTTGTGTTCAGCTTGCTTATCAAGATAACGTCTCCGGGTCCGGTCTTTTTTTCGCAAGAGCGGGTCGGGCGGGGTCGCAAGATATTCAAGGTACACAAGTTTAGGACGATGATAGAGGACGCCGAAGCCCAGACCGGTCCTGTATTGGCCACGGCTGATGATCGGCGGATCACCCCGCTGGGGCGGTTCATGCGACGGTATCGGGTCGATGAGTTACCGCAGTTATTCAATGTCCTTGGTGGGTCGATGAGCTTTGTAGGGCCACGCCCGGAGCGACTGTTTTTTGTCGAACAGTTTGCGCAGGAGATCCCTGGCTACGCTGAGCGGTTTAAGGTGAAGCCGGGGCTGACGGGCTTGGCTCAGGTGAGCGGGTCGTATGCCACGACACCAGAAAATAAGCTGAAATATGACTTGATTTATATCTATCATCAGTCGTTTTTTCTGGATTTAAAAGTTATTTTTAGTACAATCAAGGTCGTTCTAACCGCCAGCGGGGCACAGTAGCGATGGGTAAAAAGAAAAAAACAACCAAAAACAACGAAATCCGGCAGGCCACCAAGCCGGTTGAGAAGCGCCTGCCTCAGGACGACTGGTTGATGTGGCTGGCCTATGCCATCTTGGTCTTAGTGCCCTTGGTGATATCCCGCATTTCTTTTGACCAATTCGACATCATCAAGCTAGCGATTTTCAAGGTTATTGTTTTGGTGATGGCCTTCGTCTGGCTGTCGCGGATGCTGGCGCGGCCGCGCCTGATCAAGTGGAGCTGGCGAGAAGGGCTGCTGGTTTTATTTCTGGTCCTTGGGGTGATGTCGGTCATTACCTCTATAGACGTGGGAACTTCACTGCACGGGAAGTATAAGCGCTATGAGGGTTTACTTACCTTTATCACCTATATCAGTGTCTACCTGATCGCCCTACAGACCTTTCGGACGAAAAGTCGGGTACGGACCCTCCTGGAGATTATCAGTTTTACGGGGGCTGCCGTCTCTTTCTACGGCATCCTGCAGTTTCTCGGGCTCGACCCGCTGTACTGGGGTGATGTGCCTTTCGAGGCGCGACGGAGTTTCTCGACTTTCGGCAACCCCGATCTATTGGCCGGCTACCTAGTTCTGGCTCTCCCTTGCTCGCTGGTGATGTTTTTCGATGATACCGCCCGACGGTGGCTCCACGGCGGGGCCTTTTTTATTACGGCGGTCGGTTTGATCACGGCGCTGACGAGGAGTGGCTGGCTGGGAGCAATAGTAGGCTTTTTGGCGGTCATCATCCTGGTCGGTCGGGCCTTAAAGGATCACTGGCGTGAGATGTCACTGATATTGGGCATGGTCTTGGCGGCCCTGATTTTTCTGATCATCTATTCGAGCTCCCACCCTCAGCTTAATATTCCCAAGAAGTTTCAAGGGGCGTTCCAGTTGACTTCGGGAACGGCAGCCAACCGGTTTGAGATTTGGAAAGCCGGTTGGTATATGGCCAAAGATCGTCCGCTTTTTGGACAAGGGCTAGACACCTACCGGATCGCCAGCGAACACTATGAGACCAAGAGATATG
>CAXMSJ010000083.1:0-6843 GCA_964196305.1 uncultured Acidimicrobiia bacterium
GCCTTTGCCGACCGCCACGAGAGCAACCTCAACCGGCGCCTCGCCGATCGATTTTTCAAGAGCCAGCGCGTATAGGCGAACTTGCTGCATATAGCTCTCCGAATCGGTGCCGGAGCCCGTTTTGTAATCGACAATAACCCAGCCGCGCTCATCTCTAAAAAGCAGATCGATCCGGCCATACAGGCGACAGTTATCAAACTCGACGCTGAAAGGAGCCTCCGCGAACCAGTCGCTTCCGGCCTTAATCCGATCCGGCCAAGGCGATTCCAAAAACCGGGCGCAACTCGCGCGCACATCTTCCCGCACGCGATCGTCTTGTAGGGCCACCAACCGGTCGATCTGTCGGGCAGCGTCCCCGGCCCAATCAACAGAGGCCAACACCTCGTGGACAGCCGTGCCCACGGCCGCCGCGTCCGGCGCAGCCAACACTCCCGCCTCTACCGCCGGGTCTGCCTTACCTTCCAGCTCTTCGTCGACGGCCAGCAGCCACCGTACCTGAAATTTACGCGGACAAGCCAGATAATCGACAATACGGCTAACTGTGAGATTAACCGGCATGTCGGCCCCGATTGAAGCGGGCGGTGTCATCTCCGCCAGATCCGGTCCGGGCGCCACCGGTAACTGCTCCGCGGCCAATAGCTGTTCCATGTTTGTATCGGCATACGTCTGTGCATGAGCCTCAACCGGTGCGGGCGCCTCAACCGCGCCAGCCCGGAGCCGCACACTCAACCCGCCATTGTCGACTATTTCGTCCTCGGTGTCGGGCGGAGCCTCAAGCCCCAGAGCCCTCTCCAGCCACCCCATCCACGAGCCAACTTTGTTGTAGCTCTCCTTCTCCCCCGGTTTCCCGTTAAATGCCGGAGCACCGCTAATTATCAGCAGCTCCTCGGCGCGCGTGGCCGCCACATAGAAAAGGCGCTTCTCCTCCGCAACATCGCGCTGCTTGGCCCGGGCCACAGCTACTTCAAAGGGGCGGGGAGCCGGTACAAGACTTTTTCCGGTTTCCGGATCCTTAATCTTGGCGGTCAAACCCATCTCTTTATCAAAATAAAATGAACCGCGCACCCGGCCGACCATCATCTGCCGGGAAGAACCGGCCACGAAGACGACCGGGGCCTGCAACCCCTTAGACTTATGGATAGTCATCAAGCGCACGACATCGCTCTCTTGGGATTCTGTCGGGGCCTCGCCCTCTCGCTCGGCAACGACCTTCATCCGCTCTACGTGCCGGATAAAATCGGGTAGCTGAAAGACGCTGGCTGCCCCAAACTGCCTGGCCGCTTCTGACAGTTTGCGCAAATTAGCAAACCGCCGCTTTCCCCTCTCGGATGCGAGCAGCTTCAAATCATAGGAGGTCCGCTTGACGGCTAGATCTATCAAACGCGTCAACCGGCTTTCCGATCGGATCCCCTGGAGCTCGGTTAAGACACCATAGAACGCTTTTAAGCGAGCGCGGTCATCATCGGCCAACTGATCAATCGTCTCCAGTTGGCCCAGCGAGAAATAGAGCTTGCCGATCGTATGCGATTGGGGAGGCAGCTCGCCCCGTTCGCCAACTACCGCCTGTTTATCCGAGATCGGCCGATGGTCCCGGCTAAGCCACCAGAGTGCATCATCGGTAATGGCCACCATCGGCGAGCGCAATACGGCCGCCATGGCCACATCATCAAGCGGATTTTCAACGACCCGCAGTAAATTCAATATGTCTTGAACTTCCCGGGCCGCATAAAACCCGCGGCCGCTGACAACGTAATAATCGATCCCGGCATCGGCCAGCGCCCGTTCATAAACTTGAATATCGCCCGTGGAGCGAAAAAGGATCATAATATCGCCCAAGGTCAACGGCCGCTCGCCATTGTCCAACAGCTCTTTGATGCGGGCCGCTATGGCCCTGGCCTCAGCCGCTCGCTCGCGATCCGCCCCGCCCCCCTTCTCGACCCACAAGAGTTCCATTTCGCCGGGTCCACCAGCCTCAAAGTCTCCTTTAGCTTCAAGGAGTTCAAAATCAAATTCATCTTCGCGCCATAATTCTTCGAAGAAGCGATTAACAAAATCTATTGCTTCCGGGCGGCTCCGGTAGTTTTGGGCCATCGGAATAGTCTCGCCGCCGGCCTCCTTGGCGCCCTGATGATGCGCTTGAAAAACATCTACATCACTATGCATAAAGCTGAAGATCGATTGTTTGACATCCCCGACCGTAAAAAACCGATCTGTCGGAGTTACCGATTCTATAATGCTCTTTTGCAGTTCGTTCGTATCCTGAAATTCATCTATCATGACAAATTTGAAATAGCGGCCATAATCAGCAGCCGTCGCACTCGGACGGGCGGCTGTTCCGACCAGAAGACCCCTAGCCGCCAGGAGCAGATCGTCAAAATCGAGCTGTCCCGCCCGTCGTTTAGCCGCCGCATAGGCTTCGTGAAAATCAGTTGTGACCTTAATTAAGCACTCGCTATAGTAGGCGCCGAGCGGCGCCAAAGTCATGGCGGCAAAAACTGCGGCTGCCTTGTTGGCCGGCCCGGCCAGAGGTTTCTGAAACTCCTTGCCGCCGATGCTGTTGGGGAACTGCTTTGCCGCCCCCCGTATCAACCGGTAGCGATCCCAATCAAACCGGGCTACACCATCGGCACCCGCGCACTCTTGATAGTCGGCTAGCATCTGAGCCATAGCCTCTTTCACCAGCGGAAAAAATCCCTGGTATTCTTCGAGCCTCTCGGCCAGCTTGGGTGAGATTTTCCCGTCGTATTCGAGTATCTCGCGAGCCAGATCATCATACGCGGCGGCTACTGATTCAAGCTCCCGGGCCGTCACGCGGGCCGGGACAATCTCCGTCGCATCCCGACCGAGGCTGGTCAGCCCGGAGTAGAGCCTCTTTATGGCTGGAGCCACGTTTGTCTTGCCCAGAGCGAGCGCCAGGTCAACATATTCGGGCTTCCCGGCCACGAAACCGCCGGCTATCAGCGTATCGATAACCCGCTCTTTCATGACCTCCGCTCCGATCTCTGTCAGTGTTTTAAATTGAGGGTCAATCCCGGCTTCGAAAGCGTTTTCGCGCAATACACGCGAGGCGAACCCGTGGATTGTGCCGATATAGGCGGTCTCTACAGCGCGGGCGGCAGTCTCAAAACGGACATCGCCTGTTTCAGCGAACCACTCGCCGAAGCGCCCGACAATTCTCTCCTTCATCTCTTTCGCTGCTTTTTCGGTAAACGTAACTGTGAGTATCCGATCCGGGGTGGCATGCCCATCCCTGACGATCCGGCAAAAACGCTCGACAAGCACCCTGGTCTTCCCGCTTCCCGCCCCGGCTGAGACCGACACGTTTTTGTCGAGCGCTTCAATAGCCCGCAATTGAGACTCGTTAAACTTCATCGCGCTCACCATCCCACCGGCAAACCCCGGCAAACTCGCAATACTCCGGGCAATCATGCGGCTCGATGACGATGCTCCCGGCGCGTATCCGCTCCGCCAGCTCAGCCGCCAGCTGCTCTCCGGCCTCCAACACATCGGCCAGCCCCACCTCATCGAGCATCCGTTTCTGGCGAGATGTTGTGATGCCGCTCGATTCAAGGTAGTAGCCGTCAGGCCCCCACTGTTTGACCGGGCGGTATTCCGCGCCAACCGGTTCGAGCTCAAAGAGTTGCTTCACGGCGGCCGCGTAGATAATCGGTTGAAAAGCCTGACCGTTTGCATAGTTTGCCAGGTTCGGGGCCTGCCCTGTTTTGTAGTCAATCACCACGGCGCCGTCAGCCAGGACATCAACCCGATCGATTTTGCCGCAGACAGCAACCGGGCCGTTTGGCCCCTCAATTACCAGAGGTTTTTCTGTGGAGTGTTCATCCCGGGCCCGGCCCTCCACGGCCGGACTGCCGAACTCCAATTCAAAGAAGGTCGGCGTAAACCCGGGCCGCGCATTTTCTATCTCACATTTCATGTATCGAGTCAGCGTTGTCTGCAGATCGTGAAGGAGGACCTCCCGCTCATAGTCCGGCATATTAAGCAGCCGCGCCTGTTCGGCAAAGTGCGTGTCCAGAATATCCCGGGCACGCCCGCCAGTCGCTTCGCGATCCAGGGTCCCGACTTTAAACTGCGGACCCAGTTCGACCCGCAAATCCGTAAAGAGACGATAGAGCACATCATGAATGAGGCTGCCGAAATCGAGAGCGTCAATCTCCTCACGGATCCCTTTTAGCCTCAATGTATAAGAGCAGAAATGGCGAAAGGGGCAAGCGGCATAAGCCTCCAGTTCTGTGCAACGAAATGCCCGCTCCCGGGTCCGGAGCGATTCGAGGATCCGGACATCTTGCAAAGACGCGCCGCGAGTGGCGCTATCGTAAAAGACCGAAGCGAAGAGCCCCGGCTCGCGCACCAGAAGCTGGTTATAGGCCCGGGCGGCTGTCTCGGCGCTCTTAGCCACTGAGCGTGCCAGTCCATACGTCACCGATTGCTTTAGGGGGTGAACGCCAAAGACTTTTTCGGGGGCCGCGACCAGCTCGGTATGGTCGCGGCGTATCCGCGGAAGCTCCCCCAACACTTTACGAACTTCATCCAGATAGAAAGAGGGCAGGCTGTCCTGGGCCGCCTCATCCGCCAACGGGTAGCAGAGATAAAGGCGCTCTGCGGTGGCGCCAACCGTCCGATAGAAGAGAAAGCGGTCTTCTCCCGGTGCCGGACCGAGCCGTATCTCCAGGCGTCCGTCCACATGTTCGTTGAGAGCCCGCCGTTCCCGATCGCGCAGAAAAGGCTCCTCGCGCGCGGAGCGGGGAAAAATCTTCTCCAATAGCCCGAGGACAAAAACAACCTTCGGGCTCTGACCCGCCATGGCTGTCACCGAAACCAAGGAGACCGCATCATCTCCCGCAAATGCCGGCTCATAGTCGGTTATATATATGATCTCCTCCAGCCGGTTGAAAAAATCGAAAGAGTCGCCAGGCCCCAAAAGCCCGACCGCCTCTTCGATTTCGGTAAGCACCTCCATAATGGCTCGCTGCGCGGCCGCATCCTCAGCTAGCGCCCGGTCATCGTGGATTCTCCACTTGAAAGTCTCAACCAGGCCGCGGGCGGCTTGGGCCATGGCTGACAAAGACTTGGCCTGGCGGACAGACGAAGCGAAATCGATAACCGGCCTCAGCACCGCTCGCCTATACTTCACATATTTATCGCCTTCACCCCAAGGGTCCAGCCACTGCTGCCGCCCGCCTACAATCGCCCGCTTTTTGGCCTCGATCTCGACCCGGCAAGCCACCACCGGATCTTCAGAAATCAGCTCCGATTTCAGGAAGGTGATGACCTCGTCGCGCGGCCAATCATCCCGAATGATATTGAGGCTCGCCACCAATAATCGGGCCATGGCTGTTTCGGCCAGCGGGCGCTTCGGTTCCACTAATGGTATGTCGAACTGGGCAAAAGTTTCGGCCACGCGGTCCGTGTAGGCGCGCCCGTCCCGCGTGGTAACAACAAAATCATTCCAGTCGTACTCGCCGGTGCAGGCAAGCCTCAGAATCTCTTCGGCCACCAGCTGCACTTCCATGGCGGGATCACAGCCCTCAATAATCTTTACCAGCCCATCAGAGGTTGGTGTACTCGGGGCCCCGCTACGAAATATGCCGTTCGCCAACTGGTCCGGGGAAGTCACCGGCTCGCCAGCCTCCATCCTCTCTT
Organism: uncultured Acidimicrobiia bacterium; assembly: GCA_964196305.1. Classification (GTDB taxonomy): domain Bacteria; phylum Actinomycetota; class Aquicultoria; order CAJVYJ01; family JAUVQD01; genus DAOUYN01. Next base: position 5,662 of record CAXMSJ010000083.1, read on the forward strand.
CGACCGCACCCAACGACAATACGAATTCGCGAGTCACCTCGGTCGGTTCGAAAACCTCGTGGCGATCAGGTTCATAAGTCAGGTTCACGACCACTTCCGGAACGTATTTAGCGACAGCGGCAACGAACCCCCGCTCGACCGCATTCATCCGATCAAACCCGTCAAAAACCACGATCTTACGATCGGCAAGTTGTTCTCCCGCGCGCGCAATATCCAACGCCCGCCACATCAACCCCTCACGATCGTGCAGATCATGGGCGAGCAGAATATCGTCTTGGTAGCGTTGATAAAGGTCGGCCAGCTCACCCAATTTCCGGTTCGATGCGCTGGATAATGATGGCCGGGCCGCTGCCCAGGCGGCCTTGAATTCCGCAGGATCGACCAAGGCCGTTTTCAGCTCACCAATAATCTGATCGAGCGCCCGGATAAAGCCGGGAGATTCAGCCGAGCGGGCCAAGTACGGCCCGTTCGCTTCCCGCACCAACTTGCGCAGCGTCAGTTCTTTCTTAACGTCCGAGATAAGATGGCTCGCAAGGCCCTCGTGCGCAATGAAATCGCCGGCGAAACTGAAAAACGTACAGACAACATTTCCAAGCAGACCCGAGACGCCCATCTGAGCCATCAATTGCGATTCGACCTGACGCGCCGCCGTTCTCGTAGGCACGACATATCGGACAGACGTCGCCAGCTCTAATGGTGAGAACCCGGCCAGGCGGCGAACTGCCGCCGTAGTCTTACCGCATTTCGCGGGACCGGTGATGAGAGTTACGCCCACGAATGCCTCCGCTCACAAGGGGATACTTGGCGCCGATCAACCCCTGGAATTATATCACGCTCGCTGGTGAGTCAAGCTGGCGGAGACTATATTTTACCGCCCCAATGCGCTAAGATTTACGGGTTCAATTCCGTCATTCGGGGCTATAGCTCAGTTGGGAGAGCGCTGCGTTCGCAACGCAGAGGTCAGGGGTTCGAATCCCCTTAGCTCCACAAATCCTGAATCCTGAATGATGCCTTTGTAAAGGCATCATTATCTCCTCTTTGTGAGCCCGCGCGAGCCTTTTTCTGTTTTTTTGAGTGTCAACGAGACTGGGTTACGACGCTTTCTGGCGCTTGCCGGTATAATATGGAAGCAATCAATCGAATACACTAGGAGAACTCAACTCCCGTGACCGATCAGTTTGA
>CAXMSJ010000084.1:0-6952 GCA_964196305.1 uncultured Acidimicrobiia bacterium
TGTTAAATAGGCTCTCTGTAGATCCAAAGAGGCCAAGTCTCGAAGGCTCTCGACCCCCTCGAAAGAGCGGGCCGGCTCAATCATATCAGCTAAGTACACTATCTTCTCCATCTTTGTCATCTGCGGCGCTCCGAAAGTGTGTCGAGCAACTGCGCTAGCTATTCGAGCATCATCGAGCCCGAGCTCCTCAGATAGTATAGCGGCCCCGATCGCCGCGTGCAGCAAGTAAGGTCGCTCTTGCTCAACAAAAGCAACCGGCAGACCAAGTTGACGCGCCCGGTCCAGAAACTGCTCGTCAGTCAGATCGCGCGCCACATCGTGAACCAACCCGGCTATCCCGCAAAGCTCCACATCCTCACCGTGGGCCTTTGCCAGATCTCGCGCCACCCTACCTGTGCGCTCACAGTGATTGAAACTAAATCTCGATAGCAGCGCGCTGAGCTTGCCTTCCACTTGGACATACTCGCTTGAGCTCATCGATAATAGCCGGACTTCTCGATAAATCTGGCGACAGCGTCGGGGAGCAGGTAGCGAATGGGCCGCCCGTCCCGGATGCGATTGCGAAGATCGGTCGATGAAATGCTCAGCGCTGGCACTTCGATAATATCTACTTGGGGCGCCCCCCGATCGTCGGCGCCGAGGCGCTCGATAAGCCCGAGGTCGTACCCTGGCCGCGTCACCGCGATAAAGCGACAGTAATCGCTGAGGCTCTCATGCTCTTGCCAGTTTGCGATGTCCTGCACGGCATCTGCACCAGTGATGAAAAATATCTCTGCGCCTTCGCCATAATGATTAGCCAGCGCCCGAACCGTATCGATCGTGTAAGTCGGACCGGTGCGATCGACCTCGAGTCGAGACACGGAGAAATGCGGGTTAGAGGCTGTCGCGATGACGACCATAGTATAGCGGTCTTCGGGCGAAACAAACTGTCGCGCTGCTTTATGCTCAAAAACACCAGTGGGCATAAATATGACCTGCTCCAGCTGATACTGCACCCGAGCCTCTTCAGCCGCCACCAGATGGCCAAAGTGGATAGGGTCAAATGTCCCGCCCATGATTCCCAGACGATGTTTTGCGGTCTGGTCGCGTCCAGCGCTAGATCGATCCATAGGTGGATTATAGCCTAATGCTGAGCCTTCTCTATCTCGGCCAGTTTGTCTTTGAGCTCGGAGAGTTCGTCCTTGCTCAACGACCCACGATCCATGAGATAAGAGATCACCGCAGTATGTGAGCCGTCCATCACCCTGTTGACTACGTCATCTACCATAGAGTGCGCGATCTGGTCCCGTTGAACCAAAGGGGCATAAACATATGGGACAGTGGCTTTGTCTTGCTCAAGTATCCCTTTGATCGCCAAACGATTCATCACGGTCATTATGGTGGTGTAAGCGAGACCGCGCCGCTGGTACATGATCTCAAAGACATCCTTCACGGTAGTTCGCTCTCGGCTCCAGACGATTCCCATGATGTCCATTTCGAGATCGCCCAAGGCATTTATACCTTCAGCCTTCTTTTTTCTGCGCGGCATACCCTAGCCCCTCCATCCAGTCTTAGCTGCAGGATGAATGTAATACTTCTGGAAAGTAGTGTCAATAAACCCCAGACTCAAGCTCGAGCCTGACCAGAGCCGAAGATGATGTACTTCTGAGACGTCAGGGAAGTTAAGCCCATCGGTCCGCGCGCATGAAGCTTTTGGGTGCTGATGCCTATCTCGGCGCCCATACCGAGTTCTCCGCCATCGGTGAACCTGGTAGACGCATTAACGTAGACTGCAGCGGAATCAACCTCGTTGACGAACTGGCGCCCACTGGCATAGCCGCTAGTGATGATGGCCTCCGAGTGCAGGGTGCCATAATTATTGATGTGCGCGATGGCCTCATCAAGGTCCTCAACCACTTTGACTGCGATCTTGAGATCAAGAAACTCAGTGAACCAGTCCTCCTCGGTCGCAGCCTCGACACCCGGTAACCGAGCCACAGTATCGTCACCAACCACCGTAACGCCATTTGCCTGTAGGCTGGAGACGAGCTGGGGTAGTAGGGTTTTATCAAGATCTCGATGGACAAGCAGAGTTTCGGCAGCGTTGCAGACACTGGGCCTCTGGACCTTAGCATTTATGACAATTTTCTCAGCCATGTCAAAATCAGCATCATGATGAACATAGATATGGCAGTTACCTGCTCCGGCCCAAAGTACAGGGACCGTTGCGTTCTCAACGACCACCTTTATCAGCTCTGGGCCACCCCGCGGCACGAAAAGATCGACATATCGGTCGAGCCTCATTAATTCGTTGACTGACTCACGATCGGTGGTCTCGATGGCCTCAATCGCGCCCTCGGGAATGCCAGAGGCTGCGGCGGCCTCCTTCACCACTGCCGCCAAGGTCAAGTTGGACTGAAGCGCCATAGAGCCGCCGCGAAGAATAACCGCATTCCCGGACTTAAGGGCCAGCGCCGTCGCATCAACTGTCACATTTGGTCGCGCCTCATAGATGACCCCGACCACTCCCAGCGGCACCCGTATTTGCCGAACCTCCAACCCATTCGGCAGCCGCTGACCAGAGGTGACCTCGCCGACTGGATCTGGCAGAGCCACTATCCCCCTGACGGCGCTCGCAATACCGCGGACTCGCCCTTCATCAAGCATTAGGCGGTCCAGGAGAGGTTCGTTGGTGCCCCGCTCTCGCGCAGAGTTCATGTCGCTTTGATTCGCCTCTAGGATGCGACCGATGTTTTTCTCTAAAGCGGTGGCCATGTTTTCCAGGGCAGCGTCCTTGACCGCTGTTGACAGCGTGCCGATGATCCTTGATGCATCCTTTGCTTTCTTGGCTATCCGCTCTATCTCTGACATACACCCTCCATTTTCGTCTGCCCCACCTTAAAGCAAGACCATAAAATCCCGGTGGATGACCTCCTCTGAGAAGTCGTCCCCGAGAACATCGGCTATCTGCCGACTCCTCTTTCCCTTCACGGTGACCAGCTCAACAGCCGCATAATTCGATGAACCACGAGCAATTGCCCTGCCATCCGGCCCAGCCACCTCGATCGTGTCGCCGATGGAAAAGTCGCCCTCACAACCGGTAATGCCGGCGGGCAAAAGACTCTTACCGCTACCCACAATCGCCTGGGCTGCTCCGGCATCTACCGTCACGCGGCCCTTTATGGTTCGCCCGAACCCGATCCACAGCTTTCTGCCTGGAACCCGCTCCTTCTTTGGAGCGAAGTAGGTGCCGATCTGGCCGCCATCAAGGATCTTGCGGAGCACGTTATTATCTCGCCCATCGGCGATATACACTCCGATCTTAGCGGCCCCAGCTATCTTAGCTGCGTGGATCTTAGTCACCATGCCGCCCGACCCAAATTCCGTTCCATTTCCGGTAGCCATCGCCTCGACCTCCGGAGTAATGTTCTCGATTCGAGTTAACTGCTTAGTCTCGCCCAAGCGGGGATCGCCGGTGAAGAAACCATCGGTATCACTGAGGATCACGAGTATTTCGGCCTCCACCAGCACAGCTACCAGGGCAGCGATGGTGTCGTTGTCGCCAAATTTTATTTCCTCGACGGCGGTTGTATCGTTCTCATTGACGATCGGGACGGCCCCCATTAGGAGCAGCTCAGAGAGTGCGCGACGTGCATTTAAATACAGTTCTCGATGCGCCATGTCGAATTGCGTCAAAAGTACTTGGGCGACGTGGATATTATGGCGGCGAAAAAGTGCATTATACTCATGGATCAACAAGCCTTGGCCGACAGCAGCAGCGGCCTGCATGCGCGCGATATCAGCGGGCCGCTCCTTGAAACCCAATCGCTCTACCCCGGCGGCGATAGCCCCAGACGACACTAACACGCACTCGACTCCCAGAGCGCATTCCGCCGCCACCTGTTCTACCAGCATCTCTATATTGTGGTGATCGAGTTTGCCGGTAGAGTCCGTAACGGTGCTCGAGCCGACCTTGACGACAATTCTTTTTGGCTTATTCTTCATCAGCCCAGCTTATATGAAATGCTCCCGCTCGTCAGTCACTGAATTCGAAAGCCATGGCGCCAATAACGACCTCGTCCCCAGGGTTGGCCCCGGCTTTTTTGAGTGCTGCGTCAATACCGAGCTTCTCTAGTCGTCGGCGCAGATAATCAACCGCTTCGTCATTTTCAAAATCCGTCATCAAGACAGCTCTCTCGGCTTTGGTGCCCTTTATTGACCAAGAGTGGCTCGATAATTTCACCACTTCAATGCTTGACTGCTCATTAAGCCGATATATTCGCTCCGGTAGCGTCGCCGGGATTTGCCGATCTGCCCGCACGGCTGTGACTTTTTCATAAACCGCATAGAGCAGTTCCTTTATGCCGGCACCGGTCACCGCAGATATCGGAAAGAAGTCAATATTCCGCTCGGAGCAATAGTCCTGGACGCGACCGAGTTGCCGAAGGCTATCTGGTAAGTCTATCTTGGTCCCGACAATGATCTCGGGTCGCGCTTCCAGTCCAGCTCCATAGCCGCTAAGTTCAGCCCGGATCTTCTTATAGTCCTCGATCGGGTCTTCACGCTCAATGCCTGATAGGTCAAGAAGATGCAACAGCACTGCCGTCCGCTCAAGATGTTTTAAGAAACGATCGCCCAGACCTTTTCCGACGTGCGCCCCCTCAATCAGTCCTGGGATATCTGCTACCACAAATGTCCCGTCGTCGCCCACCTGAACGACGCCAAGGTTCGGCGTGAGTGTCGTAAACGGGTATGATGCGATTTTCGGCTTGGCGGCGGAGATACGGCTGATCAAGGTAGATTTTCCGGCATTCGGATAACCCAGTAGGCCGACATCAGCCAGGAGTTTTAACTCAAGCTTTAAGGTTAGCTCACGCCCCGGCTCCCCTATTTCAGCAAACATCGGCGCCTTCCGAACCGGAGTGGTGAAAGCTGTGTTCCCGCGCCCACCAAGTCCGCCGGCGACCACGCTTAGTCGCTCATGATCAAGTAGTAGCTCGCCGATGAGCACACCAGAGTCGTCGCTAACGGTTGTGCCAACTGGAACTTTCAGGATAAGGTCGGGCCCGTTTCGTCCATGTTTGTTGCTGCCCTCGCCATGGCGCCCTCGCTCAGCTTGGTAGTGTCGGCGAAACTGGAAATCGAGGAGCGTCTTGAGTCCGCTGTCGGCCTCGACCACGATGCCCCCGCCCTTGCCGCCACTGCCGCCATCCGGTCCGCCACGGGGCACAAACTTCTCACGGTGCAGACTGGCACAACCGTTTCCGCCGTCACCGGCCTTCACTATTATCTGGGCTTCATCGACAAACATGTCTATAAATAGAAGACGCCGAAACCAAGTAGTTTCGACGACCCCATTAGTTGGTTCTGTGTTGGTAAGCGGTTATTCGCTAACGATGCTGACACGGCGAGTGCCGCCGTTATTACCGGAAAAACTGACATAACCCTCGCGCTTAGCAAATAGTGTGTAATCACGACCCTGCCCGACCCCATCACCTGGACGAATTCGAGTGCCACGTTGCCTAATAATGATACTGCCGGCGCGGACATATTCGCCTCCGAATGCCTTGACTCCCAATCGCTTCGATTGGCTATCCCGACCGTTCCGGGTACTTCCCAGTCCTTTTTTATGAGCCATGCCCTCGCCCCCTAGTCTTTCTTGGTCTCTTCAGACTTTTTCTTCACAGCGGGCTTCTTAGCCGCCACGGTCTTCGTTGTACTCGTAGCCTTCTTGGCGGCAGTCGCCTTGGTGGCGGCTGCCTCGGTCTTCTTAGCCACCGGTTTTTTCTCCGCCGTGGCCGTTTTCGTTTTGCTTGCGTCCTTCGCCTTCTCAATGGCCAGGATCTTTAAGCGCGACTTCGGCTGGCGGTGTCCTCTGTTTCGCCGGTAGCCCTTTTTGGCTTTGTATTTGAAAACAACCACTTTCTTGTCGTCAAAATGCTCAACCAGCTCAGCCGAGATAGCGTATTTCGCCAACCCGGCATCAGTGATCACAGTTTTTCCCTGATCACTGATGAGCAAATGCTTCTCGAACATGAAAGGCTGGCCGATCTCGCCTCTTACCCGATCACAAACTAATTCTTCTCCAGCGGCCACTCGGTATTGCTTGCCGCCCTGTCTAACAATCGCGTACATGGCACCTCTTGCTCTCTAGAATGACACTGTAATCTAACATAGCAGTATTTACACCGTCAAACATTGTTGCTCCGCCCGTGCAAAAAATTTTCAATCTGAGCCGGCGAGCCCTCACGCGCGATCGTCACTTCGCCCCGCTCTAACCCAGGAGCCGGCAGCAAGTGAATGTGCTTTTCGGTAACAGCACTAAGCTGATCAACCCAACCCTTTGTCTCGAACCACTCAGCCACGTCTGGCTCAACTTCAAAAACAAAAGACTTGGCGGTCCGCTCAAGCGCAGCGCGCTTCATCTGCCGATACGACTTAATGGCCGCGCTGTTGGTGCTAACCGTCATGCCGTCCCCGCACAACGAACACGGTTCATAAAAATGTGCTTTGATCCCTTCCGACATGTTCTTCCGCGTCATCTCAACCAGACCCAACCTGGATATTTCGATTACCCTGCTTTTTGTTCGATCACTTGCAAGGGCCAGACTAAATGCCTCAAAAAGAGCCTCCCTGTGAGCCGGCTCCACCATATCAATGAAATCAATGACGATGATCCCGCCAATGTCACGCAACCGCAGTTGTCGAGCGATCTCATCAGCTGCTTCCAGGTTGGTCTTATAGATCGTCTGCTCCAAGTTCTTGCCACCGGTATACTTCGCCGTATTAACATCAACCGCTGTCAACGCTTCCGTCCGGTCGATAGCTATATAGCCGCCTGAGCGGAGCCAGACCTTTCTCTTCAGCGCACTCTCCACTTGCGAGTCAATATTATTCTTGTTAAACAGAGGTTGCTTGCCCTTGTACTTGCGAATACGCTCTGCCAGCTCCGGCGCGACTTCTGCGGCGATAG
>CAXMSJ010000085.1:0-21672 GCA_964196305.1 uncultured Acidimicrobiia bacterium
CCCCAGTATAAATATGTGTCAGACCTAAACTCACGACCATAACGGTAGTCCGCCCCCCTTGATACACCGAGGGATACCGGCAACGATCAAAAAGACATTATCGGCCGCCCGAGACAGCCTTTGATTGCTTGAGCCCAATAGATCCCTAAAACGACGCCCCTGGGGGCTAGCAGGCACTACACCAGAACCAACTTCGTTCGAAACGATGATCACATCCGTGGCGCATTCAATGATCGATCGAACCACTGCTGCCAAATGGTCGTCCGGCTCCGGCAAGCGCGCCAGCGTCTGAGCTACAATAACGGTCAGGCTGTCTATCAAGACAACGTCCGCCTCTGTTCGGCCAAGTAGTTCTGGTAAATCAGGAGAAATCAGCTCTTCGGAAGTAATATGAAGCACTCTGTCATACTCGTTGGCAAGCCTCCTGGCCTCCCTACTTTTACCAGCGACACTGCCACCTAAAAGAACAGTCAGACCGAGATTTTTTTCCATCCGACTCCCTTCTCTAACAACTCTTGTATCCGCGCCATGTTCTGCGCCTGGAAGGGAGCCACCCGGCCGCCGTTAAATAGCTCTTCCCAACGTGGGAGCCGGTACCCTGGATCGTTATGGTTCTCGCTGTCACTGCTGGTCCCCCAAAAAAAACAAACCCGGTCGCGGGACCGGGTTGTAACCGCCGTCCAGTCCTCGGGACGGTGTGGTTCAAGGTCACCTGACTCCTGGGTCGAAACCACCGAAAAGCCGCTCTCAAGTAGTTTCGCTCGCCAATCACAGTGGCGGGTCCGTGGCCGATTTACACAGCCTTCCCTTGATACACTATTTAACAGCGCCTAGCATAACCCTGGCGCCTCTTAACGCAGCCGATTATACGCTATACTGCGGACGTCGGGTGATGGGGGAACTTTTGGGGCACTTCGATCTACGCAAAAGCGGTATTCACGCGCTTATAGGTCTCTTCATCGGCCTGCTTTTACTGGTCGCAGTGGTCGACTACCAATCCTCGCAAACCAACTCGTCTTTGGCGGATTTTATTGCCAACTCCTCGGAACAAAATTTGCTATTCTTGTTGATCGTCGGGCTTCCCGCTATTAGCGGCATCCTCATCGGAAGCGCTCGCACACAGATCGGAGAGCTGCGCCGTCGCCTTTACGCCCTCACTCAAGAGAAGCAAAAACTAATTGAGAATCAAGCCCAAACGAACGTCAAGAGCCAAGAACTTCAGGGGCTTCTTGACCAAGAAAGCGGGTTCTTCGTCGACAACTGGGATCAACTTGTCACCGAAAAAGATAAGCTCCGGGAGGAGGCGGAAATATCTTCCGCGCTCGTTGACGTAGCCTTGGCGATCGGCACTCTTGCCGGACCAAGCGATGTGCTCGAGTTGCTCCGAAACGCCCTTCCCGCCGCGCTCTTTGCCGACGACTGCCTGACGCTTGAGTGGAACGAAGAGGCCAACGCGTACACGTCAGACAAGCTGAAAGGTATTGAGCTTAAGCCACGGTCCAAGGCGATCGCCCAGATACAGAAGAACCGCGAACCTATCCCGATAGAGAATGTCGAGACGGCTGAACTGCTTCCAGCTAAAGTGCGCCAGGGCCTCAAAGCGAAATCGGCCATCCTGATACCCTGCGTCAGCCGGGAAGAAGTGATAGCCATCGCCCTTGTCGTTTACACGAAGGCAGCCCATAAGTTCAGTGACAGAGATATCCAGATTGCCTCCGGGATTGTCAGTCAAGCCAAGATCGTTTTTGAGAATGCCCACCTTTATGAGGACGTCGTCGAGAGCGCAAATGAGCTCAAAAGACTCTTAGCCCGTTTAGCTTCAACTCAGGAGGAGGAGCGCCGTCGCATCTCCCGTGACCTGCATGACGGAGTCATCCAAAACCTCTCCGGCATCATCTTCAGCCTTAATTTCCTCGGCAATGCGCTCGATGAGGAAGCGGATGAAGCTAAGAATGAGGTCACTCAACTGGAGGGTATCGTCCATGAAACGATCACTGATTTACGGAAGGTCATCTATGACCTACGTCCGACGATCCTCGATAGTCTGGGCTTGGTTCCGACGCTCGAAAAACACCTAGACCGGTTCGGAACAGAAAACGGTCTTAATATCGACTATAATCCGACCTTAAAGGGTCGTCTGTCTGAGGTGGTCGAGACGGGTCTCTTCCGACTGGCTCAGGAAGCGCTAAATAACATACGTAAGCACGCTCAAGCTAAGACCGTCTCGTTGAAGCTGGAGAAGAAGAAAGATCACGTGATCATGACCATAAAAGATGATGGGGTCGGGTTTGATATGGCAGAAGTAAAGACACGAGCCTCTCAGGACAGTGGCTTCGGGCTCTCCGGCATGAAGGAGCGCGTCCAATCACTTGGCGGTTCCGTAGAGCTCACGAGTACACCAGGGGACGGAGCTAAGGTCACAGTAATAGTGCCGCTTGAGAGCGAGGGAGACTAATATGAGCAACATCTCGGTGATGATAGTCGATGACCACACACTGATGCGACAAGGCCTGCGTCGTATTCTCGAAGAAGCGGGCATGGACGTAGTCGGAGAAGCTGAAAACGGGCAGCGTGCGGTCGAATTGGCCGCACAGCTTGAACCAATGGTCATTCTGATGGACATTCAGATGCCCGTAATGGATGGGATTGAGGCGACCCGCAATATCAAAAAAGAAAAAGAGGACGCCACCATCGTCATGCTGACAATGCATGAAGAGGAGCAGTTCCTGTTCGAGGCGATCAAGGCCGGCGCTATTGGCTACCTGCTCAAGAGCCGAGCCCCACAAGAACTTATTCAGGTGATCGAAGCAGCCAGCGAAGGGCTCTCGCTACTGCAACCGTCAATGGCGTCCAAGCTGCTGACAGAATTCACCCAACTTGAGAAGCGAGCCGAAAAAGCTAAAAGATTCGAGAGCCTAACCCCGCGGGAGCGCGAAGTGCTGGCGCTCCTTTCCAAGGGGATGAGCAATAAAGAAATTGGCAAGCAACTCTTTATTAGCGACAAGACCGTCAAGAACCATTTGAGCAATATCTTCGAAAAGCTCCACATCAATGATCGAACGTCGGCAGCTGTGATAGCGGTCAAAGAGGGCTTGGTCAGCGATGAGGACTCTAGCTAGCCCCAGTACCAGCACCAACCAACGTACCAGCAGCATCCGCCTTTACTGTCGATGGGCTTCTCGTCCTCGGCGATCGTTGTCCAGAGTCTCTTTGAGGAATTCACCGGTTCCACTTTTAACACCCCCCTCTATGTCTAGATATTGCCTGCGTGGACTGAGCAGCTACTAGCGTAGTATGGTCGGTGTCGTATGTCAATCATGCTGTCGAACTTCTACAGGATCGCCTGGAAGCTAACGGACCGCTAAAAGATGTTTTTCAGAATAGAAAGACTGGGCTGCCGGACGCCATGATGATCAAGTGGAGCTGGAGAGCCAGCAGAAACAGCGCCGTCAAACCAAGCATGGCTCGACCGGGACGGCCCGGTTGGTGTTGCTCGGCCGGGACCAGGAGCTCGTTAACCCGCTTCGATAGATATGATTCTCGTTTGTTGACAAAGGTCTGGGGAGCGAAGGAGCGGACCGCGGCCACGCTCGGCGCCACGGTTTTGGCTTCAGCCAACTTCACCAACGATCTGGCAAGCTGAAGTCTTTCAGAAAGCTTTGAGCCATAGTCATCACAAGCCCGTTCCCGCTCGAATGAAAGTCGAGCGTAAATTACATGAGTGAGCGGATTGAAGAAGAGCAGATCCCGCAAAAGGACTATCCCCCAATGGTATAAATAGTCCCGCCGTACGATGTGAGCCAGCTCATGAGCCAAGACTGCCTCCAGCTCTTTGGGTTCCAACACCTGTAAAACCGCACTGGAGACTGCCACTATGGGTGAAAGAAAGCCGACGGTGAACGGGGCTTCCCGAAGATCGAGATGGACCAGCCGGGGCGGTCGCGTCCGCGCCTCAGCGGCCAGTCGGTCCAGAACTGCGTAGACGGGCGCATGCTCCTGGCGGTCGAGCGGCCTAGCAGTCTGTATCATCTTCATGAACTGGATAAACCCCGTCAAGCGCCAAATGAAGAAAGCTGCCGCCAGAAGCAGCACTATTACAATATTTTCAGTCAGCATCTCCGGCAACCCCTTAATGGGCCGCGGAATCAAGTCCGGAATGGTTGGCAATAGCGCACCGGGATTGAACATCTGCGTAGTGACAATAAAGACACCATTAAAATCTGCTACGAAGGGCTCGCCGTTTACCAGAGCCAAAACACTCTTCAGCAGCGGGATAAATAAAAACAGATAGCGAATCCTGGGGTTAGTAATGCGAGCAAGGCGCAGAAACAGGAGCACAATGGCAAACCATACTCCACAGGTCGTGATGACAAGAACCAGTCGGCGAATGATTTCGGACAGCAGAGCGCTCTCAGGCCAGCCGCCGATCAATCTGTTTTCACCTGCTCCTCCAGGGCTAAAGTAATCATGCTGCGTTCTTCCTGAGACATCTTACCATGCTTTAAGTAGTGGAGTACGAGTGTGGCGGACGACCCCCCTAGCAGCCGATCGACTACCTCATCCACGACTGCCGTTGTCAGTTCCTGGCTGTCAACGACTGCCCGATAAACGTATGGCACCGTCTGGTCGTCCACCTCAAGTAGGCCCTTATGGGCGAGCCGCTTCATTACGGTCATAATGGTGGTGTAGGCTAACTTTCTAGCGGGGTAGAGCTCTTCGAAAACCTGCTTCACGGTAACCGCACCGTTCCTCCAGGCTATCGGCATTATGTCCATCTCGAGATGACCCATCGACATCTTAGCGGTCGATTTTCTACGTCCGGGTCCCAAATTACTCACTCCTCGCTTGGCAGTCCCATTTGCATAGTCCTAAGTGTGTAGTATTATGGCATTATTAGTAGTCCATTTGTCAAGCTGGAGGCGTCTGTGTATCTAACTAAGTATCTATTGACCCATAAATTAAGTGATTCCAAGAGCGTCCTGGTTAACACTCTCTCTGGCGCAATCGATCTCATTGACAACCGCTACCTGCCACTCCTTAACAGCCCGCAAAACCTCACTCCCGAAACAGAGATATGGCAACCCTTGCTCGAAAGGGGCTACCTGTTCCCCTCGCGCCAGGCTGAGACCGCTGAATTGAACCGGATGTTCCAGGACTATACCCACCGAAAACAACCACTGACTTTTGTGGTCTGTCCAACCTATGCCTGCAATCTAAGGTGTGACTACTGCTTTGAGGGTTCACTTACACAGGAGCAGCCTCGGGTCTTGGATGGCGTTGAGGTTGAGGCCATCTTTGCCGCTATCGACCGACTAGCTACCTCCGAATCACATATCCAGCTTTTCGGCGGTGAGCCCCTGCTGCCCACGACCTACAAGCCCGTCAAACGCTTGTTGGAGTTAGCGCAGGTGAGAGGACTGACAGTCAGCGCCGTCACCAATGGTGTCCACGTGACTGATTTTATGCCGCTGCTCCTTCAGTTCCGAGATCAACTTGGTGACTTTCAAATCACCATTGATGGTCCGGCGGCTGTACATGATGCCAGGCGTCCGCGCGCGGGAGGCCAAGGCTCGTTTGTGTCAATAGTCAGAGGAGTGGTCGCTTTGCTCGCTGCCGGCATCCATGTGCGGCTACGGGTCAATGTCGATCAGCGCAATCTGGGTAACCTGGTCGAACTGGCTCAATTTATCCACAACCACGGCTGGGATGAATTGCCGCACTTCCAAGCTATCCTCTCTCCGGTAGATGATCATACCGGGCGCGAACTGCCTGGGAGGCTTAGTGAACACGAGACTGCCGGGGCGTGGTTCAAACTGCGGGCTGAACATCCGGAACTAGCACTTTTCCGAGTTGATCTGTTTCGTAACCTCGAGTATCTCATGACCACTATCGGTTCAGACCAGTTGAGCTTCCCGCGATTTCAGTACTGTGAATCAAACAACCTGAGTTGCTATACGTTCGGCACGGACGGAAATATCTACCTGTGCGCCGAAGCTGTGGGTGATGATCGACACGCCGTCGGTAGGTACTATCCAGAGTTCACCTTAAACGAAGTCGCGATTTCGCGTTGGGCCAACAGAAGTGTGCTCACGCTCGAAGCTTGTCAAGACTGTGCTGTGGCCACCTTCTGCGGTGGCGGCTGTGCCATCTCAGCCGCGAACATCAACGGCTCTCTAGACACTCCATATTGTCATGGCGCCCTGGAGACAATCCACTCGTACCTTGATTCGATCAAACAACAGATCCTGGACGGCGCAAGCCACCAGGGGAACGACTATATCTCATCGGCTGCCAAAGCCCGCAGTAATTCTGCGGGCGCCTCGACTGAGTTCTCTGGTTTAGGAAAAGACCCCTTAGTAACCTCGTCGAGGTAATTTCCCAGAGCCTTAGCGGTGGCTTCTCGCATATCAATGAACTGCTTAGCGTGCTTGAGTGTTCGCTCGCCCATCCCCAAGAGATCCGCCGTCACCTGTATTTGACCGGTACACCCCTCACCAGACCCGATACCAAGCGTTGGAGCACTGATCTGCTCGGTAATATAGGCCGCCAACTCACGCGGGATATACTCAAGAACCAGGGCAAAAATCCCGGCATCGTCAAGCGCTCGAGCATCGGCCACCAAACGCTGCGCTGCCGCCACCGACTGGCCCTGTACTTTGAAGCCCCCCAACTGATAGACCGACTGGGGCGTCAAACCGATATGCCCGACCACGGGGATTCCAGCAGCGGTTACTCGAGCTACTGTTTCAACCATCTCAGCGCCACCCTCGAGCTTCACGCCGCGGGCCTTGGTTTCCTTCATCACCCGACCCGAACTCCTTAGAGCCTGCTCTGAGTCGATCTGATAGGACATAAAGGGGAGGTCGGTGATGACTAGTGGAACGCTGCAACCGCGGGTCACCAGCCGGGTGTGATATAGCATCTCATCCAGGGTCACAGCCAGCGTATCCTGCTCGCCTTGGACGGTCATGGCAAGAGAGTCCCCCACCAGCACCAGGTCAACGCCGACCATTTCCGCCAGTGACCCAGTGAAGTAATCCCAAGCCGTGAGAGCGACTATTTTAGTACCTGCCCCTTGCTTCTCGCGGAAAACGTCGATAGGGAAAACCGCCTAACTTTCAGCCGGGCGTAGCTTGCCGGGCAGATCACCAAGCTTGGTCTTACGAGCCCGCTTCCCGGGCTTTTCAGACTTATCGTGAGTCTCTGATTTATCCGGAGCAACCTCCGGCTCAGCCTCGCCATCAAGTATCCGGCTTAATTCAGCATGATCAACGGTCTCTTTTTCTAGTAGAGCAGCGACTATCTGCTCCACCTCTTCCGTCTTGTCTGTGAGGATCTTGCGGCCCCTCTCAATCGCCTCATCGACCATCCGGCGGATCTCTTTGTCAATCTCAAAAGCGATCTCCTGACTATAGTCCGGATTGTGAGCAAAATCCCGACCCAAAAATACCTCGTGCTCTCGCTGACCGAGCGTCAGGGCACCCAAGCTGTCACTCATCCCCCATTCGCAGACCATACGACGGGCTAATTTAGTGGCCCGCTCAAGATCGCTTTCCGCCCCAGTCGTAATATCTTTGATGAAAAGCTCCTCAGCCACCCGACCGCCAAGAGCCACCGCTATCTGGTCGAGCAGTTCAGACTTGGCGCGAAACATCCGATCCTCGCCCGGTAAGATCAACGTGTACCCGGCCGCCCGGCCGCGAGGAATAATCGTCACTTTATGAACTTTATCCTTAATAGACGGCAGCTCATGCGCGACGACCGCGTGCCCAGCCTCGTGATAAGCGGTCAATCGCTTCTCATCGTCTGAAATCAGACGTGATTTTCTCTCCGGCCCAGCCAGCAAGCGCTCAGAGGCTTCCTCTAGCTCAGCCATATCTATGGCCTTCTTGCCATGCCTGGCCGACAAGATGGCCGCCTCGTTGACAATATTAGCTAGATCAGCGCCAGTGAAACCGGCAGTCTGGCGAGCAACAACCTCTACGTCAACATCTTTCGCTAAAGGTTTACCACGCGCGTGAACTTTAAGTATCTCTCGACGTCCCGGCAGATCGGGAGGCGGAACGACTATCTGGCGGTCAAAACGCCCTGGTCGCAGCAAGGCCGGATCCAGAATGTCCGGACGATTTGTGGCAGCGATCAGGATCACATTATCTTTAACATCGAAGCCGTCCATCTCCACCAGCAGCTGATTTAGTGTCTGCTCGCGCTCATCGTGACCACCACCCAATCCGGCCCCTCGATGACGACCGACAGCATCTATCTCGTCCATGAAGATAATACAAGGCGAACTCGCCTTGGCCTGCTCGAACAAGTCGCGAACACGCGAAGCGCCAACGCCAACAAACATCTCGACAAAATCGGAGCCGCTAATAGTAAAGAACGGCACCCCCGCCTCGCCGGCAACCGCTCGAGCCAGCAATGTTTTACCCGATCCTGGCGGACCGAACAACAGCACGCCCTTGGGGATCTTAGCCCCGAGAGACTGGAACTTTATCGGGTTAGCCAGAAACTCTTTGATCTCCTGCAGCTCCTCGACTGCCTCCTCAACTCCGGCAACGTCCTTAAAAGTGACCCGGGGCTGATCCTTGGATACCTTCTTGGCTCGACTTTTACCGAAACTCATAACTTTATTGCCGCCACCTTGCATCTGCTGAAGCATGAACATCCATAAGACAAATATCAGCACAAAGGGCAGAAAGCCAAGGACTACCCCAAGCCAGGCATACCTATCCTCGCGGTCGATCTCTGTCCGTACTTTCGAATCGAGGAGCAATTGGGAAACATCGTAACTTTCCGGGAAATTAGCCTCGAATTTGACTCCGGCCTTCGTCGTACCCACAATAGTGTGAGAACGATCCATGACGGTTACTTCCTTGACCTTCCCGGCTTGTATGTCCTGCACAAACTGATCGAACCTGACCTCTTTTGGCTGATCTTCTGCACGCAGATAGTTTTGGGCTATAAAGAAAACAAGTATAATAAGTACCAGGTAAAATCCAGCACTTTTGAAAATTCTCTGCAAACTATTGCTCTCCTTTTTCTATAATATTTAGTGAAAACTTTAACATAAACAACCAGACCCAACCACTCTACGACCATTCATTTTATGGGAATTCTGTCTGAAGAACTCCCTGTTTTAGGGTGGCAATATACGGCAAATTTCGATACTTCTCATTCAAATCCAGTCCGTATCCGACCACAAACTCGTCCGGTATCTCGAACCCCTGGTATTTCGGGGTTAACCTCACTTTTTGCTTGCCCCGTTTAACCAACAGAGCGCAAACCTCAATTGACCGAGGGTGCCTGGTTTCCAGATTTCTAATTAAGTAATTCAAAGTCAGCCCGGTGTCTAAAATGTCCTCGACGATCAACAGGTCGCGATCCCTGATGTCTTGGTCAAGGTCCTTTAAGATACGCACTACTCCAGAACTTCGCGTCGTCGAACCGTAGCTGGAAACCGCCATAAAATCAATCTCAAGAAACCCGTCCATCGCCCTCACTAGATCGGCGATAAAGAGAATGGCACCGCGTAACACTCCCACCAAAAGAGGATCCTTGTCAGCATAATCTGCCGACAACTCCGCTCCCAGCTCTCTGACTCTTACCCGGATCTGCTCCTCGGTCAGAATCGTCTCTTTTATGTTCCCATCCATCGCTCGCCCCTAACTGTGGCCTCAACCGGTCTGCGCGAAACCGCGAAAACAGCCACTCGCTCCGTCTTTTCGGTGATCCGTACACGCTCATCAATCCGTGAACCGACCGCTAAGATATACTGTCCGTCCGTGTACACTGGAACCGTCGACCGCAAACGTCGCGGAACCTTCTTGTCGCTGAGGAAATCATGGACCTTCTTTCTACCGCCAAGTCCAAGTGGCTGAAAGGTATCGCCCGGCCTAACACTACGCACCGCCACCGGCCAAACAATGTTATCGGCACTAACATAAGCAGATTCGATCCGCGCCTCACCGGTTGACTCTGACGGATAAAAACGCCCAGCCTCATCGAGCCTACCTGATTCACGCAAGGACGCCAACTCAACCAAGTATTGACGCCCGGAAGCGATCACCGCTCGCCCCGGGTCGACCAGCGTCTCACGTATGCCCTGATATTGAAGATGCACCACCAGGTTGCTTCCCTCGATCAAAATTCTGGTTTCACCGGGCAAAGCGTGGGCGCGACGATTCCCCTTGACCATCTCCTCCCAGACCGACTTGATATGTGTTGAACCGACGGCCTCGGGCCGCCGGCTGACCGCCAGGACCGCCCGGCGAACCACTCGACGACCGATCACTGGTTCTGCGTACCTCAGTAGCTGAAGATCTAGGCTGATCTCGTCGCCACATGATCTGGCTGCCTCATCAAAGAGTCTGTTAACAGACTGCATGATAAACGCCTCGTCTTCACGGAGAAAACCGGCCGTGCGGACGAGCTGCTGGACCAAGCGCGGATTATATGTCAAAAGCTGCGGTAAAAGCTCGTGGCGAATGCGGTTGCGCAAGTATTTGTGGTCAGTGTTCGAGGGATCCTCAGTAAATTCCAGACCTCGATCAGCCAAAAAACTCAGAACCTCCGAGCGCTCAATGGCGATCAACGGGCGGATGATCCGGCCCTCACGCACAGGCGGGATGGACCCCAAGCCCGTCGTCGAACTACCTCGGAGTAACCGCATGATCAGCGTCTCCGCCACATCATCGGCCGTATGTCCCAAGACAAGCTTGTCATAGCCGTTTGCTTGAGCCACCGTCTGCAGACTAGCGTAGCGAGTCTGCCTGGCAGCCGCCTGGAGACCCAGGCCTATATCGTGACTCTTTGCGGCCATATCAACTTCCGACAAGAAAAATGGCAGTTGCCATCTTTCGGCCAACCGGCGGACAAACAATGCCTCGGCGGCAGCCTCCGGTCTCAGGCCATGATCTAGATGAAACACCCCGAGAGCTACTCCCATTTCCGGCGCCAGCTCCCTTAGGCCGGCCAAGAGCGCCGTCGAATCCGGCCCACCAGAGACAGCGACCAACAAGCGTTCACCCGCTACTGCCATGCTGTGCTCAGCAATAGTAGCGCGCATCTTCTCGATCAGCTCTGTTTGGTGCTCATTTTGCATCTGGGGGCTCCAGCCTTATGATACACTACCGGCATGAAAATCAGCCTCTGCTCTATCGGCTTTCGCCAGGATCCCCAGCCGTTAGGTGACATCATCGATAAAGTGGCGGCTCTCGGCTTTGACGGCATCGAACTCTGGGGCGAGCATCTCGTCAACCACCACCCTAAGGATGTCTCTAGTATGTTGTCAGCAGCCGGCCTTGAGGTCAGCATGATCTCTCCATATTTTGATTTCACCGGTACATCCGCGCGACGCGACAGATCGCTAAGTGACGCCGCCTATTTTATCGACTACGCTCAAGCGATCGGCTCGCCGCTCGTCCGGGTCTTCACCGGTGTGGTGGGTAGCCGTGAGGCTGATCGCAGTCAGTTTGAAGCCTGCTCGACGGCGCTCGCCGAGGTGTGTGATCGGGCCGCTGCCTACGGGGTGACCCTGGCGCTGGAAACCCACCCTAAAACCCTGGTAGACACAGTTCCCGGCTGCCTGGCACTGATCGACGCTGTCGACCGGCCAAACCTAAAACTAAATCTTGATATCTATCATCTCTGGGAGGTTCATTTTGATCCTGTAGCCGTCCTTGAGTGGCTCTTTGAGCTGACAGCCCATGTCCACGCGAAAAATGCCAATATCCCCCCCAACAGTCACTACCCGCTCCTACATGATCAGCAGGCCTCGCAAGATATCATTGGGGTGACTCCAATTGCGACCGGCAACATGCCATATGTTGGGTTTCTAAGACAACTTCAAGCCAAGAAGTTCGCCGGCTATGTCTCGGTCGAGTGGTTCGGTCCGGACGTGGAGAAGACTGCGGCTGGAGAGTTGGCCTACCTCCAAAACTACCTATCTGAGCGGTAGCCTTTAGGCGCTGCCTCTGAGCCGTACAATACTTTCCACGATAGCCTGGTGAGATATCTGCTCGTAGTCGCGGAGCTCCCGTGCCGAGCCACTTTGCGGCATTTTGCGGACCGCCAGGGAGTGGACGGGCACCGATTCCTCGGCCAGAGCATGCATCACGGCTTCACCCAGCCCACCAGCCGAAAAATGATCCTCGACAGTAAGGATCAACCCGGTATCGACGGCCGCAGTCAGCAGCGTTTGTCGGTCCAGTGGTTTGATGCTATACAGATCTATCACCCGAGTCATAATGCCCTGCTCTTTGAGCTCTTTGTGCGCTGCCAAAGCCTCGTATAGAGTGACCCCGGCCCCGACTAATGTTGCCTGATCTTCAGAGCTCTGCCGCAAAACCTTGCTCCCGCCGATCGGAAATTCCTCAAGCGGGCGGTATAAGACCGGCGTAGACTCACGGGTCAGACGAATATAAGCCAGCTCGTTGCGGTCAGCCAAGCCCTCTACCAGCCGCATGGTTGCTACCGCATCGGCCGGATAGACGACAACACTGTTGAGGACAGACCGAAAGAGCGCTATGTCCGCCAGCCCCATCTGCGATGCGCCATCTTCCCCGATCGATACTCCGACATGCGAGCCGGCGAACTTTATATTAGCCTGCGAATACTGACTCATACGTATTTGATCAAAGGCCCTGGAGAAGAAGGCGGCAAAAGTCGAGACGAACGGCATCCTTCCGCGACGCGACATCCCCAGCGCCGTACCGACCATGTTCTGTTCGGCGATGTACATTTGAAAGAACCGCTCTGGATAGGCCTCTTTGAAATATTTGGCAAAAGTCGAGTTGTTTACCTCGGCATCGAGCACGACCATTTCCGGGTAGGCCGAGGCTGTCCGAACCAACGCCCGCCCATATGCCTCCCGCGTCGATATCTTCTCTCCCAGCTCCCAGCCGAATTCCCCCAGCGGCTCTCTTTTGGCTAGAGTCGGCTGTGCCGACGGTCTTTTTTCTATTGTCCCCAAGACTGTCCGCTCCACCGGCCCAAGCTCCAAAACAGCCTCGGCACATTGCTCCAAAGAGAGAGGCTTGCCATGCCAACCGTTGGCATCTTCAAAGCCGGAAAAACCCTTCCCCTTCAGCGTCCTGGCGACGATCATGGCCGGCCTCGTTGCGCCGATAGCCTGGTCATAGGCGGCTACAATCTCTTCCAGGGAATGGCCGTCTACCTCGATGACCTCCCAGTCGAAAGCGGCCACCCGCCGAGCGATAGCCCCTGTATCGTGTCCGTACATCGTCGCCTCACTCTGGCCCAACCGGTTCACATCGATGACGCCGACAAGATTGTCTAAGCCATAATGGGAGGCCAGCTGCATCGCCTCCCATTGCGAGCCTTCAGCCAGTCCGCCATCGCCGATGAGGACGAAAGTCTGGTACGGCAGGTGATCCAGAAACTTCGCGGTCATGGCCATACCGACCCCGACAGAGAGTCCCTGGCCTAAAGAACCAGTGGCTACCTCTGTATAAGGAAAAGCAAGTGTCGGATGACCTTCCAGGCGACTGCCAAAGCGACGCAACGTCTTTAGCTCATCTTCACTCACCCGACCCGCAGCTGCATAAAGCGAGTAGAGCAGGGGCGCGGCATGACCTTTCGAGAAGATCAGCCGATCATTAGTAGGATCACCTGGGTTGTCGAGGTCAGCCTGGAAACGCCCGCCAAAGAGCAACCCGACCATCAACTCGACAGCCGACATGGAAGAGGTTGGGTGCCCCGAACCAGCCGCGGTCGTCGACTCCAGGATGTTCAATCGGACCAGATTGGCTAGTTTCTTAAGATCGTTATTCACTGTCGCTCCCGGTGTCGTGGCCGCCAAACTGCCCCCTAAGAGCAGTTAATATCCGTCCGGTATAGCTGGGGTCATCCTGACTGTCTATCCGGAAGCGAAGCGCCGCTTCGATGACTGGGTCCGCCACCCCCAGCTCCTTGGCGATCTCGATGGTGGATTCAGCCTCCCCTGTATGCGCCACTGAGCCGGAGAGCGAACTAAGGTCCTCTCCGAACGACTCAAACGCGCTCTTGAGCCACCCGACCAGACGGGATTCGATCACGCTGGCATGGTTATACACATCGGCCACCCGGGTCAGATCCAAATCATAATCCGACTCCCCCATGATCGCGAAGCCCTCCGCTACTGCCTGCATCATCCCGTACTCGATACCATTGTGGACCATCTTAACGAAGTGGCCGGCACCCGCACCTTCGAAGAACTGTTCGCCGGCCGGACTGGCGATATCTAAAAAAAGCGGTCGTAACCACTCATATGTCTGGCGATCGCCACCGGTCATCAGCGATGCCCCGTGACGAGCACCGGACGGCCCCCCGGAGACGCCACAGTCGATAAACTTGATACCGGCTTTAGCTAGTTCAGCCGCGCGTTGCACTGTGTCTTTATAGAAAGAATTACCGCCATCAATAATAACGTCGCCCGGTTCAAGCAAGGAGACCAAGCCCTGCTCGCCGAGGATCATCTCCTCAACCGGCTTGCCCGCCGGCACCATTACCCACACGACCCGCGGGGCGCGCAGCTTCCCGACCAGTTCGGGGAGAGATGACGCCGCCAACAAGCCTTCCGACACGAACTCCTTGGTAACCTCGGGATTGCGGTTGAAACCAACTACCTCCCACCCTTTCTCCAAAAGCTGACTGGCAATACCGCCGCCCATCTTACCCAGTCCAACCATCCCCACTTGCCTGTCCGTCGAAATACCGCTCGCCCCAGCGCCGCCCCCAGGCCCGGCCAGAGCCAGTATTTCGTCCCCGGTGTAGATTTGGAGTGCAGTCACATCGCGTCGCCAGCCGGCGATTATCGGATCAATAAAACGCCAGCCGGCCATCGCCTCGCTGCTGGAAATAAAAAGTGTTTGGTCGCCGGATATGCACTCCAGAAGCAACGTAGGGTACTCTTCAAGGTAGGCGGCGTCCTCTCCGTTTTCGCTATACTTGAAGTCAAGATCGCGCTCTTCAAGTCCTAGTTTTTCACCAGGTTTCTTCGACCAAAACTTGATCGATATGCCAGGGTCCGGTTCTAGCCGAAAATGAATAGTATTGCGGTAGTGATCACCCGGAGGGCAGAGGCATGGAGTTGGATGGCGAAACCGAACGACTATTTCCTTACGCGGCGCCCCCAGGCCTTTTCCGCCCTCCAAAAAGAACGTCACCCCTTCCCAACGTGGTACGTCGAGATGGGCGCGAACCTTGAAATACGTCTCTGTCTTTGACTTTGCCTCTACTCCAGGCTCATCCAGATAGCCCGCATATTGTCCGCGGATCGTCTCGGTTTCGACCTGGTCATCGCGTAAAACGCGCAATTTTTCCAAGATATCCAGTCTGGACTGACGGACATCATCAGGCCCCATATTCCCCGGGTGCTCCATAGTGACCAGCGCCAGCATCTGCAGCAGGTGATTCTGCCCGACATCCAGCAGTGCGCCGACGCCGTCATAGAAAGACCCGCGGCCCTCGACACCGATCGCCTCAAGCAGCCGCACATCAACCTGATCAATAAAATCGCGACTCCAGACGTCCTCCAGCAAGTTGTTGGCGAACCGAAACAAAATGATATTCTGAAGTATCTCTTTAGCTAGATAGTGGTCGACTCGATAGACCTGTTCTTCCTTAAAGCGGTGCCCCAGTAGGCTGTCCAGCTCACGCGCCTGCTCGAGGTTCTTGCCAAAGGGCTTTTCAACCACCACCCGCGTCCAACCTTCAGGCCCACCGCAAGCATCGGTCAGGCCCGAACTAGCCAGTAGCCCCAAAATCACCTGATAATGGTTGGGCGGAACCGCGAGATAGAAAATCTTGTTTGTGCAGACCTTCCACTCACCGTCGACAACAGCGATCCGCTCCGTCAGGTCGCTATAAGTGGTCTCATCTCCAAACAGCCCGCGCGCATACTCAAAGCATTTCACGAATTCGTCGATCGACTGATGGTCTTCACCCAAGTGCTCGCGGACTGAATCGGCGACGAACTGACGCCACTCGTTGGTCTGGATGTCACGACGCGACACCCCGATAACCGCAAATAACTCAGGTAATCTGCCTTCCTCGAACAGGTGGAAGAAGGCGGGAATAATCTTGCGATGCATCAGGTCTCCGGTGGCCCCGAAGATGACCATGATGGTTGGGATATTTTTCACGCTCTGCATGCACGTATTGTACCCTACCGAGCGCTTGATTACTCAGAACGGCATACTGAGGAATTCTAGAGCAGCTGCAGGCTAGGCGGTTCGATAGCCGTAGAGACTGGGTATTTCCCGATGGCGCAAGAAGTCTTCCCGACAGATACGGATGAAGACATCGACAACGTGAGGATCGTACTTGGTGCCACGGTCTCTTTCGAGCCCGACCAGCGCCTCTTCAATCGAGACACCGGGGCGATATGGGCGATTGCTCGTGACAGCATCGAAGGCGTCGGCTACCGCCAGAATGCGGGCTTCGATCGGGATTCTCTCCCCCCGCAGGCCGTCAGGATAACCGGTCCCGTCAAAGTTCTCATGGTGAGCTCGGACGATGGGAGCCAGATGGGCCAGGAACGGCACGGCTCCGACGATCTGCGCCCCGACCGCCGGGTGCTCCTTAATCTTCTCCCATTCATCAGTCGTTAGCGCCCCGGTTTTCTCTAAAATTGCTTCCGGCGTCCCGATCTCCCCGATATCATGAAGAGTAGCGGCAGGCCCGAGCCGGTCTCGCTGGTCAGCCTGGAGTCCAAGCCGGTCGGCGATGCTCAAGCTAATGAATCGGGTCCGCCGCGCATGTCCCCCGGAGTGTGAGCACCGAGCCTCAACTGCTGCTGTCAGGGCATTTAAGGTATCGAGATAGTTTTCTTCCAGCTCTCCCAGAGATCCGGCACTCTCACCGGCAAGACGCTTGAGATCTCGGTTTTGTGCATCTAAAGCCTTGGCCTCCTGCTTAACCAAACCAGCCAGCAACAGCCAAAGAAGGGCCAGGCTGCCACATAACATTCCCACCGTATAAATGTTGATGCGCGCTGTCCGGTCATATACTGGGGTCAAATCGCAAGTAGTCTCGAAGACACCAAAGACCTGACCGTTAAAGACAATGGGCACATACGTCTGCAAATAGGGCCCGTCCGTCTGCAACGTTCCCAACGCCGCATGATCGCTGCTGCTAGCTCGAAACTCTTCCGTGGTGACCTCGCCGGCTAGGGCCAGCTTGAGGTGCTCATCGACCACCTGGTTTTTGCCAATCAACGAACGATCTGTACTGAACAGAATCGACCCGTCACTCCCCCAAATTTTTACCAAATCAAAATGATCTTCAGCAATATTCTCGCTGAAGAAGCGCTCGAAATCGGCACCTGACAGCCGACGATCTTCTGGTCCAAAATCACCTGGCTGTAGATGATGCGTAAAGGATTTCAGCGCCGAGACAGCATTGTGTCTGTAGTCTCCCAGAGCCTGCTCTTGGACCACCTTCTGGACAACAACCCAGGTGCAGGCACTGGTCAAGAAAATAAGGATCAAGCTATATATTGAAAACCTCTTTGCCAGACTCACGAGCGCCCCCCACAGGTAAATTCTTCGATGAGTAGTCTATCGGCGACCCTCAAGCAAACTTTACGAAAGTTTTCACAACTGAGAGTAGGCTGAGTGTCGAGGAGGCTTAGTGAGAAGGGCTTATCTAAAACAGCCTGCTCATCCTAGGCGTCGATGATCTCGATCCCCAACTCCTCTACCTGATCAGCGAACATTCTGTAAGCTCGCGGCTCCGGCTGGTCTGGAAAGCGGAGTGAGACAATTAGGTAGACCAGGTCGCTATCCCCCGCCTTAGCCTTGTCGGTAGGCGATGGATACGCCTCCGTGGCCGGATGAGAGTGGTAGGCGGCCATGAAGTCGACGCCATCAGACCGCATTTGCTTGATCACAGAGAAAGCCTCCTGTGGATCAATGCTGTAGGTCAGAGCGCTGGTGTCGGCATTGTTGGTCGGGTAGGCAATCGTAGCCGTCAATCCGGTGCCGCCAAGCATACCGCAGGCTTCTCGAGGGGCATCCCGGCCGGCGTGCGCGTATATAGTCTCGACCGCCTCGCGGGTGATTTTAAAGACGGCCATCAGGCCTGCGGGTGTCCGCCCGCCATGTAGTGCAGGAACTCCATCTCGTCTCCGGAGTGCAAGGTCAGAGTGAGATATTTTCCCTTCTGCACCAGCTCTCCATTGATCTCGACTGCCACCATCTCCGGTCGGACATCTTTGCGCTCAAGTATTGACGAAACCGTAGTGCCCGGCTCGATTTCTTCTGTTTCTCCGTTTATCTGAACTTCTATCATTATTTACTCCCCAGGGACCCGTATATTTTACCAGCCGGACAGGCGTTTTCAAGTCGAGAAGGCAAACTTACCAGAGCGGCCCGGAAAATCTCTTACTAACTTCTTCAGGCGATTCGGTCCAGATCTTCTCGCTCAGATACTTCCAGGCCCCGTCCGGAAAGACAGTCACGATAGTCCCACTGTCCATGGATTCAGCCACTTCAATAGCTTTGGCGATGACGGCGCCGGAAGAGATGCCGGCCAAAATGGCCTCTTCTTCCGCTAATCTTTTGAGCGCCATGAAAGCCTCTTTGTCTTGAACGAGCTCATTTCCGTCTAAAATATCAAAATCTAATATGCCCGGCACAAATCCATCGCCGAGATTACGTAGGCCCTGGAGTCCACTGTGGGGATACGGCTGAACAGCGATTATCCGTGTCTTTGGATTGGCCTCCCGCAGGCGCCGACCAACCCCCATAAGCGTCCCGGCCGTCCCTAGACCAGCGACAAACACATCCACCTGCGGAACCTCTCGCAGAATTTCCACCCCGGTCGTCTCGTAATGAGCTCTAGGATTCGCCTCGTTACTGTACTGGTCTGGGAGAAAATAGTCACCATCGGCCCCGATCTCTTTTGCAAGGTTAATGGCGCCGTTTGTCCCTAGTTCGCCATCGGAGAGCACTAGCTCCGCTCCGTAGACTTCCAGCAACGAGCGCCGCTCGAGACTGACATTGTCCGGCATAACTGCCTTCACCTTGTAGCCTCGATATCTGGCGATCATCGCCAGCGAGATACCGGTATTGCCGCTAGTCGCCTCCAGTATCGTATCTCCCGGCTTGAGTAGACCGGACGCCTCGCCCTCGTTAATCATAAATAGAGCAATCCGGTCTTTTAGGCTACCGCTGGGATTAGCCCCTTCCAGCTTCGCGTATATCTTCACTCTCGGATTCGGACTCATCCGCCCGATCTCGACCATCGGGGTGTTGCCGATTAAGCTCAATAAATTCTTGTGTATCAAAAGCTTTCCCTCACTTAGGCCTCAAAGACCTTAATGTCACACGGCGCCGTCCTGATCAACTCACTGATACTGGTGGAGCCGAAAACCCGGGATAGCCACGATTGGCGCGTCCTGATAACGATTAGCGTGTCAGCTGCGTGCTTGGCCACAGCGTCCAGGCTTTTATCTAAAAACTCCCCTATGGTAATTTCAGAGGTGATCTCGACTCCATGTGCCCGAGCCGCCCGCTCCACCTCAACCAATGACTCCTCAGCCTGGCGTCGGTACTCTGCGCTGACTGCTGATTCTAACTCGGTTCCAGGTTTTTCGCCAATAAAGCCAATATCGGTCAGTTTCTCGAAGATTGCCCCAGAAACGCTCTCGTCAAGAACAAAGACAACCGCCAACCGCGCCCCCTTGGCCGCGGCAAAGCTCACGGCGGCTTCGACCGCTTCCGCGGTCGGCCCAAGCGCTGACAAAACCATGACGAACTGCATTAAATATCCAATCCCAATAGCGGCCAATAGAACCGCACCAGCACCATGAACGAGACGACAGTCGTTAGCGCCAAAACCGACCCGATTTTGACCATGTCGCGGATGCCGATAAATCCAGATGAATAAGCGATAGCATTCGGCGGCGTACTCATCGGTAGCATATAGGCTAGCCCTGAAGGCACCGCTATGGCCAGCGTAATCACCTTCGGGTCCAGCCCATACTTACGAGCGATGCTCAGCCCAAGAGGCATCAATATCGCCACAACGGCAGCGTTGCTGATGCCCTCGGTCAGCAGGATCGCCGTTACTGCGATCACCAGGATTAACGCCAGCGGTGTTAATTGTCGTGACAAGATAGTAGAGTCGGCCACCCAGGCTGCCGCTTGAGTAGAGTCCATGGCAAACCCAAGGGCAATGGCTCCGCCATACATGAGGATTACCCCCCAATTGACATAGTCCTCAATGTCCTTCCAGGAAACCAGCTTAAAAACAAACAGAAACACCACTGCGACTATGGCAATGTTTGCCAGTCCCATCGCATTTCCTAAGAATATCCAAGACAAGATTGCCGCCAGAACAATGGTGGAGATCATTTTCTCCTGGCCTGAGACAACGCCCAGCTCGCGCGTTCGAGCTTCGAGAGCCGAGACAGCCCCCGAGACATCCGATATCTCGCTAACAAAGAGTTTCAAGATCAAGAAATAGGCTACTAGCAGCAAGAAAAGCACTAGCGGCACTACGGCCGTCATCCACTCAAAAAACCCGATCGTGATACCGGTCGACTGCTTCAATATGCCAATAGCCAAGGGGTTGCGAGCGCCACCGAGAAACGTGGCGACACCGCCAATGATCGCCCCGTAAGCGGCCGCCACAAAGACGGCTTTTCCGAATACGCTCCGCCGGGGACGGAGCTTTAAACTGTTGACGATCTCAAGGCAGATTGGAAACATAATGGCGGCCACCGCGTGCTCAGGCATCCAAAACGCCATGAACGCCGGGGCTAAGAGCAAGCCGAGAATCAGCCGGCGATCAGAAGTCCCGAAACGACGCAAAAAAAGCAGCGCCACCCGACTCGACAGCCCCGACTTAACCATCGCCGCCGCCAAAATAAACGCCCCCATGATAAAAAACACGGCCTCATTACCAAAGAGAGCAAAAGCCTCTTGAGAGCTCATGACGCCAGTTAACGGCAGGGCCGCCAAAGCAAAAAGGCTAGTGATCGCCAGCGGAAGAAGCTGGCTGATCCACAAAAGCAAGCAAACAACAAATATTGCCAATGCCAGCTTCCCCGGCTCGGTCAACCCGGCAGGTGTCGGCCACGACACGATCCCCCAAAATATAGCGGCGATCGCCAGAAAGCCCAGATATCGTGCCGACCGAGCCGCCAACACGACCACCATGGGCCGAGTATCAACGAAGACGCGGGCGCCGCCGGCGGGTGTCAATGTCTCTCGCCGTGGTCGTCATCGACCGTTCTCACTCGTAAACGACGGCGAAAGCTGGAAAGATTTGCCGCCAATTTTGCCCCTCTCTTCGATCTAAAAACGGTCTCCCAGCGTCCCTTAAATGGGGCTTCTCCACCAAAATACTGGCCGTCGATGGCATTAAAAGCCAAATTGAAATGGCTGATCAGCATCGGCGACAGGCGGTTTCTCGTCAAAGCCTCACGAAGATGCCGATAAACCGGGGCTATTCGTTCTGCCGCCGACTGTGTATCGGCTGAATCGCTCAACCCAACTCGATAGATCGGCAGCGTGGGGATGACGCCAAGGGCTGTCAACATATCAATGCCTTTCATCGTCGAAGAGACTGGTTCGGCTCCAACGATCAGATTGCTGACCACCGCCCCGCTGGGAAAAATCCTAGCGGCGTGCTTAAGAGAAGCAAAGTACCGCTCTCGCCCGA
>CAXMSJ010000086.1:0-8079 GCA_964196305.1 uncultured Acidimicrobiia bacterium
TCATCCACTGACCCCGCGTCGGCCTTGACCAAACCTGAGCGATATCTTGATCCAGTGGCAATAACTAGAAAATCAAACGAAATATCCTCAAGGTCGGAGCCTGCCTTTTCCACGCTGATGTGGTCGGCTGAAACGCCTACCATCTTCCCTTGCACATGTCTTCCGGTCTTCAGAAAATCCTTGTAAGGAATGACTGCTCTATTGGAAAAATCTGGATGCACCATCTCTCGAGGAGCGGCCATCGGCACCTCAAAAAACTCCTTCGGATCGACAAGAACAATGTCTGCTTTATCCTGTAGCTTTGCCACCAACTGCGCTCCACCAATACCGCCTCCGGCAATAATAACCCGCTTTTTGCTCCCCATTACTCCTCTTCGCTTTGCATAGCTTTCAAGAAATCCAGCTCACTATTTAAATGTTCTATTCTACTCGTGAGCACGTCCGCCTTGATAAGCATTAAAGCTTTGTGGCCGGCTTTTCCCGCCACCAACAATTTGTCTCCCGGCTTTATTTCGTAAGCTTGTCTCGCCTCTTGCGGAATAACTATCTGACCCTTCTCACCAACGGTAGCGGTTCCAAAAAAATCAGGCTTTTTGTGTGTCCCTTTTGGTCCACATTTCCGCTCTCCAAGATCACTGTCATGTCCCATCATATATCTCACTCCCATAAGTATGATTTGTATAACTAGTATAACTATTGGGACATTTGCGTCAAGCTTTCATCCAAACAAGCCTGCCCGTCGTATCTCTGAATTGCTTGGCTGCTCAGACAGTGTTATCTTAGCTGGACGGCCACTTGCTGAAATGGGAATGCTTGGAAACTGCCAAGATCCGGTGCCGTCAGTGCGGTTCGGAAAACGAAGGTACGAGAAAGTTCTGCGGCGAGTGCGGCTCGCGGTTGGTTCAGCCGTGTTCACAATGCGGCTTCGACAATCTACCTCTAGATAAATTCTGCGGCGAGTGCGGCACCAAGATTAACGAGCCCGCGCCCACTACGCCCCCGCAAGGAGAGGAGAGCGAACTTAAACAAGTAACCTGTTTCTTTTCCGACCTCGAAGGCTACACCGCCATGTCCGACCAGCTCGACCCGGAAGATGTGCAAGAAATCATGAGCCGCATCTTTGGGGAAGCCACCGGGGTGGTCATCAAGTATGGCGGCCATGTCGAAAAACTGATCGGCGATGCCATGATGGTCTTGTTCGGAGTGCCCACGGCAAATGAAGATGACCCTGTCCGGGCGATCAAGGCCGCCCTGGAAATCCACCAGATTGTTGAAGATCTAAGCCCGGAGCTTTGCGAAAAGATCGGGCGGCCACTAGCCATGCACACTGGAATAAATACCGGAGTGGTATTAACAAACGCCATCGACCTGGAAACCAATAGAGAACGTCTGCTTGGGGACAGCATCAATGTCGCTTCAAGGCTTACTAGCCTGGCCAAAGGCGGCGAGATCGTCGTCGGCAAAGATACGATGAAACAGGCAGAACACTTTTTTAAATTTGAGTCCCTCGGCGCTCAAGAACTAAAAGGCAAATCCCAGGCTGTAGAGGCTTTCATGGTTGGCGAGGCTGCCCCAAGTGCCCCTGGCAAAACGCTCTACTCCGGACTGCAATCGAAGCTGGTCGGACGCGACCAGGAGATAGCGATACTCGAAGACCGGATGACCGCTCTGACCACACAAGGAGAAGGAACTGCGTGCTGCCTCTGCGGAGAAGCCGGCACCGGCAAGAGCCGACTGGCGCGAGAGTTTAGGGCCACTCTTGACCCCTTGAAAATTGGCTGGCATGAAGGCCGCGCCTATTCCCACACCCAGCAAACTCCCTACTCCCTTTTTATAGATCTGTTCAATCAGGCCTGGGGGATCAGCGAGAGCGACCCGCAAGAACAGGTCCGAGGTAAGATACGCAGCCAGATACAACTGCTGCTCGGCGAGGATGAACAAGTCTCAAAGTATATTGAAGGACTGTATGGCCTTGGGGCTCCTGATGAGAAAGAAGGCGTTCCAGACCTATGGAAGTCACGCGTATTTAAAGGAGTCAAGCAGGTTTTTCGAGCTCTGGCTGACGCTAAACCCACGGTCTTCTGCTTAAAAGATCTCCATTGGGCAGACGCCTCCACTATCGATCTGTTGCGCTACCTCCTTTCCGACCATGAGGGTGCAGGAATGTTTATCTGCATATACAGACCGCCCTTCACTTTGCTGACCAGCGACAAGAGTCTGCCCTTGGGTGAGTCGTATAAGCGAATAAACCTAAAACCCCTGGTAGCCGCAGATATCCGGACGATGACAGCCTCACTTCTGAAAACAGATGATGTTCCGGACGATTTAGCTGAGCTCGTCCAGATGAAATCTGAAGGGAATCCCTTCTACCTCGAAGAGATCGTCCGGGCATTGATCGATTCCCGTTTCTTGCTGAAAACCGGGGAGAGCTGGCGCCTGACCAAGAAGGCAGACGAGATAGATATTCCCTCTACAGTAACGGGAGTTATTACCTCTAGGCTTGATCATCTAGAGCAAAAAAAGAAGCGTTTGTTGCAGGAGGCTGCCGTAATCGGCCGCACCTTCCTTTATGAGACCCTGGCGCGAGTCACAGAAATAGATGGTCAAATTCACGGCCTCTTAGTCGAGCTCGAAGAACATGATCTGATTAGAAGCCGCGGGACAGAACCGGAAAAGGAATATATCTTCCAGCATTCCCTCACGCGCGATGTCGTCTATAAAGGCATGCTCAAAAAAGAGCGTCAGAAGCTGCATAAAAAAGTGGGCGCCACCCTAGAAGATTTATTTGAAAACCGGCTTTCAGAACTCTATGAAACTCTCGCTTTTCACTACAAACTAAGCGCGGTTTCCGGTAAGGCGGTGGACTACCTGGTCAAATCGGGCGAGAAAAGCCTGAAGAAATACGCGGTTGCCGAAGCACATCAGTATTTTCAGGAAGCTTACGATATTCTGGACACCAAGAAGAACCGGACCAAAAGAGATGATGAGCGCCTCATAGACGTCCTGGTTGAATTGGCGTTGGTCGCCTTCTACCGCCAAGATTTCGCCCCTTTACTGGAGGTACTAAAGAGCAAATTGGACTTGGTCGAGGCCATGGACGACAAAGACAGGCTGGGGCTGGTTTACGGCTGGCTGGGTACCGCCCTATGGGCAGAGAAAGAGTTTGAGGATTCATACGTCTACTTACACCTGGCTTTGCGTCTCGGCCAAGAGACAAAAAACAAACATATTATTGCGCACGCCTATGCTTGGATATCTTGTGCCAGTGTTGATCTAGGTCTACGTGCCGAGGCCTTGACGTCCGGGCAGAAAGCCCTGGAATTGCTAAGCGAGATGGAGTCAGATAACTTTCTCTATTACTTCTCATTATCGGGGAGACTGGTGCGGAGCATCGTTCGCGAATGGGATGGTTCGACAATCAAGCAGGAAGAAGAAGCGGTGCGACGAAATTGAGTTTAAAGCTCGACAATAACTCAAAAGTAGCGGTCGTCGGCGGCGGACCGGCCGGGTCCTTTTTTAGCTATTTCCTACTCTCCCTGGCGGAGCGGGTCGGCATTGAGCTGACAGTGGACATATTTGAGCCAAAGAACTTTCAGGCTCCGGGGCCAAGTGGATGCAACATGTGCGCCGGTATCATCTCTGAATCATTAATCCAAATGCTGGCGGCCGAAGGGGTGAACCTGCCTCCGGTCGTCGCCCAGCGGGGAATAAATTCCTATATTGTCCACACGCCCTATGGTCAGACCGAGATTAGGGCGCCCGAAGATGAAAAACGGATCGCCACCGTCTATCGAGGAGCCGGGCCCCGCGATCTCAGTGAGAACGCCGAGCGGCGCAGCTTCGATGCCCACCTCCTAGAGCTAGCGATGGAGAAGGGTGCCCGACAGATCGAAGAGCGCGTCGAAAAAGTAGCGCGTCATGACGGCCGCTTGGAGGTCACGTCCAAAACAGGTCGGTCCGAGATGTATGATTTGATGACCATGGCTGCGGGGCTCCACGGCACTAGCGCGAAAATATTGGCCGACATGGATTTAAAGTACAAGGAGCCCGTGTCGACCAAATCGCATATCCGAGAGTTTAACCTTGGCAAAGAGGTCGTAGACCAGCACCTTGGCAGCAATATACATGTCTTTCTTCTCAATATTCCCCGCTTGGAATTTGCCGCGCTTGTCCCTAAAGGCGATTACGTCACGTTGTGCTTAATAGGGGAAAAGATAGATGGTGATATGATCGATGCGTTCCTCTCGTCACCACAAGTTAAAGAGTGCCTGCCGGCGGATATCGACCCAAAAGGCTCTTGTCGATGCTTTCCACAAATCTATGTACGCGCTGCCGAGGCACCGTTCGCAGACCGACTGGTTTTCATCGGAGATAGCAGCGCCTCCCGGCTTTACAAAGACGGCATTGGCGCTGCCTACCGGACAGCGAAAGCCGCGGCCACCACGGCGATCTTCCAGGGAGTGTCGGCTGACAACTTCGAAAAACATTACTACCCTACGTGCCGCCGGATAGAAAAGGACAACCGGATCGGCAGGATAGTTTTTGGCGTCAACACTGAATTACAAAAATCAAAATCGGCCATGGGAGGCGTGCTGCGCATGGTCAACCGGGAACAAAGTCGAGACGGTGGCGCACAGCGTATGAGCAGTGTAATGTGGGATACTTTCACTGGAAGCGCCCCGTACAAGGACATCTTCAGGCGTATGCTTCATCCGGCTTTCATCTCGCGTTTCGCGGCCGATATCGGCAGCGAAGCCGCCTCATCTACCAGACGAAAAGACGACAAGGAGACCTAAATGGAAGAAGGCTCACTAGGAAAAACATATAGCCAGGGAGAAGTAATCGTCGAACAGGGCGCCGAAGAAGACTGTATGTACGTCATCCAATCAGGACAAGTGGAAGTAGTGCAAGATGGTGAAGTGACGCTCGCAATCCTCGGTCGTGGAGATTTCTTCGGTGAGATGGCCCTCTTTCAGCGTGAATCTCGGGCCGCTACCGTACAAGCGTTGGGCAATGTCAGAGTTCTAACGATCGAAAAGCGAACCTTGCTCCGGCGCATTCAAGAAGACCCTTCTTTGGCCTTCAGTATTATTCAAAAGCTGTCGCAAAGAGTGCGCGACTTAAATCAGAGCTTAGCTCAGCCCAAGAGCGAGGCATGACCGACGATCATAAAAACAAAAGCAACTGAAAGTATCTGACTAAGGCGCTGCCGCATATCGTAGTAGATTAACTGTAAGATCATTCGAGCCACCCAATAGCCAATGATCGCCATGACCATCAATGGCTCTCTCTCGACCACGCGAAACGCCCAAAGCAGATCCACCACGCCAAAGAACCCCAATAGATAAGCGACCATCCCGTTCATCGCCAGAGCCGCCTGCCTATTTACTGGCTTCAGTTGCTCTAAATCAGTCGCCCAGTCCCAAATCCTGGAATAAAACAGATGAACTATCGCCCCCGCCAAGTGTATTCCGCCAAGGACAACTAAGAGCGCCAAAACACTATCCTGTCCGGCGCACCGCTCATTGACCGACCAAGAAAGTATCACCTTCGGTAGCTAATTCAACATTCTTCCCAAAAGCCGATTTGGCCAGCTGAACGGCCTGTGAGGCATCAACGTCCGCGCCGAGATGTGTGAGAGCCAAGGCGTGCGCTTGCGCCCGCTCGGCCAATTCGCCCGCTTCAGTGGCGCTCAGATGGCCGACCCCGTCAGAATCGGGGCGCCGTAGCCAGGTTGCCTCCGCCAAAAGCAAATCTGTCCCACGCGCCAGTTCTTCCACCTGTGGCGATGGCCCGGTGTCGGCAGTATATGTCAGGCTGGCGCCATCAGTACTGTCTTCCACACGCACCGCAAAAGTCGTCTCAGCGTGCTCGGTTTCGGCAGCGGTCACTATAAGATCAGCAATATTGAAGGAGGTGCCGGCAGCCAAGTCGGTAAATTCAAAGAGTTCCGTTGGGTCTTTCGAGTTAGCCCACGACAGAGCCGCCAACCTCCTATCAGAACCCGGCGGCGCGAACAACGGTATCTTCCTGATTGCTCCAGCCGGAAACTCAAGATAGATCTGAAGGGAAAAGATGTCCGTAAAGTGGTCTGGATGAAGGTGACTAAGAATAATCGCGTCAAGATCTCGCGGATCAATGTGTTGTTGTAAGTTGCCCAACACGCCTGAACCCAAATCTATCAGGAGATTGCTGCCCGTACTCTTTATCAAATACCCGCTGCAGGCCTTTCCAGCCTGAGGATAGCTAGCGGATGTACCCAGAATTATTAGTTCCAATTTCTCCCCGGTCGTCCATGCAACAGGTGCTATTCTGCCAGTCTCCGGCGCAACTTTCAAGGTATAATGTGAGAAGCAGGTATTATTAGAAGGGGCACTTTCGTGCAGCTATCAGAAAGAATTAATCTCCATTTATTCTTTTTGACATCCCTCAGCATCGCCGGTCTTTTGGCAATTCAAGGTCTAGCGCCCCTCTCATCGCTAGAAACAGTCCCAAAGCCAGAAGTCCTTACCAAAGTACCGGCTTTCTTTATCCCAAACGCCGGTCAGATCGACGAACAGGCGGACTTCTATTCCCAAGGTACCGATTACAACCTTTATATGGCCAAGAAAGGGCTGCTCTATTCTTTCTCTCAAGCCGAGGGTATTGCCGTCACTTTCCAGGGGGCTAATGAAAGCCCCCAGATCGTCGGCACCGATCAGTCGCAGTGGCTAAAAGACCTGCCGACATTCGGAGCTATTACTTACAAGGAGCTCTACCCGGGCATCGACGCCGTCTATAAGAGTGCCGGGGCGACAATCAAATACAGCTTCATGGTGACCTCGGAGGCCGACCCCTCAAGTATTAGAATGGCCTACAGCCAAGGCGACTTGCGCTTGGATAGCTCCGGTAACCTGCTGATAAGCACCCCCTGGGGTGACCTTGAAGACGAAAAGCCGATCGCGTATCAGATCAAGAACGGGCGCAGAGTGCCGGTCGAAGCAGGATTCAGCCTCAACGGTCAGATCGTCGGTTTTTCCCTAGGCGCATATAATAAAGCTCTCCCGCTCGTGATTAACGTTGGCCGCTGATGCGAAGTGCAGCCAAGACAGTCGCTGAATATCTAGCCGACCTGCCCGCAGACCGACAGGAGCAGATCACCGCGGTTCGCCAGGTCATTCTCGAGAACCTGCCTCCCGGTTACGAGGAAGTGATGAACTGGGGGATGATCACGTATCAAGTGCCGCTAGAAGTTTATCCCGACACTTATAACAAAAAGCCGTTGATGTACGCGGCCCTGGCATCGCAGAAAAACTATATGTCTGTCTACTTGTCCGGCATCTACGCCGATGAGTCTGCCTACAAGCAGTTTATCGCCGAGTACAAGGAGACCGGAAAGAAACTGGATATCGGCAAGAGCTGTGTCCGCTTTCGACGTCTCGACAATCTCCCGCTAGAGCTGATAGGCAAAGCGGTCGCCGCCTACGACGTCAAGGCGTTCGTCGAACTCGCCACGAGGGCGCGAACCAGCTAGCTGGCGATAACGC
Source organism: uncultured Acidimicrobiia bacterium (assembly GCA_964196305.1). GTDB lineage: Bacteria > Actinomycetota > Aquicultoria > CAJVYJ01 > JAUVQD01 > DAOUYN01. The sequence continues at coordinate 7,527 of CAXMSJ010000086.1, forward strand.
CAGCCACTTCTGTGTCTGCCCGAAGACCGACAATATCGGCATAGGCCACGACCATAATACAGATCGTCCAGGGAATGGTCACCAATAGGCCGATAAAGAGCGCCAGTGCTCCCGCCAGGTTTAGTAGAGCCAGCAGGATGATCAGGCCAAAGAACGAGAACCATTTCTTACCGATCAACTTACGACTCGTCTCCATCGCCTGCCAGAAGTGCATTTCCTTGTCGACGATCAACGGAACAACGAAGAGATAGGCCACGCCCAAATAGATAGCCGGCAAAATCAATAGTATTGTCCCGATGAACAAGAATATGCCGGTGACTAGGCTGCTGAGAACGATCGGTAAAAAGTAGTTGTAGCCCTTGAAAAAATCTCCGAACTCCGCCCGCTCTCCTTTGATCTTCCTAAAGAGAAAAGTGTAGTAGCCGGCAGAAAGCGGTAATGCCGCGAACGGCACCCAAGCGACAGCAGCACTGATCAGCCCTGACAGAAACATGAAGCCAATCAGGCTGCCTGCATTGCTAGTGAAAAGCTTCCAGCCCTGACTAAAATACTC
>CAXMSJ010000087.1:0-9040 GCA_964196305.1 uncultured Acidimicrobiia bacterium
GAGTAGTAAAAAAGAGCGGGTCATCCATGTCAAGGCTCTTCAGTAACTGCTCGGTCCTATCCAGGACCACCTGGAGCTCTCGTTTCAACTCGCTCGTTTTAGTCTTCTTTGTCTCTAGATCATGAAAAACGCGAAACCAAGCCGCCGCCTGCTCAAGTTCCCGGAAAAACTCGGCCTCATCGATACCGGTAAACTTCGATATCCGCCGGCGAGCGTCCCCGCCCAGAGTAAAAGCAAAGTCAGAGAGTGACCGCGATTCCATTAATCGATATCGTCCCCGGCTTCTGCGTTAGGCCCCCGACGCTTGACAGCCTCGCCGGCTTTTTCTCGGCCTTTGCCGGAACGCTCCAGAGCCTTCTCGATCGCCGGCTTCGCGGAGTCCGAGACCTTACCCAATAGCCCCTCGAGTACTGCGAGATGCTTGGCGGTCGCCGACAGAACGTGCTCGGACAGCTCATCCGCCGTCTTTTTCTCGGAAATAGTCGCGCTAGCAGCGCTCCGCTTCGTTATCTTGTCTGCCAGCTTTTTCAAACGGGTCATAGTCTTATCAATAGCCCTGGCCGTTTTCTCAGCCACGTTAGTAGAGCCACTAAGGGCCGCTTGTTCCAATTTCTTTGCTTGTTTCTCCAGTAGTCGGGCCGTGGTCGCTATCGCCTGCACGGCTAGCTGTTCGTGCTCGCCCCGGCTCTGTTCAATCAGGCCATCCAGTCTTTCCAGCGCCTCTGCCTGGTCCTCATTGAGCCCGACCAGGGTGTCTGGATCGTCGCCGGCCAAATCATCCGCTTGCCGCTGATTCTTCAGGTAGTCGGATATAAGTGACCCAACCGTCTCTTGGCTCTCCACTTCTTCGGCCTCAGCCAAGCGCTCCAGGCCAATCTTAGACAGGGCCTGGCTCTTATCCTGGGTATCTAGAGTAAAAAGTAAGGTGATCCGCTCAGCCATCCTGTCGAACCAATAGAACCGGCTCTCTGGACTAAGTCCGGCTTCGACGTTAGCGGGTGCAGCTATGGCGGCCGTTGGAGCAAGTAACATCAAGAACAACAAAAAAGGGATAGTTCTTCTCATTGGAACTCCTCTCTCTATAAGGAAGCAAACCAAATGTGTCCGAGGGGGGAGTCGAACCCCCACAGGCTTGCGCCCACAAGGCCCTCAACCTTGCGCGTCTACCAGTTCCGCCACTCGGACCAATACCAAGAACCCCTTTGGCCCATATGACAGGCCGCGTGAGCGGAACCGATTATATCACTAGCCAAAAAAAAGCGCTAAATACAATGAACCCCTGAACCCGGTCTCAATTGGCCTGAAGATCGCCTTTGAGAAAGAGAATCGCCGCCTCGGTGCGGCTAAACAGATCCAGCTTACGCAAGATGTTGCTGATATGGTATTTGACCGTACGCTCGGTGATCTCCATGTCTACACTGATCTGACGATTAGAGAGCCCGTCGGCGACTAACTTTAATATCTGGCGCTCGCGCTTGGTCAAGTTCTTCAGGGCCTCAGACTTGGAGTGGATATGTTCGACCAGGTGATCTTCACCGGCAGTGCTGATAACTGCTCCTACCAGTTCACCCAAGGTATCGTCGTGCCGAATATATTTGGTCGTTTCGGCCTGCCCCGGAGCATCGGCCCGGGTCACCACCATTGAAAGCTCCGCGTCCTCTTTGCGCTCCTTCGGCACCATGCCGTTCAATTCGGGTAAGCCGGTGTCGAGCACCAACACATCGGGGCCCAACTCATCGATTTTCTTGATGGCATCCGGTCCGGTCTCAGCATGCCCAATGACCGCGATCCCATCTTGTATCGATAGGATCTTCACCAGGGCCTGTCTGACCAGCTTACTTTCATGCGCCAAAAGAACAGTGACCAAGAAATACTCCTTACAATTTCTTTATAAACACTCAAACATAATATCGGCCCTGACCGGGAAATCTTGAGGAGATAGAGGCTTTATTGCGGCAGAAGACGGCCGGCGCGCATCGAAAGAGATCTATCGGCACTATCTGTCAGCCGCCGGTCGTGGCTAATAATTAGCATCGCCCGATTTGGGGCGCTGGCCTCGATAAGCTCCTTGATGCCGGCTGCCGCTATCGGATCGAGCGCCGAAGTCGGCTCATCCAGGACCAGCAGCTCTGGGTCGGTCGAGAGCGCCCGGGCCAGAGCGACCCGCTGTGCTTCGCCCACACTGAGACTTCCCGGCCGCCGATCCAGAAAACGCGCCGGTAACCCTACTCTAGCCAAGAGAGCTGCCGGATCAGCTTCGAGACCGGCAATAACGGCCGGTTCGCTAACGATCTGGGCGACACTTAAGCGTGGATTGAGTGATCGACGCGGATGCTGGAAAACGATTTGCCGACGCCCAATATCTTCTTGCGCCGCCAGCGGTCGGTTCCGCCATAAGACCCTCCCGGTAGTCGGACGGCTCAGGCCGACTAACAGCCGGGCCACTGTCGACTTTCCGGCCCCGCTCGACCCCAATAGCGCTACCGACTCCCCTGTGGCGATATGTAAGTCAACGGCATCGACTACCACAGTCCCGGCATATATCTTGCTCACTGATTCCAGAGAGACCAGTGTCTTGATCGGATCGCTCACCTAAACGCCCTCCCCTGGACTGAGCGGCAGGCCGGCAGCTATCAATTCCGCTGTGTACTGCTCTTTCGGCTGGTTGAAAACCGCCGCCAGCGGGCCGGATTCGACCACCCTCCCCGAGCGCATCACCACGACTTTTGTTGCCAGCCGCCGCGCCAAGCCTAGATCATGAGTTATTAGCAACAACGAAAATCGACCCTCTACCTGCAATTCTTGCAAAAGCGCTATCTGATCGAAAGCGGTATCCGGATCAAGAGAGGAAAAAGGCTCGTCCGCGATCAGCAGCTGTGGCTCACAAGCTAGCGCCTTGGCCATCAAGACCCGCTGAGCCATCCCGCCGCTTAACTGATATGGATAGCGACCGGCCATCTCCCGGCCAGGCGACAGACCCACCCGGTCCAGCCAGGAAATGGCTGACTCCCGGGCGGCTGTCCGGTTCAATCCAGCCCGAAACCGCAGCACATCGCTTAAAGCCGCCCCGACAGTCATAGTCGGACTCAGAGCCGCCGCTGGATCCTGGGGCATATAGACAAGTTCGCGACCGCGTAGGGCCCGATAATCGGCCTCCGAAGTCGAGTCAAGCCGACGATCCCTAAAAAGCATGGCCCCCTCACTAGTCCCAGGCCACAGCCCCATGATCGCCAACGCCAAAGAGGTCTTGCCGGCCCCGGACTCACCGATCAAAGCGACGGATTCGCCCGATTCGACGACCAGATCGGCCTGATCAACGATCACTTGTCCGCCCGCCCCACGTAGGGTGATCTCTTTTAGCGCTAAATCACTCATGGATATCCAAAAGATCGCGGAGCCCCTCGCCGATCAAATTGAACCCCAGACAGGCCAGGATGATCGCTACACCGGGGGCGATCAGCGCCCAAGGAGCCGTCGCGTAGACCAGTCGGGCATCGCTGATCATCAGTCCCCATGACGGTTGCGGTGCCGGCATACCGAAGCCCAGAAAACTGAGGGTTGCCTCTGCCAGAATGACTGTGCCCACCCCCATAACCGCAAAGACAATCACCGGCCCCGAGATTCCCGGCAGCACATGTCGGCGCATGACGTACCAGGGCGTGGCCCCGGCTACCTTGACGGCAGCCACGTAGTCCTTGGTCACTTCATCGATGACCCCGGCCCGAGCCAGGCGCGCGATCTGAGGCCAACCCAAAAGAGCCATGACTAAAAAGATATTCCATAGGCCCGGCCCGAAGACGGCCATCAAGGCCACGGCCCCCAAGATAAACGGAAAAGCCAAAAAAATATCAATTAGGCGACTGACGACATTATCGACCCAACCACCGAAGTAACCGGCGACCAAGCCTAAGGGGAGACCGATCAGAACCATCGCCGTCACCGCCGTAAGCGACACGGTTAGCGAAGTCCGCCCGGCAAAGAGGAGCCGGACCAAGATATCCCGACCCAGCCGGTCAGTACCAAGCCAGTGATCGGCAGATGGAGCCTCCAAAAACGCTTGCTGATCCTGAGCCACCGGGTCGGCCCCGTCAAACAGCCCGACCAGAACCGCCGCTAAGATCAATAGTCCGATGATCAGGATCCCCAGTTTCAAGGTGTTAGACATCTATCTCGCTCCTACGCGACAGACGCACCTTGGGATTAATGAGACCCTGGATCAGATCGACGCCAAGATTGACCAGAACGAACAAAAATGACAGCGTCAAAGTAGCGCCGATGATCAACGGGCGGTCCCGCTGTCCGACAGCTATATAAAGTCGATGGCCGAGACCGGGCCAGTCAAAAACATATTCCGTCGCGATGGCACTCCCAATGAGAAGACCGAAATGGAGGCCGACCAGGGCCAAAATGGGCGGCCAAGCGTTGCGCAAAGCGTAGTGGAAGACAATACGTCCCGCGGGAAGTCCATCGGCCCGGGCCGCCAGCACATAGTCTGAATCCAAGACTTCGAGCATGGCGCTTTGCGTCACCCGGCTAAGATAAGCAGCCGCGATCAACCCCATCACCGCCGCTGGCATCAGATGATAAATGAAACTCCCGTCACCAAGTCCGCCTACGGGCAACCAGTGCAGACGGATCGCAAAAAAGAGCTGAAAGAGAAGACCCAAGAGAAACACGGGCATGGCGACCAAAATAGCGGCAATCACAAAGGAGAACCGGTCAATCCAAGTATCACGTTTGATCGCCGCCAACACCCCGGCCGGAACGGCAATCAACAGCTCGATGACGATCGCCAGAAAGGCCAGCCGCAGCGAAGGCGGCAGAGTCCGGGCGATGATCTCGCGCACTGGTTCACCAGTCACATATGATGTCCCAAGATCTCCGCGGATCAATCCGCCAAGATATGAGGTGAACTGCGTGTAGACTGACTCGGTCAGGCGTAGCTGTTCTTGGACATTCCTAAGACTCTGCTCAGACGGGAGACGATCTCCGAATCTACTGAGGGCCGGGTCGCCCGGAATAACCTGTAACAAAAGGAAAAGCAGGACCGTCACCCCGAGCAGGACCGGCATTGTCCACAGGAGTCGACGCCAGAAGTACCCGAGCATATCCCCCCCTGTCACGTTCGGACCGTCAATCGGTCAGTCGGCCAGCCACACCCGATCCAGCGGCGTATCATCTAGCGGGGTGCGAACGAAGCCTTTGACTTTCGCGGCATGGACGACACTGGTGCCGACAAAAGTGACCGGCACGATCGGCGCATCCTGAAGTATCAGCTCTTCCGCCTGGTTATATAGCTTTCGACGGTCTCTCTCTTTCTCAGCCCGTCTGGCGTCAACAAGTAGCTTGTCGACTTTCTTGTTGGCATACCCGACCATGTTATCGCCGCTCTCAGAATGAAAGAGCGAGTACAAAAAGGCATCACGGCTCGGATAGTCTCCCTGCCAGCTACCGGCGAACATCGACATCTTCCCGCTCATCAGAGCCTTGAAAAAAGCATCGCGCTCCAGCGCCTTTAGCTCGAGTTTCACTCCGAGTTGACGCAGGTTCTCTTGCATAACTTGGGCCGGCCCATCGTGACCCCGCCCGGCACCATAGATAAGGGTTAGCTTAGGCACGCCTTTACCCCCAGGATGACCGGCCTCTTTCAGAAGTTTGCGAGCTTTCGCCGGCGAATACGTATAGGCATTCTTCGGTTTTTTGTAGTCACTGATACCTGAAGGAACAATGCCCCCGGCAGGGACAAAAGCGCCCTCGTAAATCTCATTGGCGATGACGCCTCTATTAACTGCATAGCTGATCGCCCGACGTAGTTTAACGTTTTTGGCGAACACCTTTTCACGCAGATTGAAACCGTAGAAATTAAGGACTAGCAATGGTTCGCCCACGATGGCGGTATTCTTGAACTGCTTGGCGACCACGTTGATCTGCCCGCCGGGGATAGAAACGTAATCAAGCGCTCCACCCTGGAACTGCAAGAAAGCGGTCTGCTCACTATCAACGATCTTGAACTTGACCCCGTCGAGGAAAGCAGGACGCCCATAATAATCTTCGAAACGCTCGAGCATGATGGTCTCTTGACGACGCCACGGCTCTTTTAGAGCAAAGGGGCCGTTGCCTACCGGCTTTGTCGCAAACTTGCGGGCGTTTTTAGCCACTTCATCCTGGGGAACCGGAGAAAAGACCGGATGGCCGAGAATCTTGGGAAAATCAGCAAAAGGATAGGCTAGCTTCACCTTTAATACATAAGTCTCGGGAGCAGACAGACCGCGCATCTTGCTCTTCTCGCCCTCCTGGACATCGCCAAACCCTTGAATGGGCGCCAGGTGATAGGCTACTTCAGAGGCCGTCTTCTTAGCCGCCACTCGGTTCCAGGCGAAGATAAAGTCATCAGCCCGCACGGGATCGCCGTTATGAAACTTGGCCCCCTCTCGCAACCAAAAAGTCCATTCATCTCCGGCCTTGTTCGAGCGCCACCTAGTAGCCGCGGCCGGCTTCAGCTCCAGAGTCTTAGGGTCATAATCGACTAGTCCGTCAAAAACCGCCTTGATGACCTGCATCCCCTCGCTCTCCAGAGCATGGGCTGGGTCTATTGACGCTGGTTCGCCAAGAAAATAATTAAGGGTGCCGCCGGACTTTCCAGCGGAAACTGACTTGTTGTCCGAGCTGGTGGTATCGCAACCAGACAGCACGACCATTAGGATAATGACTAGAGAGAACAGGGACAATGTAAACGAACTTCTGTGTTTAGCCGTCAAAACTCTCAATCTCCTTTACGTACCGGGACCGGACATATAAAAGTCTTTTTCGGCCTTATCCGGAAAAACTTTAGACGACTAAGGCCAAAGTCACCGTAGTCACGGCGAAAACCAGGGCCAAAATAACAGTTATACGATCGAGGTTTTTTTCAATTGCGCCGGTGCCGCCAAAAGCGCTGGGGCCGCCACCACCAAAGGAGCTAGCCAGACCGGTGCCCCGCCCCGAATGGAGCAGAATAGCAGCGACTAAGCCTAGAGATACAAGCGTATGTAGAACAATCAACATGATCACCATAATGCCGGTAATCTTATCATAACGATTTTTTCCTGTCTAAATTCCCTGTGGGTAAATCTACCGGGTATCCAGCAGGTTATCGCCGCTCATTTCAGCCGGGATCGGCAGGCCCATCAGAGCCAGAATCGTTGGAGCGATGTCGGCGAGGCGCGCGCCCTCTTTTAGTCCGACAGACCCGGCGCCGGCCAAGATCAACGGGACGCGACTGAGGGTGTGGGCCGTCCAGGGGTCGCCATCATCTTCGACCATCTGCTCAACGTTGCCATGATCGGCGGTAATAACCGCCACGCCCCCTGCGGCCAGGACTGCCTCGACGACCTGCAACACGGCCATGTCCACCGCTTCCAGCGCCTCGACCGCCGCGTCAAGCATGCCGGTGTGTCCGACCATGTCCGCGTTCGCAAAATTGACGACAATAAGATCGTATCCACCGTCCCGGACTGCTCCTGCCGTCCGCTCAGCCACCTCAAAAGCGCTCATCTCCGGTCGCAGATCGTAGGTAGCCACCTTGGGGGAAGGGATCAATATCCGCTCCTCTCCGGGCAGCGGCTCCTCAAGTCCGCCATTGAAAAAGAAGGTGACATGGGCATACTTCTCGGTCTCAGCGATATGCAGTTGGGTTAATCCATGGTCGGATACAACCTCGGCCAGGATGTTTTTCAAGGTCTGCGGAGCAAACACAGTCTGCAGGTTGCAGTCATCATCGTACTGGGTCAGGCAGACAAAGTGTGGTCTTGGTGGTCTATCCCCACGGTCAAAGCCGATAAACCGAGGAGTGGTCAACGCTTCTGTCAGCTCGCGAGCCCGATCGGCGCGGAAGTTGAAGAAGATGACGACATCGTCTGGGCCGATCTGTCCGCCCTCTGCCAAGGACTGGTCGGCGGAGATAATGGTGGGTTTGACGAACTCATCGCCGATATTGGCCACATAAGATTGTTCGACAGCGGCAGCAGCTGTTAGCGCCGTTAGTCCCACCCCGTGAACCAGCGCATCATAGGCCTCTTTGACCCGCTCCCAACGGTGATCTCGATCCATGGCATAATACCGACCGCAGACCGTGGCGATCCGACCGACCCCTAAGCCCTGCAGTTCATGCTCGAGCGAGTCCACATACTGCAGCGCACTTCGTGGCAGCGTATCGCGACCATCAAGAAACGCATGGATATTGACCTCTGGCAGTCCAGCCTCCTTAGCCAGCTTCAAAAGAGCAAAGAGGTGTGTGTCCAAACTATGAACTCCACCGTCCGAGAGTAATCCCATGATGTGAAGAGTAGACCCCGCTTCCCACACGCGGCGGACAGCATCGGTCAAAACCGAGTTAGCAAAGAAAGAGCGATCCTCTATCGCCTGGTTGATCCTGGTGAGCTCCTGGGGGACGATCCGACCGGCGCCCATGTTGAGATGGCCGACTTCCGAATTGCCCATCTGCCCGACCGGCAGACCGACATCGACTCCGGATGCCCCCAGAGTCGTCTGCGGGTAGTTCTTGATATATGAATCATAGTTGGGAGTGCGCGCGACAGTGATCGCATTGGCCCCGCCCTCAGCAGCCACTCCGAACCCATCCAGGATTATCAGGCAGACTGGACGAGGCGCCTCTTCCCTCGCGTCATTTGTACCGCGCATGCCAGACCTTTTTTATCTCAAATAAGCGCTCTATCGCCTGGGCCACGCCAACGCCGTCGCCCCGGACAACGGCCTCTTCCAGGTGAACGGTAGCAGTGTCCGCCTCAGCTATGCCGCTACCCCACTCTGGTTTAGCGGCAGCGGCGAAAGCATCCTGCAAACGACGGTAGCAAGCGATGTCATCGACCGGCGGGCACTCTTTAGCCTCGGAAAGTCGCTGAAAATAGAACAGGCAATGCTGCATTTCTTTTTTTAGTTGCTTGAAGTCATGAGGCGGGCTCGACGGCACGGTGTAATGGTCGAATACCGAGTCCGACTCAATGCCAACATCGTCAGTCCGAGCTGACGGCCAGCTAAGTTT
>CAXMSJ010000088.1:0-3602 GCA_964196305.1 uncultured Acidimicrobiia bacterium
GGATTGACCGGTGAGTATCTTAGGGTAAAATTCAATCGAGTGGTCGGATCTGCCGGAACGATCCATCCGACTCTCGTAGAGAGTAGTGCGGCTGGTTTCTTGATAGGAAAGGTCCTAAATGACTGATTGTTTGTTCTGTCGCATAGCCGCCGGGAAAATACCGTCTGATATTGTCTACGAGGACAATGAAGTGGTGGCTTTTACCGATGTCAGCCCCGAAGCGCCGACGCACATCCTGGTAGTCCCCCGCCGGCACATCGCCAGCCTCAACGACGCTGACCCAAAAGATAATGAGCTGCTGGGGAAAATGATAACCACGGCTGTGACTTTGGCTGGCCAGCGACAGCTAGATATCTCTGGCTATCGGCTGGTGATCAACTCCGGGCCGGACGGCGGACAGACCGTTGACCATATCCACCTCCACTTGCTGGGTGGACGCCCGCTTACCTGGCCGCCAGGCTAGGTTTCGTCTCCGAAGAGCTGCTGAAACACGCTCTGTATCTCTGGGGCGTCAACCTCTGTGATCTTAGCCAGCTCCTCTTTCACGATCTTCGGGTCGGACCCGCTGTTTAGATATATTTCACCGAGATTTCCAGCAGACATCGCGTCGCGCGGATTAAGGTGTAGCGCTTGAGTGAAAGCGCGTAGCGCGATGAACTCGTTTACCAGTCCCACGTAAGCCAGGCCTAAGCCCTGCCAGGCTAGCCAGCTGCCAACCCCTGGTTGGGTATCGTATGTGGCCGGCGGATCCCCCAATAACACGCAGGCGGTCAAGGAAGATATTGCTTCGTCGTGTTCTGATAATTCCATGTATGTCAGCGCCCGCAAATATTCGATATCCGTATAGTCCGGCCAGCGCTTCAGGCCTCTGCCCGCCCAGACCAGAGCCTCCTGCCAATCCTTTTTCATCCGAAAACCGACGATGATCTTCAGAACCACGCCCGGCATATTCATCAGGTCTGCTGCTTCCAGGGCCTCGAATGCTTGAATATACTTACTCAAAGCCTCGTCGATCCGACCGGCCTCCATGTCTGTATCGGCCTCTAAGATCATTTTCTGTTCGTCATCAAGGTCGCTCTGGTCCAGCAGAGCCTGGTTCCTCACGTTCTTGTCTCCGGCCTCCTTGGCCGCATCTAAATAGCCGTAGTGAATAATCTTGGCCGGCAGCTCCCACAGCGACCCGCTCTTCGCCTCGTCAAACTGGATCTGCTCGTGAACGATCCCCGTAAAGCGATGTTTTGGACGATTACGGACCAGCCTGGGGCTGGGAAAAGTCTGCGGTGGGGCCGCTCCCATGCCCTCCCCTTGTAGGTTCTCGATAGTCACCAGGTAGCCTTCCGGCTCGGGGTCCTTTATTGCCTCACGAATCAGAGCCGCGGCGCCGGACTCCAGCTCCTCGTCGGCGTCCAACCAGAGTATCCAGTCGCCGGAGGCGGCATCGAAACCGATGTTCCTAACGGCACTAAAATCGTCGACCCACTCGGTCTCGATTACTTTCGCGCCAAACTCTCTGGCGATCTCAATAGTCCTGTCCGTGGAGCCGGTATCAACAACAATTATCTCATCGACCAGTTCCTTGACACTCTCCAGGCACCTGGACAGCACTTCCTCTTCATCTTTGACGATCATACAAAAAGACAGCCGGGGTCCATTGTTCTTTTCGCTAGTAGCCATGCTCCTCCTGTGGTCACACTCTCGTTATCGACCAATCTTATTGTTGTGCGGCGAGCGTGTCCAGGGCTCCTCTGCCCTTTACAGGCATATTAGTCTCTTTTATTCTGAACCTAATGGAAAGTGGTGAGGGTTCTTGATACAGGTAAAATTTTTTGCAATGTTGCGCCAGACACTAAAAGGTGGCGAGACCCAGGTAGAGGCGACTAACATCCAGACCGTCGCTGACCTGCTGGAAAAGCTAGATAGCGAGCATCCTGGATTACGTGAAGCAGTCGATAACGCCAGAGCCAAGGTGGCGATCAACCATGAGTTTGCCTCCCTTGATGCCCAGGTAAGCGACGGCGATGAGATAGCGTTTATCCCCCCTATGTCCGGTGGCGCCGGGGCCACGGAAGAAGAGTTGGTCCGCATCCAAAAAGAAAACTTCTCTGTCGATGAGGAAATCGCCCTGGCCATGAAAACCTCGACCGCTATTGGTGGGGTTGACGTTTTTTTGGGTACTGCTAGAGAGTTGTCACGCGGGCGCAATATCCGCGAACTTGAATTCGAACACTATCCGGGGATGGCTGAAAAGCAGCTTCGCCTTATCCGCCAAAAAGCCCTGGAGCAGTTTGATATCATCGAGGTCGGCATCGTCCATCGTTACGGGACCATCGATATCGGCGAAAATATCGTCTTGATCGTCGCCGCTGCCCAACATCGCGCCGATGCGTTCGAAGCCTGTCGTTGGTGCATTGATGAGCTGAAGCAGATTACTCCGATCTGGAAGAAAGAAGTGACCGTCGAGGGTGACTTCTGGGTCGAAGAGCACCCTTAAAGCGTCCTCACTCGCCTAATCAAGAAACCCGTAGATCGCCATCAACGCCAAGAGATTGTTCAGCCCGTGCAGCAGGATGCTCGGCACTAAAGTCCCGCGGTATTCGTACAGGATAACCAGGACCATCCCGATGATAAACATGGGCGCGTAAAGCAACGGGTGGACATGGAAGAGAGCAAAAAACACAGATGTCAGCAGCATGGCCCCAATCACCCCGAACCGACCGCGCAATCCTGGGTAAACAAAGCCGCGAAACAACAGTTCCTCGCCGAGCGGCGCCAAGACTACGATGACCACAAAGGCCAAGGCAAACCCGGCGATCGACGCTCCGAAGTCACCCGCACCAAGCTGGGTGGGCACTTCCTCTCCAAGTACATTTTTGAGAATCAGAGCATAGACGGCCATGCCGGCAAAAGCCACGATCTGCCCGAGCACCACCAGCGGGATGTCCAGCCAAAACTTGAAGCCGTTGAATCCTACTTGTTTAAGCGTCGCCCGGTGGCGACGGATTGCAAATATCCAGACTAGGCCGGCTGAGGCCAAGAAGGCCGCTACTCCGGCAACCACCAAGGGCAGGCTATTAGGGATCGGCTGAAAGAGTAAGCGCAGCCCAATCACCGACGCCACATAGATCAAAGTGATTGAAATTATCCACGCCGGTACCAAAAGAAGCATAATCAAGATAGCTTCCCCTGCTGACCAGGGAACCTGTTGTCTGTTCCTACTCATTTAGATGCTCGATAAATTCGTCCTCAGTCAATATATCTACGCCGAGCTCTCTCGCTTTGTCGAGCTTGGATCCCGCGTCAGAACCCGCCACGACATAATCCGTCTTTTGGCTAACGCTGCCGACCGCTTTCCCGCCTCTGGCCTTGACCTGTTCTCCGGCCTCAGCCCGTGTCATGCGCGTCATCGTTCCCGTAAAGACCCAGGTGGTCCCGGCCAGCGTCGGCGTCAGCGCCATTTCAGCCCTAGCGGTCATCGTAACACCGGCGACCCGCAACTTGGCAATAACCTGTTTGTTGCTCTCTTGGCGAAAGAAAGCCGCGACGCTCTCAGCGATCTTCGGCCCGATCTCCTCGACACTGTTTAGCTGCTCAAAATCAGCCGC
>CAXMSJ010000089.1:0-9696 GCA_964196305.1 uncultured Acidimicrobiia bacterium
AAGCGCTCAAAGGCGGTCAAGGTCTGTTCGTACAGTTCAAGAGTACGCTTGCTTCTTCCCTCGATAGTCGCTGACAAGAAAAAAGATTCTTTTACACTCTGATAATCGGTCGTATGGGTTTTCATTTCCGCATCCCTCCAGTAAAATGTGTTTTGGGGTCAATGACATTTCTGCTGGCAGAGAAGCTAAGACTTAGTTATTCTGTCCGCACCCCTGCTAAGGGTGAGGTCCGTGGTTCGAGTCCACGTAGGCCCACAGTTCCTTTTCGGTTTTACTAAGCCATTTTCTTTTTGGCCAGGCCAAAGAGCTCAAGTACTCCCAAAAAGTTTGAATTACTGCAGTAGCTCTTATAGTTCGAATACCGTCCGGGCTACATTTCCACGAATTCGCCTGCGCGAAGGCATTATTACCACCCGCTTGCGTAAAGAACCAACAGCCGTCGCTCAAACGGATCATCTCCGGAAACGGCACCACAGCCATGATAAACTCTTTTGCGGCTAGATCCGCAGGTAACCGAAGCCGATAATGCCGATCGCTGCGACGAGCAGCAAACTGCTAATCGAAACCATGGCCATGACAATGGGTGATTTAGGCATAAATCCCTTTCCAGCCAGGCCTAGCGGCAAAAGGACGACTCCGACAATCATTAACCAGCTTCCCCAGTTCTTGACACTCTCAGATAGGACTGCCTGGTTTATCAAGAGACCGTAGACAATGTTGATCAGCGAAAACAGTGCTCCATGGACATGGGCGCTTCTGATAAACTCGCGCCTGCCACCGGGAGTGCCTTTGGGCCCGCTGCTAACGGCCTCATATTCTGCATTTGAATCCAGAATAATTGCATTAATAACCCCGGCGATCATTAAAACTGCAAGCCAGATGAGACCAAATTGAATGTTTCTTAATCCTGTCTCCCCGATCATATCGATAAGCTGCATAATACTCACCCCCCAGTTCGTAGCCTAAACAGCTTTCTTATAGTACTGGTAATCGATAGACCCTGCCAAGCTCTGATAGATCTGAAATATCAACAAACCGATAACACAAGTAACGGAAATAGATAAAACGCACGCTAGCTTGAAGAATCAAACGGCAGCAATATGCTTGCAGCAGGCCTCTAGCTGCTGTAACATCTGAATATACTCCGTATGCTTGCAGTTTGAATAGTGTATAATTAGGCCCACTTGAGATCGAGTCCGTCCCGTCCTAAAGTCAGTGAGGCGCGCTTGAAAGAAACCAATGAATCATTAGAGAAACTGGTCGCGCAAAGAACCTTGGAGCTGGCCCGATCGGAACAGGAATTCCGGGCCTTAGCCGAGGCTATCGTTGATTGGGCCTGGGCCGTGGATGAAAATGCTGTCTATACGTACGTCAGCCCCCGCGTGCGCGCTATTCTCGGCTTCGAGCCGGCAGAGTTAATCGGCAAGACCCCTTTTGACCTGATGCCCCCGACCGAGGCTCAGCGCGTCTCCAAGATATTCGAACCCATTGTCGCAGCCGGGAAGCCATTCGAGATGCTTGAAAACATCAACCTTCATAAAAATGGCCACGAAGTGGTGCTCGAAACGAGTGCCGCGCCAATTTTCGATGAAGACGGCCAGCTGAAAGGCTATCGTGGTATCGACCGCGATATAACAGAGCGAAAAAAAGAACAAGAGATGAGCGACACTCTGAATGCCATTAACGTTGCAATCAGCTCGACGCTGGACTATGCGCAAATAATGGCCGAGGTGTTGGCGGTGGCAGCCAAGGCCATCGACTGTGAAGTCGCGACCATGGCAATATGCGACGATAAGGTTTGGACTATCGGACACGCCTATGGCCTGCCGAAAGAATGGGTCGGCAAGTCTCTGAGCAAGAAATCGGCTGAGGCTGCACTTGTTGCTGCTCAATCAAGTGCCCCTTTTGTTAGCGATGACGTATCCAATGACTCCAGGCTGGACTCTCAGCCACTGGAGGAGCTCGGCGTTAAGTCCCTGCTGGCAGTGAGCTTGATGGCCAGAGGGTCAATACAGGGAGCCCTATATTTCGCCAATCGTTTGTCGATCAAGCATTTCACGTCTGCGCAAGCTGATTTTGCCAGCAAAGTGGCATCCTCCATCTCACTCGCCGGCGAGAATGCTCGTCTTTATTCAGAACAACGGAATATTGCCGACACGCTGCAGACGGCCCTGATCACCATGCCGGATAGCCTGCCGGGAATAAAAATGGATTGCCTCTATCATTCGGGCACGATTGCCGCTCAAGTCGGCGGTGACTTTTACGATCTTTTCGAGATTGAGAAAGGCAAGATAGGGGTGGTCATCGGCGATGTGTCAGGCAAGGGAGTCAAGGCAGCTACCCTGACATCTCTAGTCAAGAATACGATCAGAGCTTATGTCGCTCAAGGAGATCCACCAGAACTGACTATTTCCAAGACCAATGACGTGGTCTGCCTTTCGACCGATCCAGAGGTTTTTGTCACAGTGTTCTTCGGCGTTCTAGACACAGTAGAAAATGCGCTGGTCTATTGTAACGCCGGCCACCCACTGCCGTTGGTTAGAGCGAGCGACGGATCGGTCTTTGAGTTACAAAGTACGGGAACTGCGATCGGCGTCGAGCGCTCTGTCACCTATGAATCGCAGGGTGCGATGGTGCAAAAAGGCGAAGTTTTGCTTCTGTTCACTGATGGTGTGACCGAAGCGCGGCGCGGTCTAGACTTTTTCGGAGCGGAGAGACTAAAGGAGTTGTTTCAAGATGGAGAAACACTTTCCGTTCTTGGTCTCCCTGGCCTGATTTTTGAGAGGATCAACTCTCACTGCGATGGTCAGCTCACTGATGACGTCGCGATTCTCGCTCTTTCTCCCCAATAATTTACCTGGGCGGCACTGTTATTTATTCGTCAACGTCCGCAGCTTATTCTCGGCGTCAAACTGGGTTGTTGGCGACTTGGCAGCCTGAGTGTAGGCGTTGATCGCTTCTTGGGTCGAGCCCGAAGCTTCATGGGCTACGCCCAGCCAGAGCCAGCCTTCGCCGTAATTATTGTCGATGGAAGTGGCGACCAACAGCTGTTCGAGAGCTTCTTGGCGCCGGCCCTGTTTGAGCAAGATCTCTCCCAGGGCCCGATGGGCGGCGGCGGTACTTGGTGACAGCTCAAGACTCATATTGGCGGCAGCGAGCGCCTTGATCGCGAGCTGATCTTGCCCGATAGCGGCGCCATATTGATAGGCCAGGGAAAGCCTGATCCAGTTTTGTGGGTCTAAGCGACCATACTCAGTCGCTTTTTCCAGCAACCTTACTCCTTCTGCGGCCAATTCATTGTTGCCTGTGAGCCGGGCGTTGCGCATCAGAAGGTTGCCAAAGTTCAGATAGTATCTGTCGACGTGCGGTGCGAGTTCGATGGCGCGGCGGTGTTTTTGGGCCGCCTCATTCAGTTGCCCTTGCTGGGCCAATCTCTGACCTCTGGCATAGCTGATGTCCGCGCCTACGGCCTTGAGCAAGACTAGCGTGACCAGAAGTCCGCCGAAAGCGAGAATCGCCAGCGCGGTTATCCCGACGGCTCGGGGTATGGCGGTCGTTCGATCATGCCCGGGGCGCGAGGCGATGATGCCCACGAAGACCCAAAAGAGCATTAGGGCGGAGATATTTGTTGGTTCAAACAACACCGCCCCCAGGAAGCCGATCAGGCCGCCAAATAAGGCCAAGTACAGTTTTTCCTCAAGAGCGAGCTGCCAGCATTTACGCAGGGCTAGCCCAATGACGGCGATCATAGCTATCAGAGCCGGCAGGCCCAGAGAAGCGCCGGTCTGCAAGAAAAAATTATGGGCGTCATCGCTCCGCCACGCCTGCCCGCGGAGTTCGGCGGCACTGTCGCTCTGGACGGCCTGCCGAGCCCAGGGGTAGTTACTCGGCCCGGCGCCCAGGAGCGGGCGCTCTTTAATAATCTCAAGACTCGCGCGGATTGATTCTAAGCGCAAGGCGGCGGCCTGGCTGATACGGGTGGGCCGGAGCGCTTCGCTTAAGCTCGGCTGACCGGTCTGGGCGGCGTAGAGCTGAAGACTGATAGCGATCACGGTAGTCACCGCCAGCAGGGCGCCGAGCAGGCGAACATGGCGGATCATGGTCGAGCGCTCGTGCACCAAGATCGCGAGCGTGCCGAGGATGATACCGAAGATCGCCGAGCGTGCCGAGGTCAACACGATCACCAGGAAAATTATGATAGGAAATGCATAGGTGAGCTTCGAGCGGTGGATTATCGTCAAGATGATTGACGAGAAGAAGCCGAATATCAGGTAGCCGCTTAAGAAGACAGGATTTCCGAGCGTGGAGGCGATCCGGCCGGTTGCCGAGGGGGCTCCGAGCAGGTTGAGGCCAAAATATTCTGGCAGGGCCAAGATCGAGACCCCTAGTGCCCCGGCTGTCACCGCCCACAATAGATTGTTCAGTGGGCGGGTTCGCCAATCATATTGGGTGGCGGCCAGGAAGAGGGCTCCGAGTAGCCCATAAGTGAGCAGGCCGTCACGGCGACCGAAATGTCCATACAGAGCACTAAGCGGATCCATCGATTGCCAAAACGACAGGACTGTCAGCATCAGGAAAGCTAGAACTGCCAGGCCCATGGGCAAACTCAGCGAGAGGCGCCTCTCTCCGGTGGCCAAGGTGATAGTGGTGACTAGCAGCATCAAGATTGTGAAGAGGGCCATGGCTGCCAGCTTAGGAAGCTCAAACCTCTCCGCCCCGGTCGGGACAGAGATCAAGGGAGTTACCAAAACCATGATGTAAGGGATGAAAAAAGCCGAAGAGGTGTTTTTTTGAGGCCCATTCATGTGATGACCGTATTCTACTCCACTCCGTTTGGCTGCGCCGGTGAATAAAGATTGAAACAAAACCGTCTCTGCCCGCGTGTTAGTAAACGATGACAGATCATTTTGACGAACAAATTGAAGAACTAAAGCAGGCCCCCCCTCGGCTGGGAATGAACGAGAGAATTATGCTGGCCGTGCGGCGGGAAGCCCGCCGCCAACAGGTCGTCTTCTATCTGCTGGAGGCCGGGCTGGCTTCTGCCGTGGCGGCTTCTTTCTTGTCGGTGCGGCTGCTCTTAGGTGATCTGTCGGTATCGCATCTCGGACAACTTTTAGGCCTAGTGTTGACTGATGGTCGGGAAATATTGAGTTTTTTCAGCGATTGGTTCCTGGCGGTGATGGAGGCCACGCCTGTCGGCTCCCTCTCGTTGGCTTTGGGGACGGTTTTTATCTCTATTTTTCTGCTCGACAAGCTGGTTAGAGCGGCGGACTTCAGGATACGAATGACAAAGAGAGCGGTGTAACAAATGAGCGAAAACGACCAAGAAAGACCTGAGAAAGACCAAGGCGGGTGGATGGCTGGGAACGCTTCCCTGCTTCGCGGGATAGCTATCGGCCTGGGCATTGCTTTTGTCATCGCGACTGTCTTTTCGATGGGGCTTTTTATCGGGCAACAGAAGGCCCGGTTTTCTATCCGCTGGGGACAGAACTATGATCAGTATTTTGGAGGGCCGCGGCGGATGTTGCCTGGCGGACCGGCGGATTTCTTCGGCGGCCATGGCACTGCCGGTGTCATTATCGACGTCAAGGACGAGAGCTTAGTTGTCCGTAGTCGGGATAATGCCGAGAAGATTGTTTTGATCTCGAACCGGACGCGGATCGTTAAGGGCCGGGAGGCGATCAAGCTGAAGGATCTCACGGAAGACACCAGTATCGTGGTGATCGGTCGCCCCGATGACGAGGGGCGTATCGAAGCGCATTTAATTCGAGTATTTGATGGAACCGGCCCGGGCGGCCGTCCGTTACGAGGAGGATTTTTGTGGGAAAAAGACAGCTTGCGACCGTTGCTCTAGTAATTATAGTGGCGGCGGGTGTTTTCGGGATTTATCGGTGGCGGATGAATGCGGCCGAGCCGGAAACAGCGGCGGTCCAGACCATTAAAGTGGAAAAAGGAACTGTGGCCCCGACCCTAGCGGTCACCGGGTACCTTTCGTCGACAGACGAGCGCCAGGTCAACTCGAATTCAGCCGGTGAAGTGGTTGAAGTGCGGGTGACTGTTGGCGATACGGTCACTGCCGGCGAAGAATTGCTTAAGCTAGACACCTCCGGCGCTCAGCAGAACGTGAACGTTACTTATGCCGGTCTCACCAGTGCGCAGGCGCGACTTCAGGAACTTAAGGACCAGGGTGCTTCGGCGGCTCAGATTGCTTCGCAGGATGCCGCGGTTGCTCGGGCCAGGGTTGACTACAATAACGCGGTGGACAGCCGGGACGCAGCGGTCATTAACTCGCCGATCAACGGGACCGTGATCGCGGTCAACGCCCGCGTTGGCGACCAGGTGAGCGGCGGCTCAGGCGGCGGGTCCGGTCAAAGCGCTAGTCAGGGCTCAGGCGTCTCTTCGGGAGGCCTGATCACCATTGCCGATCTCGACAATCTACAGGTGGAGACAGCTATCGATCAGGCAGACATTTCCCAAGTGGTCGTCGGTCAGACGGTCGAGGTAACCTTGGATGCGCTCTCTAATAAGAAGTTCACTGGAAAAGTAGCCTCGATAGACCCGATTCCTTCCACCAACCAGAATGTCGTGACATACACAGCCAGGATCTCGATTGACGAGCTTGATGTCGGCATGAGACTGGGGATGAGCGCCAATCTTGAGATTACCCTGGAAAGCCAGGAAGATGTTCTCTTTGTTTCCAACGTTGCCATCCGCACTCGCGGCGATCGACAGTTCGTCTCGAAGCTGATAAACGGACAGCCGACTGAAGTGGCTGTCAAGACCGGGCTGATCGCCGATGACCGGACTGAGATCGTTAGCGGACTGACAGAAGGGGATGAGATTGTCGTTCAGTCGTTTACGGCGACCGACAGCGAGGGAGCGGCCGGTGGCAGCCCCTTCCGTGGTGGCTTCGGCGGCGGTTTTGGCGGACCGCGACGGTAATGCGATGTTAATAGAAGTCAAAGACTTAGAGAAAACGTATAGCTTGGGTGGCGAGGTGTCCGTTGAGGCTCTTCGTGGCATTGATCTGGAGATAGGCAAAGGTGACTTCGTCGCTATTATGGGGCCGTCCGGCAGTGGCAAGTCGACACTCATGCAGATCCTCGGTTGTCTTGATAAGCCGACAGCCGGGACCTATCGCCTCGACAGTGTCGATGTCGGGGCTCTTAGTGATGATGACTTGGCCGACATAAGAAGCCACAAGATCGGGTTTGTTTTTCAACAGTTTAATCTTCTGCCGCGGACCTCGGCGTTGGAGAACGTGGCTTTGCCGCTTGTTTATTCCGGGCAAACTCGTCAGCGGGCTCGGGCCATGGAGGCGCTGGCGGCAGTGGAGTTGGGCGATCGAGCTGATCATTGGTCTAACCAGCTTTCCGGGGGCCAGCAGCAGCGGGTGGCTATTGCCCGCGCTCTAGTCAACGACCCCGACCTCATCCTTGCTGACGAGCCTACAGGGGCTTTAGATACCACAGCCGGCGGGGAGATCATGCGTCTGTTGGCAGGGCTAAACGAGAGCGGCAAAACAGTTATCCTCATCACCCACGAGCCATATATTGCTCAGCACACCAGGCGGATCATTGAGATCCGCGACGGGCGGATAGTCAAAGACTCGCGCAACACCCCTGGAGAGCACGGATTAGAAGCGGGTTCGGCATGAGTTTCATAGCAACGATCAGGGTGGCGCTCCGGGCCCTGGCGGCGAACAAGGCCCGAACAGCCCTGACCATGTTGGGGATTGTGATCGGTGTTGGTGCGGTCGTAGCCATGGTCTCACTTGGAGCGGGCGCCAGCCAATCAGTCGCCGATCGCATTCAGGGCTTGGGCTCGAACCTGTTGACAGTTAGCCCGGGCGCGGGCGGCGGTGGATTTGGCGGGGCTAGGCAGGCGCTTGGCAGTGCCGACAGCCTGACGGTTCGGGACGGAGAAGCCATTTTAGCGAACGTCCCCAATGTCGTCAGCATTTCCGCTGAGTATAACGGACGGTCTCAGGTCGTTTACTTAAGCAACAACATCAACTCATCGATCAACGGGGTGACCTCAGATTACGAGGCGGTCCGCAACACCAGTGTCCAGGTTGGCCGGTTCATCAGCGCCAGTGACGTGCGCACTTCCGACAGGGTAGCGGTTGTCGGCCAGAACGTCGTGGGTGATCTTTTCGGTTCCGACGATCCCGTCGGTAAGCATGTCAAGATAGAAAATATCCCTTTTACGGTGATCGGAGTATTGGGGTCCGAGGGCGGGACGGGATTCAACAGCCCCGATGACGCTATCTTTATCCCTTTGACCACCGCACAGAACCGGCTTTATGGGGTCGATTATGTGACTCAACTCGGGGTGGAGATCAGCGAGACTGAAGCGATGGCTCAGGCTCAGGATGATATCGGCTGGTTGCTGCTTGGCCGCCACGAGTTGTCAGATCCCGAGGAGGCCGATTTCCGCATTACTAATCAGCAAGATATTCTGGAGACAGTTGGCGAGGTAACGGGAATCATGACAGCGCTTCTTGGGGGCATCGCCGGAATATCCCTGTTGGTGGGGGGCATCGGCATTATGAACATCATGCTGGTCTCGGTGACAGAACGCACCCGTGAGATCGGTCTACGCAAGGCGGTCGGGGCCAAACGGCGAGACATCCTTAGGCAGTTTCTGACCGAATCGGTGACGCTCAGCGTTATCGGGGGCTTAGTCGGCATTATGCTCGGGTTCGCCGGCGCGCAAGTGATGAGCGATCTGCTTAATACCCAGACTTTAGTGACCACTAATTCAGTGATTCTGGCCTTCGTTTTCTCAGCGGCGGTTGGCATCTTTTTCGGCATATATCCAGCGATCAGGGCTTCGAGACTTAGTCCAATCGACGCTCTTAAATATGAGTAGGAGGTAGTTTTTTGAAGAATGCGATAATTGTGGTGGTGGTCCTAGTAGTGGGTGCGGCCGCTTTTTGGGGTGGCGGCTACTACCGCGAGCAGAAGATTCGGGCTAACCCTCGATTGTTGTTTAGTCAGGGCGGGCCCGGCGGCACTGCTGATGGACGAGAAGCGTTTGGTGGTGGCCGGGGTGGCTTCGGGCGCCTTGGTGGCGGTCAGGGCGGGCCCGGCGGCACTGGTGGTTTTAGCGGCGTCCCGATCCTTTCAGGGACGCTTGATGAAATAACAGACGATGAATTGATCATGACGACCGAGCGTGGTTCCGTTACAGTCAAGATCAATGACGAGACCGAGTACCGCCAAGCCTCTGAGGCAGATGCCAAGGATCTCCAGAAAAAGGAAGAGATTATCGTCGAAGGTGAACGTGACGACGAAGGCGGCTTGACGGCCAAGGCGGTAATTCAATAAGAAAACAGAAGGGTCGGAAACGGCCTCTTTAAAGATGTAAAGGGACGAAGGAAAGGAGGGATACGGATGAAGAAAAGACAGATGATTTTTGTTTTGCTGGTTCTCGGACTAGTGGCGGTTGGCACTGTTTTCGGTGCGACTTTGATCGCTGTGGCCGCCGAGGATGGCGCGGACTACCCGCCGATCATTCAGGCGTTGGCCGATCGTTTTGATCTCAACCCTGACGATGTCAAAGAAGTTTTTGACGAGCGGCATGAGGCTAAGCACGGGGAAATGCAGCAGCGTCATGAGGGAAAGCTCGATGGAGCAGTGGAGGCAGGCACACTGACTGAAGAGCAGAAGGACGAGCTTCTCCAGAAGATGA
>CAXMSJ010000090.1:0-9668 GCA_964196305.1 uncultured Acidimicrobiia bacterium
AGGTTTGTTTCCTCGCCGCTTATCTATATAATCGCTGCCATGGAGACGATTATTGGACAGGAGGCCCTTGAGCCAAGATCATCGACGGTGGCCACGATCGGAACGTTCGATGGAATACACCTGGGACATCAGGCCATAATCAGGGCAACGGTCGAGGCGGCCCAAAAGGCCGGACTGCCCAGCCTGCTACTGACGTTCGATGTCCACCCACGCACGATATTGAGGCGCAACGAACCGGTTGAGGCTTTGACCAGCCTAGATGACAAGCTGGAATTACTCGACCAGTTTGGTCTTGACTACGTTTGCGCCCTCAAATTCAAGCAAATTTCCGGACTGTCACCGCGAGAATTCTATGAGCAAATTCTGGTTGAACGAGCCCGCGCCGTCCAGCTCTTCGTCGGAACTAATTTTCGATTCGGCGCCGGCGCCGCCGGCGACCCAGCTTGGCTGCGACAGGCC
Organism: uncultured Acidimicrobiia bacterium; assembly: GCA_964196305.1. Classification (GTDB taxonomy): domain Bacteria; phylum Actinomycetota; class Aquicultoria; order CAJVYJ01; family JAUVQD01; genus DAOUYN01. The sequence continues at coordinate 460 of CAXMSJ010000090.1, forward strand.
GGTCAAGGCCTGATGGAGATAACAGAATTCGCTCTCCAGTCGACCAACAACGGAACCATTAGCAGCACGTCCATCCGGGACCTATTGAGAAGCGGACGGGTCTCCGATATTCCCGCTGTACTCGGTCGAAATATATCTCTCTCCGGACAGGTAGTCAGGGGGGCCGGTCGTGGGGTCGGACTCGGCTTTCCGACCGCCAATATCGAGTTTACGCCCGACCTCTGCACTCCCGCCATGGGTGTGTATATTTCCTATCTTCATGTCGGCAGCCAGCGCTTGCCAGCCGTCACCAGCTGCGGCACCAAGCCCACTTTCGGCGGCGAAGCATTCACCTGCGAAGCCCACGTCCTTGACTATGAGCGACAGCTCTATGGCCAGGCTGTAAAATTAGAGTTGACCAAACGTATTCGAAGCGAGAGAAAGTTCCCGTCCCCAGAAGCCTTGAGCCGCCAGATCATGGATGATGTCTCCCAGGCCCGAGCTTGGTTCAGCGCAGAAGACGCATCCCGTTAGCTATCACCAAGAGGGCACTCCCCTCGTGACCGACAATGCCCAACGGCAAGGTCAGGTAGCCGCCAAATGTCGTCGCCACCAGTAGCGTGACTACCACCAGCGAAAAGACTATGTTCTGCTTGATGATCCGCATCGTCCGCTGACTTAAGTCGATCGTATAGGGGATCTTGCTGATATCATCAGACATCAGGGCGATATCAGCAGTTTCTAGGGCCACGTCCGTCCCGGCCGCACCCATCGCAATCCCCACAGTAGCCGCAGCCAGTGCGGGCGCGTCATTGACGCCGTCACCCACCATCGCCACATTGCCATATCGTTCCCCAAACGCTCTGATCAATTCCAATTTATCTTCCGGTAAAAGCTCGGCATGAAAAGCATCCAAGCCCAGATTTTTCGCGATCAGAGCGGCCGTCGGCTCATTATCTCCTGTCAGCATATAGAGGTGTCTGACACCGACACGCCTGATATCAACCAGAGTCGCGGCCGCCTCCTCTCGCAACTGATCAGCGAGAGCCAGGGCGCCGAGTATCTTCTCTTCCGTGCCGAACAAGATGATGGTCTTTCCCTCTTTCTCCAGATCAAGGATGTCCGGCTCGACCACCAATGGCAGCAGTCGGGATTCAAACAGCTTCCAGCTACCGACATAGTACTGCTCCCCCTCAATCGAAGCGTAAGCGCCGCTGCCTGGAAGAGCCTGGAAATCAGTCGCCTCGATCGGTGCCAAGCCGCGCTCGGTGGCGGCCCGCCCGACTGCTCTGGCGATTGGATGTTCGCTACGCCCTTCCACTCCGGCGACATAACGGAGGATCTTCTCCTCACCCCAATCGCCCAAAGCCACGATATCTGTAACGACTGGTTCTCCGGCAGTGAGAGTGCCTGTCTTATCAAAAGCAAATACGTCAAGATCGCTGACGGCCTCGATATAAGCACCGCCCTTGATCAACACGCCGTGGCGAGCGGCGCTCCCGATGGCGGAAACTAGAGCCACCGGCGTCGAGATGATCAGAGCGCAGGGACAAGAGACCACCAGCAACACGAGTGCTCTCTCAATCCACGGAACGAACGTACCGCCAACCACTAGGGGCGGGACTATGGCTATCAGGGCTGCAGCCGCCAGGATTGCCGGTGTATAGAGGCGACCAAAGCGTTCCGTAAAGATCTGAGTCGGGGCTTTGTGTGTTTGAGCCTGCTCGACCAGATGGACGATTCTGGCGATCGTATTATCATTGGATGATTTCGTCACTCTGACATCGAGTGCCCCATGTAGATTGATCGTCGCCGCAAAAACCTTGTCTCCCGCCAACTTATCCACGGGCATTGATTCACCAGTAACCGATGATTGGTCAACGGTTGACCGGCCGACTTCGACCACCCCATCCATGGCGATCTTCTCACCGGGGTTTACCATCATCACATCGCCGATGTTGATCTCGTCCACAGGTTTGCGATGGACGTGATCACCGTGACGCACCGCGGCCTCTCGCGGCACCAGGTCGACCAGGTTTTTCAACACTTTTCTGGTCCGCTCCATAGAGGCCGCTTCCAAGGCGTTACCGACAGAGAAGAGAAAGATCACCGCCGCCGCTTCTACCCATTCCCCGAGTACCATCGCCCCGAGAACTGCCACCAAAACGAGAAAATTCATGTCAACTGTCAGGCTTTTTACTGAATAGAAGCCACTCCTGGCCACGGGCCAGCCGCCAATAATAACTGAGAGGCCGTACAGAATGTTGGCCGACATCGTCTGGTTGCCGTAGGCCGCCGCCAGCCCTAAGGCCAAGAAGGCCCCAGACGCCACCGTAGTGAAAGTGCGATTATGCCGCTCCCACCACGAGCGCTCCTCCGGTGGCCGCGTGGCCTCCAATACGCCGTAGCCAAGATTCTCCACTGTCTTGATAACTCTCTTTGGATCTACTTTGTCGGCCTCATATTCCACCGATAACTTGGCAGTCGCGAAGTTGGCCGACACCCAGACCATGCCAGTCATCCGACTGATGGCTGCTTCAAGTTTGACGGCACAGTCCGCACAATCCAAGCCGGTCAAGGTGTAGGTTTCGTGACCAAACTGCTCCGCCAAAGCGCACCCGAAAGCCCGGGCTCGTTTCTCTAGGGATTCAAAGGAGACGATGTTCGGGTCATAGGCCAGGGTCAAGACAGAGCCAACCGGGTCGAGGCGCGCCTGTGCCACTCCCTTTAGTTCTTCCAGCCCCTCTTTGAGCTTTCGGCTACACCGAACGCACTCATTTCCCTCGCAGAGGGCTGGTATCTTGAATTCACGCTCTTCTAGAAGTGCAATAGAGCAGCCCCCCGTATGTGTTCAAGCCCAGGGTAACATTAAACCTGCTCTGATCAGCCAGTGGCCGTGCTTGTCGCGATCATCTTGACGGCTTCGGGGCGCTCCCCATAGAGAGTAACATTGGTCCGCTCATCGAATAGACCGACGAGCTCTAGAATGCGGATGACGTCAAGATCATGGGAGACTATACCCAGACGACCGTGGCGCGACAACAGCTGTTTCATAGCCCAAAAGAGCACCCCAATGCCGCCACTGTCCAGATAGCTAACACGCGAAAAATCCAGGATAAGGTTTTCTGCTCCCTGGTCAAGAAGGGCCTCTATCTGCTGCTGCAACTGCGGCGCGACAAAGTGATCTATTTCGCCTTCAACATCGAGAACCGCCACCTGATCCACTGCCAAGACCCTTATCTCCATGCTTTGCTCCCTTAACTGACCGTCGTTTTGTTTTTCCAATCGCGAATGTTAACATCTTCCGTGTTAACCAGCCCGCTTAGCTCAGAGGAAGAGCATCCGCCTTGTAAGCGGACGGTCGGGAGTTCGACTCTCCCAGCGGGCTCAACTGCACGAAGTACTCTGTTCTTTCCCAGCTCCCAATCAAACTACGCAAAAAACTCCCAGTTAGGAGCGTCCGCGATAGAGATTGGTGATCGGTACGCGCCAGTCTTTCCCAAACGCTCTAGCGGTAATCTTGACACCCGGCGGACCTTGACGCCGCTTGTATTCACTCTGGTCAACCAGCTGGATTACCTCGGCGACCATTTCACGCTCCGCCCCACCAGCCACGATCTCAGCCGGGCTCTTCTCCTCTTCGATATAGGCGCGCAAGATGGCGTCGAGCTCCCCATACTCCGGCAGACTGTCCGAGTCCTTTTGATCCAAACTCAACTCGGCGCTCGGCGCTCGCGTGATTATTCGCTCAGGAATGATCTGACGATCATGCCGCTCATTAAACCTCTTTGCCAGGTGATATACTAGTGTCTTCGATACATCTTTCAGGACGGCAAAGCCGCCACTCATATCCCCATAAAGCGTGGCATACCCAACACTCGTCTCGCTCTTGTTTCCAGTGGATAACAGCAGCCAGCCGAACTTGTTCGAAAGGGCCATGAGCAATCCGCCTCTGATTCTGGCTTGGAGGTTCTCTTCAGTCACATCAGCGTGATGGTTGGCAAACATATCCGCCAGCGCATCCAAATATGTCCTAAATATCTGCTCAATAGGAATTGTGATCATCTCGATACCAAGGTTCTCAGCCAGAGCCGCTGCATCCTCCAAGCTGGCTGTCAATGTATATCGCGAAGGCAGAAAAGCTGCCGTCACTTTTTCCGCCCCCAAAGCTTCAACCGCCACTACGGCAGTCAGCGCTGAATCGATCCCGCCCGAAAGCCCGAGCACCACATGGGAAAAATTGTTCTTGCTGACATAGTCTGTGACCCCTGTCCGCAGCGCTGTACCTACCTCATCGACCATCACCAGGGGCTCTCTGACCACTGAGGTCTCGCGTCGGGTACGCTTCATCCTCGGCTCGCTGGTCGTCAACCGAGAGATATTATGACCGGACACCGGCTTACTCTCACCGCCCCGCAACTTTTGCCGCTGTTTGGCGATCACTTCACCATCGAACTCGACGACGACAAGTTCCTCCTCAAAAGGCAGACCGGTAGCGAGCAACTTGCCATCAGCCCCCAGAGCCAGACTCCCTCCGTCAAAAACAAGTTCGTCCTGGCCGCCAACCAAGTTTACATAAGCGACAGCGGCGACCTTCTCAACTACCCAATCCGCTAGCAACCGTCGCCGCTGCTCCTCTTTGCCGATATGGTAAGGAGAAGCATTAAGGTTAACGACAACCTCAGCTCCGCCCTCGGTGACCTCGATGCCGGGAGGGCCGTCTCTGTGCCAAATATCCTCACAGATACTGATGCCCACCTTAACCCCGCTGACCTCGATCACCACGTAGTCCTGCGCCGACGTGAAGTAGCGCTTCTCATCAAAAACCCCGTAATTAGGCAAATGGTGTTTGCGGTAGATTTGACGGATCTCGCCTCGATAAATAACGGCGGCAGCGTTGTATAGTTGCTCCCCCCGGCGATCCAGGCAACCAACGATCAAAGTGGTCTGCGGCCAGTCTCGGGAGACAGAGGCTAGGCGGGCCAGAGCCGCCACCGAATCGTCCACAAACTGTGGCTTAAAAAGAAGGTCCTCGGGTGGATACCCACAGACAGCCAGCTCTGGAAAGGCGAGCAGATCGACTTCCTCTCCGGCGGCGCGGGCAGCATATTCGATCATCTTATCAACGTTGGCGCCAATCGCGCCGACAGTGCAGTCAATTTGGGCCAAACCCACGCGTAAGACTCGCAAAGGCTCTTCCCCCCTCATTCTAATCCGACAGCCTGTTTCAACAGAGCAAGCTCAGCGGACGTTAGCGGACGTGAGTCACCCAAGGGTAATTGCCCTAATTTCAGCGGTCCGACAGCGATACGCCGCAGTCGCTCGACCGGGTGGCCAATAGCTTGGCACATCCGCCGGATCTGCCGTTTACGACCTTCCGCTATGGTCACCTCCAAGGTGGTCAGCAAGCGCTGTTTGTCGCGTATCCGGATCACCGCCGGCGCCGTCATCCCATCGTCGAGCTCAACTCCTTGACGGAGACGCCAGACTGCCTTGTTATCAGGGCACCCTCGGACTTCAACCACATATTCTTTTGGCACCTTGAACTGCGGGTGCGTCAGCCGGTATGAAAGCTCACCGTCGTCCATCAGCAACAACAGTCCCTCGGAATTCAGATCGAGCCGCCCAACAGGAAAAAGACCCCCGGCATGCTCCTTAACCAGCTCCATGACTGTCGGTCGGTTGTAGGGATCGACTAACGTTGTGATGTAGCCGGGCGGCTTGTTAAGCATGATATGCGTACGCTCGGAGCCGAGCTTGATCTCCTGACCCATAACCTCGATCCGGCAGGCGAGCGGGTCTACTTTTGTGCCTAACTCTCTAACGATCGAGCCGTCGACCCGAACTAGCCCGCGAAGGATCATCTCCTCCGAGCGGCGCCTAGACGCAACCCCAGCTCGCGCCATTACTTTCTGAAGACGCTCGGCGCTCACTCCCCGCCCTCACCGTCCACAGCCGCTTCCACCTCGCCCCGGACGGTCGGGTCAAGCTCAAACTCAGTGAGAGGCGGCAAGTCTTTGAGGTTGTTCAGCCCGAACCTTTCTAAAAATAGCTCGCTGGTACCGTAAATAATGGGTGCGCCCGGGGTCTTCTCGCGACCCATCTCCTTGATTAGTCCCTTCGCTAACAATGAGGCCACCGCCGCGTCAGCCCCCACTCCACGTACAGCGCTCACCCCGGCTTTAGTCACCGGCTGCCGGTAAGCCACCACCGCTAAGGTCTCCAGGGCCGCCTGGGTCAACCGACGACTGTCCCAGCTTAGAACCAGCTTCTCGACCAGATGAGCATGGGCTGGATGCGTAAAAAAGCGGTATCCACCGGCTATCTGCCGCAGCTGGACGCCCCGCTCCGTAAGCCGCAAATCCTCGCCCAACTCATCCAGCGCTCTCCTGGCTTCACTCTCGCTGACTTCCAGCACTTCAGCAGCCCGACCAGGACTAAGAGGCTCATCACTAACGAGCAACAATGACTCCAAAGCCCCTTTGATCGCATCCCTGTCCATCAGCCGGCCTTCACACTGATGATCTCTATGTCGCCAAAGGTCACTGCCTGCTGCAGGTCGGCCAGATCACGCTTGTAGAGCTCCAGCAGCGCCAAGAAAGTTGCCACCACTTCCTCTGGCTCGGCCTCAAAGGTCAATTCACGAAAATATAATTTTGCCGACGATTGTAGGCGCTCCAATAACTCGTCCACCTTGGACGCAACAGAAAACTTGCTCCGGGCGATGTGACTGGAATCTATTAGTCGGATTCTTTCCCTTTCCAGTAACTTGTCCATTAAACGCCTGAATTCCTCCAGCTCAACATCGGCCAAAAAGTCAGGCAGCAGGTCATCGAATCTCTCCTCCAGGCCGACCCGCGCCGGAAAGTAATGCTCTTCAGACTCCACCCGACCAGCCAGCATCGCGGCGGCATTCTTGAACTTACGGTACTCAAGCAAACGCTCGATAAGCGATTGCCGCTGCTCGAAAGCGGTCATGACGTCGTCCTCCTCTACCGGCGCCGGCACCGGTAGAAGCCCCACGGACTTAATCTCCAGCAACGTCGCCGCCACCAAGATAAACTCGCTCGCCAAGTCGAGATCAAGCCGGCGCAGTTTCTCCAAGTACGAGAGGTATTCTTCGGTGATTTCAGCCAGCGAAACTTCGTAGATATTGACCTTGTGGCGAGAGATAAGGCTAAGCAGAAGATCGAACGGCCCCTCGAAAACAGGCAGCTTTACTTGGTAGGGCATATGTTCATCCTGGCCCGGACATCAGCCATGGTCTGAGCGGCGATCTCTCGAACCTTGGCCGCCCCAACAGCTAAGGCCTCCTCAGCGAGTTCAGGGTGAGCGCCCAGTTCGGCGCGCCTGTCGCGGAAGTCCGACAGAGCCTCGCTAATAGCGCCACTCAGTAAATCCTTGCAGGCCGTGCAGCCGATCTCAGCGAGACGGCATTGACTGGCGATCTGCTCCGTCTGCTCTTTTGTAAAAATCCCATGCATTGCAAAGACAGAACAAACCTCAGGGTGCCCGAGATCCTGTAAGCGCACCCGGGCCGGATCTGTGATCATCTGACGGACTTTTTTAGCAATAACATCGGGTTCATCCGTTAAAAAGATGGCATTCCCATAGGATTTGCTCATCTTCCGACCATCTGTCCCCGGCACACGCTTGCCCTTCGACAAGATAGCCTGCGGTTCCGTCAGGTAGTCGCCGTAATAATGATTGAAACGCCGGGCGATCTCCCTGGTCAGCTCGAGATGGGGTAACTGATCCTCCCCGACCGGGACCATTTCTCCCCTCACGATCATGATGTCTGCTGCCTGCAAAACCGGATAACCGATAAAACCAAAAGTGGCTATCTCTTTACTCTTCAGCTCAGCCAACTGTTCTTTGTAAGTAGGGTTCCGCTCTAGCCAGGCTATCGGCGTCAGCATACCCAGATATAGAGCGAGTTCAGCCACTTCTGGAACATCAGATTGCCGATACATGGTGCTCTTCTGTGGATCAAGACCAAAAGCCAGCCAATCAAGGACCATCTCAGTGGTGTAGTCTATCAGCCGCGTGGTATCAGCATACTCGGTCGTCAGCGCATGCCAGTCAGCCACAAAAAAGTATGAATCGTACTCGGACTGCAACTCCAACATGTTCTGAAGATTGCCTACCAGGTGCCCCAGATGGAGACGCCCCGTCGGGCGATATCCAGTTAGTACTCTTTTCACGTGGTTCCTTTCCCAGTTTCCTGGGCCGGATTATACCAAGAAAAGACGGCTAAAAAACTCCATAAATGGCGACATGAACCCGGAAATGACTCCTGGAAAAAAGAAGATAACGCCAAACATGATGGCAATACCGTACCCCTCGAACTGCTCGTAAACCCGCAGCAAGCTCACCGGCAATATCGCCGCCAGCAAGCGCGATCCATCCAAGGGCGGCAGCGGGATCAGGTTGAAAACGCCAAGTCCGATATTTATCAGCACCGTCCACTCAAGCATCGCCGCGGTAATGTCCGTATGCACAATATTCATCCTCAGAATCAGGCCAAAAAAAGCAGCTAGAGCAAAATTAGTGGCCGGTCCTGCCAGGCTGACCAAGGCCATATCCCGCCGGGGATGGTCAAAGTGGCGCCCGTCTACCGGCACCGGCTTTCCCCACCCGATGCCGCGACCAACGCTAATGGAGAGAATAAAAACAATCGTGCCCGCCGCATCCAGGTGCTTAAGCGGATTTAGAGTCAATCGGCCCAATTTCTTCGCCGTGGGGTCCCCCAGGGCATAGGCCATAGCACCATGAGCCAGTTCATGAAGGGTCAAAGCGACAAGAAATCCGGGCGCAAGTATTGTGAAGAGTACTAGCCAGCGACCTACGCCGGTCATCAAAAAGTTTTCTGTCATAGGCAGAATATTGTAACATACGACCCTATGAGACAGAGCAAAACAACAGTCACCTTGATCGTCCTGACGGCCCTGACATTATTCGGGTGTGGCCAGCAGAAACCGCCGGAAACCGGTCGTCTCATAATCGCGTCTGAACCTGAAACCGGAGCCGATATCTTGCTTAACGGTCAGCGCCTAGAACAGCAAACCCAAACTACCGTGACTGATTTGAGCCCTGGTCATTACGTGATAGAGCTGGTACGGTCGCCCAACTCAACGCTGGACACTACTCAAACAGGTCAAGCTGAGGTAGAGGTTAAGTCTGGTAAGTTGACGCGCGTCCTCGTCAGCCTCAGCCCGATGAAGCTGGTC
>CAXMSJ010000091.1:0-4291 GCA_964196305.1 uncultured Acidimicrobiia bacterium
AAGAGCCAGTTTAAACCTGTCTTCAATCCCTATAAGCGAAAGTTGACCGAGAGCGAGATCTCCGAATTGTTAGCCGAGCATCGACCGATAGGGCTTCTCGCCGGTGTCGAACCTCTGACGTCGACGGTTTTGCGTCACGCCGCAGAGCTGAGGGTCATCTCGCGTTGCGGTACGGGTCTCGACAATGTCGACCTCGAAGCCGCAGACGAGCTGGACATACCGGTCTTCAACACGCCCGATGCCCCTACGGTGGCCGTCGCTGAGCTAACCGTCGGGCTCGCCCTTTGTCTCGTCCGGGGGATCAGTGTGATCGACGCCGCCGTCAAACGCGGTGAGTGGCACCGCCCCACCGGACGCCTTATCTCCACGATGACCGTGGGAGTGATCGGCTGCGGTCGGATCGGCCGTGGGGTCGCCGAACGGCTAGCTGGTTTCGGATGTCGGATAATCGGTTGTGACCCAGCTCTCGATGACCATGCGACGATAGAGATGACAGGGCTCGACAATGTCTTGTCCACGGCCGACCTGATCACGCTACATGTACCGGCAACAACTGGGACTGGACCGCTCATTGATAGAGAACGCCTAGCGAAGATGCGTCCTGACGCCTACTTAATAAATGCTGCCAGGGGCGGCCTGGTCGATGAGGAAGCTGTGGCCGAGGCCCTAAATAATGGCCGTCTCGGCGGCGCTGCGTTCGACTGCTTCACCGCAGAACCATATAGCGGTCCGCTAACTGATTGCCCAAACACCGTACTGACGGCACACGTCGGCTCCTATGCCAGAGAGACCAGGGGGCAGATGGAACTGGAGGCGGCAGAAAACCTGCTCACGGCGTTGGCGGTGACGGTCGGGGCATGAAGGTAACGATCTACGGAGGCGCCGGTTTCCTGGGAAGCCATGTGGCTGACGCCTTGACCGAGGCCGGACATAAAGTGATCGTCTACGACATTCGCCCTTCAGCCTACCTGCAAGCGGAGCAAGAGATGGTCGTCGGAGACATCCTTGATGAGAAGAGTGTTCGCGCGGCGGCCGAAGGCGCTGATGTCGTTTATAATTTCGCCGGCATTGCAGACATCGACGAATGCGCCAAGCGCCCGGAAGACACGGTTAAATATAACATCCTCGGCAACGTCATCGCCTTGGAGGCTGCCCGACTGGGAGGGGCAGAGCGCTTTGTCTTCGCCAGTTCCGCCTATGTATACAGTGAATCCGGGTACTTCTATCAGACAAGTAAGCGCTCAGCGGAGATGTTCATTGAAAACTACCAGCAGCTCTTTGGACTGCCCTATACCATCTTGCGGTATGGCTCGCTCTATGGCGAGCGGGCCGATGACACCAACAGCGTCCACCGACTGCTAACCGAAGCACTCTCTAATGGCCGGCTCGAGTACGCGGGAACAGGCGACGAGGTTAGAGAGTATATCCACGTTGAGGATGCCGCCCGCTGCAGTGTAGATATCCTCGCCGACCAGTTCAAGAATGAACATGTGGTGCTGACCGGGCAGCAGGCAATGCGCTACCGGGACCTCCTGGAGATGATCAAAGAGATGCTCGGAGGCAAGGTTGAGATCACTTATACTGACTCCAATCGCGCCGCCCACTATAAGATCACCCCTTACTCTTTCAGCCCCCGCATGGGTAAAAAGCTGACCGCTAATCCATTTGTCGATATGGGGCAGGGTCTGCTCCGTTGCATGTCGCATATTTACGAACAGCTCCACCAAGACTCCCACGAAGAAATGGGCTTCATCGTTGCCGGTGAAGACGAGACCGAGGCCTAAGAAGACCTGATGGCCGAGGTTGTCCTGGCTGAGCCGCTCGGGCGCGGCGGCATAGCGCAATATACCCACTGTCTCGCTAGTGCTCTGTTGGAGCAGGGGGTAGATGTAGAACTGGTGACGGCAGACGAATATGAGTTCGCAGATGAAGCAAGATACCCGGTCACCCCCCTCTTTCCGCTACGAAAGCGCGCGGCCAACCTACCGGCCGGGCCTCGACAACTAGCCAAGATGGCAGCGCTAATGGGTGGGATCAAAGCTCTGAGTCAAAAAGCAGCCCGGGAACGACCGCGCGTGATCCATTGGCAAGCCTCTCTAGTCTGGGCTGATTGGCTGCTCGCTCGTAATCTGGCCAGAGCCCAAAGTGACGCTTCTCATCGCCTTATCTGGACCGCCCACAACATCCTGCCGCACGAGCAGAGACGCTGGCATCGCCAGGTTTACGGCCGAATATATCGCCAGGTGGATCAGATCATCATTCACGCTGATGATAATCGCCAGCCTCTAGCTGCAGTCGAGCCGAACCATGCCCCGGCCTCAGTCATACCGATCGGTCAATACGGATTTTTCCCAACCGATGAAGTGGGAGATCGGGCGACCGCCCGGCGAACGCTCGGACTGCAGGAGACAGACAGAGTGGTCCTCTTCTTTGGAGTGATCCGAGCCTACAAAGGCCTCGACATCCTAATCGAAGCCTGTAGGCAAATCCGCCGTCAAGTTGACGGTTTCCGGTTGGTGATTGCCGGAAACCCCCTAGAGCCGTTCGAGCCATATCAGCGCGCCATCGAAGCTGCCGGTCTTAGCGACTGTGTGCTGATAAGAACTGGGTACATCCCGAACACAGAGGTGGCGCAGTACTTTCTGGCAGCTGATGTGGTGGCTCTCCCCTATAGAGAAACATATCAAAGCGGAGTGGCCTTTACCGCCTTCTCCTTCGGAGTGCCCATGGTCGCCTCCAGAGTGGGCGGCATCAGCGAGCTGATTGAAAGGAGCGGCGGCGGACGGCTCGTCCCGGCCGGCGATACCAACGCGCTGGCCAGAGAGCTTAAAGAGTTGCTGCTTAACCCGGAAATAACCCGACAGTTGGGCGCCAACGGCCAAGCATACGCGCAAGAAGCAGCCTCGTGGTCGAAGATCGCTCAACGCACCATGGCCGTTTACGGCCTTGGGGCGGAGTGATGACAGCCACCCGGACTTCCCGTTCCGTGTGGATATTTAACCATTACGCTGTCCCTCCCGACCAAGCCGGTGGTACGCGCCATTTCGACATCGCTCGCGAACTGGTCAAACGGGGCTATGAAGTAGTAATATTCGCCTCCAGCTTCTCCCATCGAGAGCACCGGGAGATGAAACTTGAGCCGGACGAACAGTGGCGTATGGAAACTATTGAGGGCGTCCGGTTTATTTGGATACGGACCGCTGCCTATCAACAGAACGACTGGCGCCGTTTTCTGAACATGATCGACTTCTCGCGCCGGGCAGCCACTGTGGCCGGCAACCTACCCGATAACGACCACATTTCCGCCCCAGATATCATCATCGGCAGTTCAGTTCACCTGTTTGCCGTCAAGGCGGCCATGAAAACAGCCCGACGACTTAAGGCCCGTTTTATTATGGAGGTCCGGGACGTCTGGCCGCAAACGCTCGTAGATCTCGGCACGATCAGCTCCAGCCACCCGCTAGTCCTTTGGATGCGCCGCCTGGAAAATCAACTTTACAGACAAGCGGAAAAGGTGATCACCCCTCTCGCCGGAGCCCAAGATTACTTCCTTGAGCAAGGTTTTTTGGAACAAGACATCCTCTACTTGCCCCAGGGGGCACCGGAAGCAGCCTTTTCTACCACTCCCCTAACGCGAAAAATAGATGAGCCGCTGGTGGCTGCCTATGTCGGAGCGTTTGGGCCGGCCGACCAAGTCGGACACCTGATCGCAGCCGCCAAAAACTTGGATGCAACCCGCTACAAACTGATCTTGGCTGGAGACGGCGATGAGAGAGCTGGGCTGATGGCCGAGTGCCGCCAAGCCGGACTCTCTCATGTTGAATTTCCCGGACCGATCCCAAAAGAAGCAGTCCCGTCTCTTCTTCAGTCCGCCCATATCTGTCTGGCCCACTACTATGATGCTGGGGCTCGCCAACGATTCGGGGTCGGATCCAACAAGCTGATTACCTACTTGGCCGCGGGTCGTCCGGTTGTCCTGGCGGGAAAGATTCCTGGCGATCCCGTTAGCCTCAGCGGCGGCGGCATAACTGTCGACCCCGCCAAGCCACAAGCTATGACCACAGCTATCTCTGACCTCCACCGCTTACCAGCCGCTGAGCTGGTGGCCATGGGCGAGCGGGCGCGACAATATGCCAGAGACCACTACTCCATGCCAAAACTAGTCGACAGACTGGAGGCCTTTTGGGCTCAGTAAAGATTGCTGTGGCACTGGTCGATGAGGCTCCGATCCTGGCCCAACTACATCGAGAGGAAATCGCGAGCGGTTTTCTCAGCACTCTGGGCCTGCCCT
>CAXMSJ010000092.1:0-2641 GCA_964196305.1 uncultured Acidimicrobiia bacterium
GAAGTGCAAGACCCGGCCTTAAAAGGTGGGTGGAGATTTGGTTCCAGGTAGTACTTGGCGATCGCTTGGTGACATGAAAGACAGAGGGGCTTGATGGCCGCCTTAAGCATATACTGCTGATCTGAAGCATGAACCTCGTGACAACTAGTGCATTGCTTCTTCATGAAGGGAGGCATCTTCACCTTCTTGGCCATGCCTGTCTGATAAAGATTAGCGTGACAGGTGTCAGCGCAAAGAACCTTTATCGGCCTTCTGAGGCGCGACTTTTCTTTTGGTTTTGGAGCCTCACTCATCGGCAGGCGTTCATCTTTAGAGAGCTCTCCCTGCCTATCAACACGTTCATCTGAAAACCCCAGGAGCTTTCGGACCGAACGGATCGTGGTGACGATCTCAGTACCGTGCGGAGTGTGACAAGCGGTACACCGTTGCTGAGTAAAGGGCTTGTGAACGGTGCTACGTTCTAGAAGTTCAGCCGCGTCCGCATGGCAAGCAAAACATTCACGACTCTCAATGATCTGTACAGCAGCTGGTCCGTTCTTCAGAGCTACATAACCAAGCCCGCCAAGACTGCCGGCGGTTATCAGAAAGCCGAGAAGCCAAAATAAAAGCGCATATGGCCGCGCTCGTCTCTCGTCTTCTTGACCTTCGGTGATCGCCTCAGTCTCGCGACCTTCTTCATCCTCATTATCCGGCAAAGTTTCAGATCCTCGCGGACGGTAATTATCAAGCTATTATAACTCGAATAGCCACCACTTTGCCAGCTCAGAAACGGGATTGCGGTCGGTCAGTTACAGCAGTCTGAAGCTAGTCCTTGCTCGATTCTGGAGAGATGGAAGCCCATGATTTGCAGCTCTGAAGCGAAATCGACATGACGGACGCAAGTATCATCTTTTGTTTCAATATTGACCGGAGCAAAGTTGAGAATAGCCTTGACGCCCGCAGCTATCAATCGGTCAGCTGCTTCTTGTGCTCCCGAGGCCGGCGTAGCAATCACGCCTATCTCAAATTGGTTGCCTTGACCTAGGTCGTCAATGTGCGCCACTTTAATTCCCGCGATCGTAGTGCCTATTTTTCCTGGATCAACCTCATAAACATGTGTGATCGTAAAACCCTTATCAAAGAACCCCTGGTAATCACAGAGAGCCTGCCCTAAGCGACCCATGCCGACAACCGCCACCGAACGCACCGTGCCGACCCCAAGCCACCTGCTGATCTGACCGATCAGTTCCTCGACTTCGTACCCAACCCCGCGAGTGCCAAACTCGCCTAAATACGACAAATCTTTCCGTAACTGAGCCGCGTTTCCACCGGTCAATTCGGCTAATTCAAACGATGAGATGAGTTCGACCTGCTTGGCCCGGATATCTTGCAAACAACGTAAATAGAGAGGCAGCCGCGCAATCGTCGTAGGCGGAATCTTCACGATGTTTGAATTTTTTGCCATGAACTAGCTCCCCTTTAAAACAATCTACGACATTGGGGGTGCAAAATCAATGATCCAGCGACTTACTGTCCGACGTTCCCGTCGATAATCGCCTGATACTCAGCTGCTTTAGCGTCATTACCAAGCTCCCGGTAGAGCTCGGCCAGAGTCGTCGTCAGATTAAGATACTGGGGGGAAAGCTCGTATACTATCTCGTAGTGACTGGCAGCTTCCTGCTTGCGCCCCAAGCGCTGCTTGAACTGACCGGCCAGATAGTTGCCGGGAACAGAGTATGGACGACGCTCAATAACTTTTTCGAGTAACTCGACAGCCTCCGCTGTCTTGCCTTGATTTCCGTAAGCGTTGGCCAAAAAGACTTTGTAATCAACTTCTTGCGGCTCCATCTCGATCGCCCGCTGGAACGAGTCGATGGCTTTGTTGATAAAGACCTGAAACTGCTGACTGTTTTTCGCTTGAAGCGCTTGACTAGCTACCCCCATGTAGATCTGCCCCAAGCGGGACGGGACGCGTCCGTTTCCGGGATATAAGCTGATCGAGCGATTCATATAGTACTCGGTATACTGAATACCCCGGCCTTGCGCCTTCAATCCCTCGACGAAATAGATGTCGGAAATATACATCGCCACGGTCAAACCGGCGACCACCAAAGACACCAGAATCAACGCTAAGGAAGCCGCCATCTTAGACCCCTGCGACCAGGGAGAGAGATCGTAAAGACGGTACTCCGGCGTCCACCGGGAGGTAAAGCCGGAGAGGGCTCCCATCAACAACCAAAAAGTAGAAGTGGCCCCGACAATGCTGATCCCCAGTAACATCGTCGCTAAATAACCAAGAGCGGCGGCCGCCCCACCGATGATATACAACCGCGCAGATTCATCCGGGGCGCGCGATCGAACACGCACCATCCGAACTATCCAGGCAAAAAAGAAACCGTAAAGAGCGAGCGCCGCCGCCGGACCGCCGCCGGCGGCCAAGTGGATAAAATAGTTGTGGGCATTATCGGAGACTGTCCCCCCTTGAACGAGTCCGACATATCTCTTGGTCTCATAGTGTTCGCTGGCGATCCGGTAGGTGTCTAGCCCTTGTCCAAAAAGCGGACGATCTTTGACCATATACCAACCGGCTTTCCAAATCTCAAACCGGTTGGCCGCTGTTCCCGAAGTCAATTGGAAAGCTCCCTGAAACTTCTTGGGAATA
>CAXMSJ010000093.1:0-27258 GCA_964196305.1 uncultured Acidimicrobiia bacterium
TTTGGATCCGCCTGGGGCGGGGGGACGTGCTCGATAATGCCCTCAAATAACGGGGTGAGATCCGCAGTCGCGGTAAAGTCATCCGGAACCTCCGCCCACACCTTTCCTTCGCGGCTGACCGCGTAATAGACCGGAAACTCAAGCTGGTCCGTGTCCGTGGCCAGGTCAAGAAAGAGCTCGTGAGTCATTTCTATAACTTCGTCGATTCTTCGGGCCGCCTTGTCCACCTTATTTATGACGACAATAGGCTTCAGGCCAATCTCCAGCGCTTTTTTTAGAACAAACTTAGTCTGCGGCATCGGCCCCTCCTGGGCATCGATGACCAGAATCGCCCCGTCAGCCATGTTAAGCGTCCGCTCCACCTCACCGCCAAAATCAGCATGTCCGGGCGTATCGATGATGTTGATCTTTGTTCCCTTGTATTTAACCGCGGTGTTCTTCGCCAGGATAGTGATCCCTCGCTCTTTTTCCTGGTCATTCGAGTCCATTAATAGGGTCTGCGAGAACGCGGCCTCGTTATGTCTGAAGGTGTTGGCCTGCTTAAGTAACTCATCAACCAGGGTAGTCTTCCCATGGTCGACGTGCGCAATAATGGCGACATTTCTAAATTCCATAACCTTCTCTTTCATATTTCTCTTTGGAAAAACAGCTCGATATTTCTATCACATGAACCGATCTTTGTCTAATCGTTAGATAAAACCGGTAAACCTGGCGATGGCCAGTGACTCAAACCCGGAGAACGCACGCCTGGTCGCACAGTATGAATCGCTTGTCAGGCCTCTGAATTGGTTCTTGTAAAAACTCATCCCCTTGAAATTGTAGAGGCCGTTCCCGTAACGGTAGAGCAACTTAAGACCATAGTACGTCAACAGATCATGGCGCAGGCCCGATCGGTTCGGCAAGGAAGGCGACAGCCCCAGAGAGATCAGGCTTTTACCTTCGGCCTTGAACTCCTCCATAGCCATAAAGAGGATATAGGCCACATGGCCCATCGAAGCGCTCGGGCGAGCCCGCATCACACTTGGGCAATACCCAACAACCTCACCTCCATCGAAAATCGGGTCAAAAAACATAAACCCTTGGAGATTCTTATTGGCGTCAATAGAATAGAACTTTCGCACATATGGCTCGTCGTCGTAGACAGCCCTTCTGATTAAGAATCTGAGCGGCCGTTTAATCTTTTTGGTTCTCCGCCACTCAGCAGTTACCGCCTCGAGTTCCGCCGGCCCAATATCAAAATTCTGCGCTAGCTCTGACTGGCTGAGTTCAACAACTTCAGCCGTTTCACGCCCGCGGCGAATCGACGCTCGCAGGCGGCTCTTAGCGGTGTCACCCTCAAGTCTGTATTCCTGAATCGGCAGTAGAGTCTCGACACCAAGCTTGGTTACCTTATACCCGAACTCATCATGAAGCAGCTCTGCGGTCTCCCGATCTACCTGCACAAACGCCGGGTCGTCAAGATTACTAATAACGCTTTCGATAAAATCAGTCTTTTCATCCGGTGAACAGATGGGATTGCCAAGAATAAAGTTGTGGTTGAGATGCGACCCGTAGGCCGCATAGCCTCGCTCCAACTCTATGTGATGCTTGAGGTCGCTCTGTAGTGTAGAGTACGAGATCGACTGTGAGCCATGTTCTGATAGTAACTCTATAAGCCTATTGAGCTTGCGTGGTGTCATTTAGTAGGTTCTTGTCTGTTGCCGACTGTGTCTTATCATAACAAAAGACGGCTAAGGAGGGTATTCTTATGGACGATTCACTGAGCAGGATCCTTATCTCGCTGGCGCCATTAATAATCCTCCAGTTATTGCTGACGATCGGGGCCTTGATCGATCTGATCAGGCGGGAACACGTTTCCGGCGGGAGCAAGGTCCCCTGGGCGCTGCTAATCTTGTTGGTCAGCGGGGTCGGGGCTATCCTGTATTTGGTCTTCGGACGCAAGGGGAACATTGAACGCGATAGTAACGCGTGATCTTGGCAAGCGCTTTGGCTCGTTCCCAGCCCTGACCGGACTGAATATATCGGTCCCTTTGGGCTCCGTCTTTGGTTTTCTCGGCCCCAATGGTGCCGGAAAGACCAGCGTGATGCGCATCTTGACGGGTCTGGCACGGCCAACATCCGGGGAGGCTGAAGTGCTGGGGTATAAGGTAGGCCTGGACACCCTGGAAATCAGTCGAAAAATTGGCTACCTGCCGGAGAACCCGGCTTTTTACGGATGGATGAACGCCCCTGAGTACCTGGCGTTCTGCGCTGATCTGTTCGGCCTCTTTGGCGCAGACCGCCGCTCCCGCCTCGACTACCTTCTGGACTTTTCCGGTCTGGCTGGGAACCTCAGACCTACTGCCCATTACTCGCGGGGCATGAGGCAACGCCTGGGGATCGCCCAAGCGCTCATCAATGACCCGGAACTGCTCCTGCTGGACGAACCGACCTCCGCTCTGGACCCCTTAGGTCGAAAAGAAGTCCTTGATATGATCGCCAACCTGTCAGAAGAAAAGACAGTTTTTCTCTCAACCCATATTCTCGAAGATGTTGAAAGAGTCTGTGATCGGGTCGCCATGCTCAACAAGGGCCGGGGCATCCTGGAAGCCGACCTGGCCTCGCTCAAGGCCGACCATATCGAACCGGTCTTTCTTATTGATATCGACGGACCGATAGATGGGCTGATCAGCCGCTTATCATCAACAGAATGGGTACACGAAGTCACGGCGTCTGAGCGCACTGTTCGTGTCAAGGTTAGTGATTTTGATCAGGCCCAGATAGCTTTGCCGAAAATTATTAGTGAGCTCTCCCTCCCTCTCCGCCAATTTAAAGTCGGCACGCCGACGTTGGAGGAAATATTCCTGAGGATCATGGCATGACCGCGCTGATCAAGAAGGAGGTGATCGAGATAGTAAGAACGCATCGCCTCTGGTCTATCCCGGCGCTCTTTCTCTTTCTCGGCCTCTCCGCTCCGGCGACCACCTGGTTTCTCCCGGCGATCCTTGAGTCCCAACTTCAGGGACAAGACGTCTTGATCAAGCTGCCTGAGCCAAGTGAAATCGAGGCCTTTCAGGCCTACTTTAAGAACATGATACAGATCGGGATGCTGGCAGTTATTCTCTTTTCTATGGGCTTGATCAGTGAGGAGAAGTCAACGGGCGTTCTGGGGATGGTTGTCACGAAGCCGGTCCGACGCTCCGCCTTGTTGCTCTCAAAATGGCTCGTTCACGGCAGCTGGTTGACATCGTCGTTGGTGCTGGGGGCGGGCAGTTGCTACCTCTACACGCTGGCGCTTTTTGGCGAGGCACACCTGGCGCGGTTTGCCTTAGCCAACTTGGTATTTGGAGTCTACATGGTTCTTATGTTTACCCTGACCATAGCCGCAAGTGCGATCTTCTCGAAACCGATTGGCGCCGGTGGCGCCGCGCTGAGCGCCTTCTTTACCTTAAGTCTATTGCCCTCGCTAAGCAGTTGGCTAAGAGATACATCTCCGGGAGCGCTGAGCAACTTGGCTGTGACCGGCGTCCGTGAAACTCTTAGTCTCGCGGACGCTATAGTCCCCATATCAAGCTCTGTTTTCCTTGCTGCTTTAGCTCTTATTGGAGCCGGACTCAGCTTCAAACGGCAAGAACTTTGATCAAAAACTAGCTCCTCGGGTAAGACTCGAACTTACAACCCTTCGGTTAACAGCCGAATGCTCTACCATTGAGCTACCGAGGAATATCCTGAACGGCGAGAATTATAGCGAATCGCTGCATTGGTGACAACGGGCAAAAACCGCTACTTTAAGACCAATTCTTCGATGATTCTGTCGGCCGCCTCGCTCGAATCGTCGGCCCCGGTTATTGGCCGCCCGACCACCACGTAATCCGCCCCCGCTTTGGCCGCCTCCGCCGGAGTAGCCACCCGCTTCTGGTCGCCCACATCGGCCCAAAGCGGCCTAATGCCCGGCGTCACCACTTTGAAACTCTTTGGAGTAATCGTGCGGATCATCGGGATCTCCAGCGCAGAAGCCACCACCCCGGCTAGCCCGGCTCCTTCAGCCAAGGCAGCCAGTCTCCCGACCTGATCCTGCGGGAGAGCGGTCACACCAGTAGCCTCCAAATCACCGGCATCAAGGCTGGTCAAAACCGTCACCCCAACCGCTATTGGCACACCACGGTTAGCCCCACTCGCCCCCGCGATCAGCCCTCTTTGCGCCGCCCGCATCATCTCCAGCCCGCCAAAGGTGTGCACAGTCACCATGTCCACTCCATACGCACCGACGATACGACAGACCCCCTCTACCTGGGCGGGAATATCATGAAACTTCAAATCCAGGAAGACCGAAGCTCCCAGGGACTTGAGCCTATCAACCACCGCCGGACCGGCTGCCGCAAAGAGGCTCAGCCCAACTTTGAAAAAATCGACTGCCGGCATAAGCTCCTCGGCCAGTGCTAGGGCTTCCCTTTCATCTGGGTTGTCGAGAGCAACAATAAGCTCAGTCATGTTGCTCGACCACCAGGGCCCCGGTCAATCTATCAACCGCGCCTATTTTCCGCTCATCAAGATACCTGCCAATACCTTCGATCACTTTGAGTGGCGCCTGGGGGTCAACAAAATTAGCTGTGCCAACCGATACTGCTGTGGCCCCCGCGATAATAAACTCAATAGCATCGGCGGCACTGGCGATCCCTCCCATGCCGATCACAGGGACAGACACAGCTTTGGCGACCTCCCAGACCATTCGGACAGCGATCGGTCGGATTGCCGGCCCAGAGAGCCCACCAACCACCGCTCCCAAACGCGGTCGACCGGTCTCAATATCCACCGCCATCCCTAAAACCGTATTTATTAAGGAGATCGAGTCAGCCCCGGCTCGCTCACACGCCAGAGCCACAGCGCTAATATCGCTAACATTAGGGGTCAACTTAACGATCAATGGTTTGGTCGTCGCCAATCTCACTTTGGCGGTCACCTCGGCGGCTAGTACTTCATTTGAGCCGAAGAGGGCTCCGCCGGCTTTAACATTCGGACAGGAGATATTTAATTCAATGGCTCCAGTAGCCTCAAGTGAGCCGACCATCTTCACTAGTTTTACGTACTCATCCACAGTGTTGCCAGCAACGCTTACTATGACGGGCACACCCAACCCCTCCAAGAAAGGCAGATCGTGCGCGATAAAGGCATCAACGCCGTCGTTCTGTAGCCCAATCGAGTTTAGTAATCCCGAAGGTGTCTCCCAAAGACGCGGCGGCGGGTTGCCGTCCCGGGGCTTGAGAGTTATGGTCTTGGCGCAGACGGCGCCTAGCTTGCCAATATCAATTAGAGCTTGATATTCCCGACCGACCCCGTATGTTCCCGAGGCGGCGATAACTGGATTTTTCAGCATCAGGCCACCAATGTCTACTTGTAAATCAGCCACTTCCCCACCCCAATGCCTCGGCGGTAAATACCGGCCCGTGGGAGCAAACATTCTTATATCCATCGATCGTGTCCACCGCGCAACCCAGACAAGCACCAATTCCGCAGGCCATTCGCGCCTCGAGCGAGACCTGGGAAGCAACTCCGAATCGAGCGCAAATCCCGGCCACGTTGCGGAGCATTCCCTCGGGCCCACACGCGTAGACAACCTGCGGTGCGATAGATTCCAGTTGCTCGGCCAAGATGTCAGTAACCAAACCTTTCTCGCCTTGACTGCCGTCCTCAGTCACCACAAAGACACGCCTGGTCGAACGCCGGAGCTCCATCGCATCCAGCAAGTCTGTGGCGGAAACCGCGCCCATCAGAGCATAGGCGCGAACACCAGAATCAAAGAGGTGGCGCGCCAGAAAGACCATCGGCGCTACCCCGATCCCGCCGGCCACCAGTATGGCTCTCTCAACCTTTGGCTCTATCGAGAAACCTTTTCCGAGCGGCCCTATGCAGTCCAATCGATCCTTTGGCCGTCGGCGCGCCAGCCATTGAGTCCCTTGCCCGACGGTCCTGATCAAAACATCAATCGTATCCTCCCCAACAACCTGGTGAATACTGAACGGGCGCCTGAGGATATACGCTTGGTTGTCCCCACACAACAAATGGATGAACTGGCCTGGCCGCGCAGCGCGCGCGATCTCGGGAGCGAAAAGTGTCAGCTTGAAAATATCCTTGGTCAACGACTCAACAGCGATGACTGTACTCTTAACTTGGTACATAACTACTTGGCTATCGTCTCCCCTGCTTTTTCTGCGGCGAGATCGACAATCTCAGGCATTCCCGCCGTTGTTGCCGGAGCGGTAGAGAGCGCCGCGTTATCCCGGTAGTGTTGCTGGAGCGGCTTAACGGTGATCTCGTCGTCGCGCACCGCCTGCAGGCCCTGAACGAGCGCCTGCGCAGCCGACATGGTAGTGACACAAGTGATTCCGTGAGCAGCAGCGGTCATCCGGATCTGATGCCCGTCCGCCCGCGGACCCCGGCCCCAAGGGGTGTTGATCACGAGGTGAACTTCGTTATTGATGATCATATCTACCACATTCGGTCGGCCCTCGGTCACCTTGACCACCTCGTCAACAGCGATGCCGGCTTTCATGATAACCGCCGCCGTCCCCTTGGTGGCCGCCAATTTATAGTCAAGATCAGCCAATTGCCGGGCGACCATCTGGATCGAACGCTTATCTTTATCACACACGCTTATAAAAATGCGCCCACCGGCCGGCAGATGGAGTCCAGAGGCCAGCTGAGACTTCGCGTATGCCACTCCGAAAGAGTCGGCCACACCCATCACCTCACCCGTTGAGCGCATCTCCGGTCCGAGCATTGTATCGACGCCTGGAAAACGGTCGAACGGTAAAACCGCCTCTTTGACCGATGTATAGTTGATGTGTGTGGGAATATCTAGGGCCAGATCTTTTAAGAGCCGCCCCGCCATTACCCTGGCGGCGTTTTTAGCTAACGGCACACCGATCGCCTTGCTTACAAAGGGCACTGTGCGCGAGGCCCGCGGGTTGACCTCAATCACATACACCGCCTCGTCCTTCACGGCAAATTGTATATTCAGCAAGCCGACAACATTGACTGCTTGAGCGAGCTGCACCGTATAGTCTTTTATTTTGACCAATGTCCGGTCACTGAGCGTAAAAGGCGGCATGGCGCAAGCACTATCTCCTGAATGAATACCGGCCTCCTCAATGTGCTCCATCACCCCGGCCACAAACACCTGCAGTCCATCGCAGAGTGCGTCTACGTCGACCTCGATCGCGCCCTCGAGAAACTTGTCTATCAATATCGGGTGCTCCGGCGAAGCGTTGACGGCCGAAACCATGTATCCCTCCAGCATCTCGGCGGAATAGACTAGCTCCATAGCGCGTCCACCAAGAACATATGAGGGCCTAACGAGTAGCGGATACCCAATGCGACCGGCGACGGCCATGGCCTCATCATACGAGCGCGCGGTTCCATTGTCCGCCTGGGGAATCCCTAGTTCTTCAAGAAGTGCGCCAAAGCGACGCCTGTCTTCGGCAAGATCGATCGAGTCCGGACTTGTCCCCAGAACCTGCACCCCAGCCTCCTCCAGCGCCCGAGCCAGCTTGAGAGGCGTCTGTCCGCCAAACTGGACGATTACCCCAACCGGTTGCTCTCGATCGATGATGTTCATCACATCCTCGAAGGTCAGCGGTTCAAAGTAAAGCCGATCCGAGGTGTCATAGTCGGTCGAAACCGTCTCTGGGTTGCAGTTGACCATGATTGTTTCAAAGTCATCCTCTTTCAGGGCAAACGCGGCGTGGACACAGCAGTAGTCAAATTCAATTCCCTGCCCTATCCGGTTCGGCCCCCCACCAAGAATCATCACTTTTGGCCTATCCGACTCGCGAACCTCGTCCTCAGTCTCATAGGTGGAGTAATAATAGGGGGTGTAGGCTTCAAACTCTGCCGCACAGGTGTCAACAGTCTTGAATGTTGGAATGACTTCTAACTCTTTTCGTCGACTGCGCACGGCTAGCTCATCACTGCCGCTCAAGTGCGCAAGCTGTACATCGGAAAAACCGGCTCGCTTAGCGCGTCTCATCAACGGGTGGTCAAATTCCACCAACGAAGTCCCAGCCAACTCCTGCTCTATCGCGACTATTTCTGCTATCTGCGACACAAACCAGGGGTCAATCCCGCTAAGACTAGAAATCTTCTCGACACTCATTCCAGCCACAAGCGCCGCTCGGATATAGAAGATACGATCCTGATTGGCCACACTAAGCTTTCGTTCCAGCTCTGACATAACGATATCATCTTGTCCGTCCGCCCCCAGTCCAAATCGGCCAATCTCCAAGGAGCGGATGACTTTCTGAAGGGCCTCTTTAAACGTCCGGCCAATGGCCATCGCCTCCCCGACAGATTTCATCTTGGTCGTCAGGGTCTCGTCCGTATCGGGAAATTTTTCGAACGTCCAACGAGGCATCTTGACCACCACATAATCGATGGACGGCTCAAAACAGGCCGGGGTCTCCCTGGTAATATCGTTGACAATCTCATCTAGCGTATATCCTACTGCCAGCTGGGCTGCGATCTTGGCTATTGGGAAACCGGTAGCTTTCGACGCCAGAGCTGAACTTCGCGAGACCCGCGGATTCATTTCGATGACCACCCGGCGCCCCGTAGCCGGATCGACGGCAAATTGAATATTCGACCCTCCGGTCGCTACCCCAATTTCCTTCATGATGCTGAGGGCGGCATCCCTCATCTCTTGATATTCCTTGTCGGTCAGCGTCTGAGCAGGAGCCACCGTGATGCTGTCACCAGTGTGGACCCCCATCGGATCGAGGTTCTCGATCGAGCAGACAATAACGGCATTGTCGTTATTGTCCCGCATCACCTCCAGCTCGTATTCCTTCCAACCCAAGACAGATTCCTCGACCAGAACCTCATCGGTTGGGCTCAGCATGAGACCATCGGCGATTATCTCATTGAACTCCTTGACGTTGTAAGCTATGCCACCGCCGGCTCCGCCCATCGTAAAGCTCGGCCTGATGACCACCGGGAAGCCGATCTCTTCAACCAGCTTGTCGGCATCCTCAAGGCTATAGGCAAACCCTGAGAAGGGCACCTCACAACCGATCTGCTCCATGGCCTGCTTGAAGAGACTTCGGTCCTCGGCTTTCTTGATCGACTCGATACCGGCCCCAATCATCTCGACTCCGTACTTCTCCAGCACGCCGGCGTCGGCCAAAGCCACCGCAGTATTGAGGGCAGTCTGTCCGCCAAGGGTCGGCAGGATCGCGTCGGGCCGCTCCTTAGCGATGATCTTAGTCACAATATCCGGTGTAATCGGCTCGATGTAGGTCTTATCTGCAAACTCCGGGTCGGTCATAATCGTCGCCGGGTTGCTGTTAACAAGCACAATCTCATAACCGTCCTGCCGTAACACTTTACATGCCTGAGTGCCGGAATAATCAAATTCGCAGGCCTGACCAATAACTATCGGGCCGGAACCGATCAACAGGATCTTCTTTATATCGGTTCTCTTAGGCACTGACTGCCCCTTCCTTTATTAGCGCGACGAAGTCATCAAACAGATACCGGGAGTCATGTGGTCCCGGGCTGGCTTCCGGGTGATACTGAACAGAAAAAGCGGGTATCTCCCGGCAACGAACACCCTCGTTGGTCAGGTCGTTTAGGTTGACATGCGTCGTGTCCACATTCTTCGGTAACGTCTCTGGATCGACTGCATAACCGTGGTTCTGAGAAGTTATCTCTACTCTCCCGGTAGCCAGGTTCTTAACAGGCTGGTTACCACCACGATGACCGAACTTCAATTTATAAGTCTTGGCCCCCAGGGCGCGACAGAGCAACTGATGTCCGAGACAGATGCCAAACACAGGCTTCTTCCCCAGTAACAAACGGATAACATCAATTGCAGATTCCACTTCGCTGGGGTCTCCGGGACCATTCGACAAGAAAACACCGTCTGGGTCATCAGCCAATATCTGCTCAACGTCAGCAGTTGCCGGCACCACGCGCACTCGACAACCAGACGCCACGAGCAGATCCATGATGCTGCGCTTGGCCCCATAATCGACAGCTGTCACCCTGATCGGGCCGTCACCTACCAGATACTCTTCGTTAGTAGTTACCTGGCCCACTAATCCTTGCCCAAGCAAAAGGGGCGCCCGACGCGCCTTAGCAACCAGACTCTCCCCCGACTGGTCTTCCGTGGAGATGACCCCCCGCAGTACCCCCGCCGTCCTAATTCGTTTGGTCAGGGCGCGTGTATCTATCTCCTCGATCCCCACGATGCCGTGGTCTTTCAGCCAGGGCTCTAGGCCTCCGCTGGCCCGGTAGTTGCTGTACGCCCGCACCCCCTCGCGGACCACAAAACCATTCGCTTGCGGACGGGCCGACTCGTAGTCCTCTTGGTTAACACCATAATTCCCTATCATCGGATAGGTCATGGTCACGATCTGCCCAGCATACGACGGATCAGTAATAATCTCTTGATACCCGGACATGCTGGTGTTGAAGACGATCTCGCCGTTCACCTCGCCCGGCGCTCCGTAACTTAAACCCTCATAGATCGTCCCGTCCTCCAGGGCCAACAGCGCCGTTCTCACAGCAGATCCCCCTCCTTAACGATCAGTTTTCCAGCCTTAACAACATGTACTGCCGAACCAACCAAATCTTGCCCCATGAAGGCACTATTTAGTGAGCGCGACACGAGCATATTAGCATCTACCTTTACCTTAGCCTTAGGGTCAATCACGGTAACATCGGCGGTCTTTCCAACTGCCAACGACCCGCACTCCAGCCCCAACACAGCTGCCGGGCCGCAAGTCAAAGCCGCTAATCCCCGCTGCAATCCCCGCTCATCCGCGCCGATCACGTGAGTCCAGACAGCCGGCAACGTTGACTGCAGCCCTATTGTGCCAAAGGGGGCTGACTCAAACTCCAGTTCCTTTTCATGGGCAGCGTGAGGGGCGTGATCGCTGGCGATAGCATCAAATGTCCCATCCAAGACACCACTCACTAGGGCCTCTCGGTCAAACTCAGTCCGTAGCGGCGGGTTCATCTTGAGATTCGGATCATAACCAGCGAGCAACGTGTCGGTAAGTGCCAGATGATGCGGAGTGCAGTCAGCTGTGACTGCTAGCCCTTTGGCTTTGGCTGAGCGGATCAACTCAGTCGCCCCGGCCGTGGAAACATGCGTTATATGTAAACGCGCACCCGTCATCTCAGCCAAAATAATATCTCTGGCCACCATAGCGATTTCCGCTTCCGCCGGGATCCCGGCCAACCCCAGTCTGGTCGCCACGTCCCCCTCGTTTGCCACCCCAGCGCCAGATAAATTCAGGTCCTCTGCGTGACTGATTATCGGACGGCCCAAGGCCAGGCTATATTCCAGAGCCGCCCGCATGACGGCACTGTCTGATACAGGTCGTCCGTCATCAGAGAAGCCAACGACCCCCGCTGCCGACATCTCAGCCATCTCCGCCAATCGCTCTCCCTTGAGCCCGACTGTGATGGCCCCAACCACTTTGACGTCAATCGGAGTCAAAGCCGCCCTCCCCTGCACATACTCAGCCACCGCACGGTTGTCGATCGTCGGCGAGGTGTTCGGCATGCATACAATGGTCGTGAACCCTCCAAGGGCTGCTGCAGCTGTCCCGCTGGCAATGGTCTCAGTGTCCTCACGTCCAGGCTCCCGCAAATGGACATGCATATCAATCAAACCCGGAGCAATGATCAAACCGGCGGCATCGATTACCTGCTCTCTGCCGCGCTTTGAAAAACTCTCGACGATCTTGCCGCCCTCAATCAGCAGATCCGCAACCACATCACGCCCACTTCCCGGATCAACGACTCTGCCGTTCTTTATGTGGATTTTGCCGCTCAAGAAGCAACGTCTCCAAGCATCTGATAGAAAACAGCCATCCGCACAGCCAGACCATTGGAGACTTGTGTGGTTATCAAGCTCTGCGATCCATCTGCGACATCAGCCGCTACCTCAACCCCACGATTTATCGGACCTGGGTGCATAACCAGACAGTCAGGGTCTGCCCTTCCCAACCTTTCCCGGTTGAGACAGTACGACCGGGCATATTCTTCGGTCGAATATACTCCGGTCGCCAGGCGCTCTTTTTGGATTCTCAAAAGATAAAGAACATCCATAGAATCAAGCACGTCGTCCAGCGAATAGGAAACCGTACACCCCAATTTTTCAATTCCCTGAGGCAACCACATCGGCGGAGCCACCACCGTCACCTTGGCCCCCAGTCTCCCCAGCAAAGCCAGCAGTGACCGAGCCACGCGGCTATGACAGATGTCGCCAATGATAGCCACCTGTTTCCCGGCGACCGTGCCCAAGCTATTCGAGATCGTCAGGGCATCCAACAGGGCTTGAGTGGGGTGTTCATGGCTCCCATCTCCAGCATTAATCACTGGTGGCGCTATCTGTTCGGCCAGCTTTCGGGCTGCGCCGGCGGCCCAATGCCGGATAACAACAGCGTCCACCCGCAGCGCCTCGATCGTCTTAGCCATATCCTTTAGTGACTCGCCTTTTTTTAGACTGCTGCCGGAGCCGGAGATATTGATAACATCAGCACTCAGCCGCTTACCGGCAATCTCAAAGCTCGAACGGGTTCTGGTGCTCGGCTCGAGAAAAAGGTTGACTATGGTTCGCCCGCGTAGAGCCGGCACCTTCTTGATGACCCGCTCAGAAACGTCACTATAGGTCGCGGCGCTCTCAAGAAGAATCGCAATATCACTATCTGTCAGATCATCAATGGACACTAGATCATGACAGGAGAGCGCCAAGTTAGGCCCTCCCGATCTCTACAGCGTCCTTGCCGTCCTCTTCCGTCATGAACACGTTTACCTTCTGATTCAGAGCGGTAGGCACGTTCTTGCCGACAAAATCGGCCCTGATCGGCAACTCCCGATGCCCCCGGTCTATCAGACAGGCGAGCTGAATGGTTCGCGGTCGTCCGTAGTCGATCACCGCATCCATAGCCGCCCTGGTAGTCCGGCCGGTAAAGAGGACATCGTCACAGAGAATAATGTCCTTGCCGTTAATATCAAATAATATATCCGTCGCCGCTACCTGGGGATGCGGATTGGTGGCAATGTCGTCCCGGTATAAGGTGATATCCAGCTCTCCAACTGGGCATTCGATACGCTCAATATCCTTGATCTTCGCCTGTATCCGCTTGGCAATATAGACGCCCCTGGTGCGTACCCCAACAAGACCCAAGTTATCAACGCCAAGATTCCGTTCTATTATTTCATGGGCAATACGCGTTAGCGCCCGGCGCATCGCCGGCTCATCCATTACGTGTGAGTCACCATGAATCATGCTTTTCCTCCGGTTACAGGCACAAAAAAACTCCCGAGCCATGCGGCGCGAGAGGTTAAAACAGCATCATTCACAACTGTCCTCCCTTTTCGGCCTCACGGGACCGTGCTTAAAGGTACGACGCAAATATAGCAAAGGCGCCCCCAAGGCGCAACAGATTAAGAGCCTAGATATTAGGCCGTCGTCTCGACATCACGAAGTTCATCCAATTCCTCTCTCGTGATCAAAACTTCACGAGGCTTGGAGCCATCTGCCGGGCCGATCATGCCGCGCTGTTCAAGCATGTCTATCAGGCGGGCGGCGCGAGCATAGCCAACCCGCAGTCTACGCTGGAGAGATGAAGTGGACGCCTGCCCAGCTGTAATCACTAAGTCCAGAGCCTCATCAAAAAGCTCGTCCTTGAAATCAATCTTAACTTTGGGTTTGACGTCAGAAAGAATCTCCCGCTTGTACTCCGGTTTTGCTTGTTTTTTGACATATTCTACGACCAGCTCAATCTCGCTCTCGGCAATAAAGGGGGCCTGGAGCCGCTGAGCCTTGGGGGTCTCTGGTGACATGTAGAGCATATCGCCTTTGCCAACTAGCTTCTCAGCCCCGTTGGCATCGATCACCACTCGCGAATCTACCTGTGTCGAAACGGCAAACGCCGCCCGGCAGGGAATATTGGCCTTAATCAGACCAGTGATAACATTAGCTGAGGGTCGTTGGGTAGCAACAATCAAGTGGATGCCGACAGCCCGAGCCATCTGCGACAACCGAACGATAGCATCCTCAACCTCGCCGGCCGCAGCCATCATCAGATCGGCTAATTCGTCGATGATCACCAAGATGTACGGCAATAGTTCACGGTCGCCAGGATCGCTTCTGACCTGATCATTGTAACCAGATATATTCCGCACCTTGGCCTCGGACAATAACTCATATCGGGCACTCATCTCACCGACTGCCCAGCCCAGAACCTTGGCCGCGACCTTTGGCTCAGTAACGACTGGAACTAGAAGATGCGGGATATCATCGTAAGGCTTCAGCTCTACCCTCTTTGGATCAATCAGAACCAGTTTCACCTGATCAGGGCGGGCTCGAAGCAGAATGCTCATGAGGATGCCGTTTATACAGACACTCTTGCCAGAGCCGGTGGCTCCGGCGATCAGCATGTGCGGCATGTCAGCGATGTTCTTCATCAAAGGCTCGCCGGTTATGTCTTTGCCGAGCGGAATCGCCAATGTACCACCGGCCCGCTGGTTTGAGCCCACCAGAAGATCACCCAGTGTCACCATCTCACGGTCTACCCTGGGGACTTCAATGCCGACAGCCGCTTTGCCGGGTATGGGTGCCAAGACCCGGATATCAGCTGAAGCCAGCGCTAGGGCAATATCATCGGCCAGCCCCACAATCCGGTTGACCTTAATTCCTGGAGCCAGCTGAAGCTCGTAGCGAGTGACCGTTGGCCCGGAGATAACCTTCTCGACCTTGGCGTAGATGTCAAAATCCCGCAGCGTCTGCTCTAGTACCTTGACCTGCTCTTTATGGGCTTTGGCAGCTCGCGGCTTTGCCGACGGCGACCGCTTCAGCAAGGATACCGGCGGCAACTTATACCCGCTGGGTTCCTTCTCTCCGTCCACCAACTCCAACTGGCTGCCTGACTCCCCATCTGTCCAATCAGGTTCACTCTCCGGAGCGGTGCGGCTAGGCTTGACGATCTCCACAGTCTTATCCACTGCCGAGCGTGGCTTAATGGTGGCCCGCGTCCGGGACGCGGTGGAGCTACGCTCTTTCTTTTTAGCCACGGTAGTCTCGCCCTTGGACCGGGCGTCGCGCACACCGGTGGCAGACCTGGCGGCCCATTCACGCAAAGAAATGCCGGTGACATAGAGCAATGATCCCAGCGCTGCCGCCACCACTATGATATAGCTGCCTGCCTGGCCGAGCAGGCGTTCCAGTAAAGCAGAAAAACCAGCTCCGACCAGCCCTCCGTAGCGCCAAATATTCTCCGTGGTAAAAGCGGCCTCATTCGGAACGCTGACGTGAATCCCGACAATTAATGATAGGAGGAATACGGCAAAACCGATAGTGATCGCTTCAAGCGTCTCGGCAGGATCTTTGGTGAAAAAGAGGGCGCCCACTCCTAAGAGAAAGAGCGGCATCAGGAACCGACCGAAGCCGATCGACCATTTTAGGGCCAGCAGAAGATAGTCACCCAGCAACCCTGCGGCCTCAAAAAGACTGAGGGCCGTCAGCAACGCGGTCGCAATGATGGCGACGCCGATGATCTCCCGACTGTTTTTCCGACTACGACTGGGCATATTGACGTCTCTTCAAGACGAACCCGTCAACGCACGAGCGAGACGGTGATCGCCACACTGCCCACAATAAAACAATAAACGGCAAAGAAACGCAACTTTTCCTGACGAACGACCTTCATGAGCAGCGAGATAGCCAGAAAGCCCGAAAAAGCGGCGGTTATCATACCGGCTATCGCTAGGGTCAAGTCGATTTGGCCAAAACCCGTCCTCAGCACCTCGAAAGCCGCCCCGCCCGCGATTATCGGCACCGACAGCAAGAACGAGAACCTGGCGGCATCCTCGCGGGCAACGCCCCGCACCATCCCGGCGGCAATTGTGGCCCCGGACCGAGAAATGCCAGGCATAATCGCCGCCATCTGAGCCAACCCCACCCACATGCTATCGCTGAAGGTCATTCCGCTGAGCGTCCTGGTTCCCGCTTGCTGTCCTTCGGCGATCCAAAGGATAAGCCCAGTAATCAAGAGCATGACTCCGACGGTAGCGGTAGAATTGAAAGCACTGCTGAAAAACGCTTCAAAGACCGCCCCAGCTACCGCAGCGGGAATCGAAGCTACCGCTATGTAGCGAGCGACGCTGGTATAGTCATCCCTCTCGCCCAGCGAGAGAAATCGCCATATTGACCGGGCCAACTGGCTGATATCAGTGCGAAAGTAAACGAGTACCGCAAAGAGCGTGCCCACATGAAGTAGCGAATCAATGGCTAAGACCGGCCCATCAAACTCTATCATCTGCTGCACTAATACAAGATGGCCACTACTGCTGACAGGCAGAAACTCCGTCAAACCCTGGACCATTCCGAGAAGAATACCTTGAACGAGAGACATCGCGGCCTAGTTTCCCTTTATTCTCACGATTAAGCAAGTTTACCACGGCGATTCTTTTATCTACTATAGGAACATGAGGCCAAGCGAAGATGAAACAGCCAAAACAGCGATCCGCGGTTTTTACGAGACCTGGGGCCCCCTATACACGCGCCTGCGTGACCTGGGCCGTGACGACCACGAAGACAAGTCTATCCTGATAGACATTCTGGCGCCTTTCGACGACGATGTCGTCCTCGATGTTGGCACCGGACCGGGAACCTATGCCTTGCGTGTGGCCGATCACTCATTAAACTGCCAGATCACCGGGATAGACCTCTCCCCCTCATTTGTGGAAATCGCCAGCCGCAAGGCAGCTGAACGTGCCGTTGAGAATGTCGAATTCCACGTGGGCGATATAGAGTCTCTGGATTTTTCTGACGGTCAGTTCTCCAAAATACTCTGCGCTGGCGTGCTCTCTGTGGTCGCCAACCGTCCCGCAGCTGTGTCCGAAATGGCCAGGGTCATGCGCCCCGGAGCCCGTCTTGCCGTCCGAGAACCAGTCAGATCCGAAGGCGCCTTAGCGCGTTTCTTCTCTCTCCAAGCCCCAAATTCAAAGCTCCGGCGACTTGGCAGCACTGTTGGTCTGATGTTCGGCCATTTTAGCCCTAATTTCATGACTAAGAGCGAGTTGGTGGCACTCTTCGATAAACAGCTTTTTTCCGAGGTGGCCATCACTGAACACGCTTCTGACCTGGTAATTCAAGCCGTGCGGTAAACTCTCTTACTCAAATCCATTTGCCAGCATGACTGGATAGCGTATAAACTACATAAATTGTTTGTTTGCCTGGGAGGGCCGGAGTGCTTTACAGACTAGGTTTTGCGTTTTTTCTCATAGCGGTGATCACGCTCTACTTTCTCTACCCTCTAATCCTGTTTAACGGCACCTTCCGCTTTCTTTAGGCCGGCTCTCTCAAAGTGCTCCTTGCGGGACAACCCGACCGGCGCAAAAGTCAGGCGGTGTATCGGGGAGGGTCCCAGCCTGGTTAGAGAATCCATGTGTAACTCTGTTCCGTAACCTTTGTGCTCCGCTAAACCGTATCCAGGATACTGCTCTTCAAGTTCTTCCATTAGCCGGTCCCGGTGGACTTTGGCAATGATCGAAGCGGCAGCAATGGTCAGGCTGATAGAATCACCTTTGATCAGGGCCCGATTTCGCACCCCGGCCTCAACCTTAAAGCCATCGGATAACAGAAAATCAGGAGCGAGAACCAGCTTATGCACCGCTTCGACCATGGCTGCCCGATTGGCGGCTTGAATTCCGGTCTCATCAATGTCCGCGGACGAAATAAAGGCGACCGACCAACAGATAGCGTTCGCCTCAATAGCCGTAGCGGTACGCGCACGAGCCGCGCGGCTCAATTTCTTGCTGTCGTTGATGCCCGAAATAAAAATATCCGGATCGAGGATAACGGCGGCGGCTGCTATTGGGCCGGCCAGGGCACCGCGGCCCGCTTCGTCACACCCGGCCACCAGCATCATCCCGCTACTCCACAGGTCGGTCTCATACCGTAGCAGTCGGGAAACACGATCACGCTCGTTTTGCTCACGGAGTAGTCTGCGTCTAGCTTGCCCGGCCAATTCATGGGCGCCATGTCTTTCGTCGGCCTCTAGTCTCTCAATCAGCGGGGCCAGGGCGGCGCTAGGAGTCTCCTTGAGGAGGCAACGCAACTCGGCGAGCGAGTGGGGAGTCATTTGTTCTTATCTTAGTCGGCCAATACGATCTGGAGGCCAATAGATGACAACGGCTTTGCCGATGATACTTTCTTTATCAACGGCGCCGAAAAAGCGGCTGTCTTTACTATTGCCGCGATTGTCTCCCATGACAAATACGGAGTCTAGCGGCACAGTGAACGGACCGAACGTACTGGTGGGATGATCTGCGTTAATAAAGTCCTCGTTTTGCGTCTTGCCCTCAACTATCAACCGGCCACCACTCACTTCCAGCTCCAGACCGGCAGTTCCTACAATGCGTTTAATAAAGTCTTGCTGCACGTCTGTCTGGCTGCGCTCTGGGGCCTTGAAGACAATAACATCCTTCCGCTGTGGCTCCCAAAGGCGGTAGTTCACTTTAGAAACAAGCACTCTGTCTCCCGGAAGAAGCGTCGGCTCCATTGAGCTCGATGGGATAAAGAAAGGTTGGAGAAGAAATGTTTTGATCAGCCACGCCACGATGACCGCTGTCAGGATCAGTACTGGTAGCTCACCGAGGAACGTCAGCAAACCGCCTTCTCTCTCACCACTTTTGGTGTCAGAAGGTAGCGGTTCGGGCTGGTAGGGGTCGTTCTTAAGCAGAGATTCGGCCAAGAGTTAAACCCCTACCGCTTCTCTTTGATTCTCGCCTGTTTTCCGATCTTGTCTCGCAAGTAATAAAGCTTGGCCCGACGGACCTTTCCACGGATCAAAATCTCGATCTCAGCGATCTTCGGTGAATGTACCGGGAAAATACGCTCGACGCCAACGCCAAAGGATATCTTCCTAACCGTAAAGGTCTCTCGGATCCCGGCGCCTTGGCGCCCCATCACCACACCCTGGAACATCTGTATCCGCTCGCGGCTTCCCTCAACAACTCTGTAATGAACCTTGACGGTATCGCCAGGTCCAAATTTTGGTATATCTTCACGCCTTTGGGCGGCCTCTATAGCTGCAATACGGTGCACAATTCCTCCTAAAGTTCCTGCCTGAGCCGTGTTGCAAGACCACCTGGTCTCGCCGATACACGGATTGACAATTATACCACAAATCCCCGCTGACTATGGTCGCGCGGTCGTATTCCGCTACGTCGGATCGACACCGGCCATCATGTCCGGCCGTCGAGCCACAGTACTCAGCCGGGACTGAGCGGTCCGCCACTCAGCGATCCGTCGATGGTCGCCTGAGAGCAGGATGTCCGGGGCCTTTGAGCCCCGCCAGTCAGCCGGCCTGGTATATTGTGGATACTCAAGGAAGCCCCCGGTGAAGCTCTCTTCGTTCAGGCTCTCCGAAGCTCCAAGTACCCCTGCTTGCAGGCGGGAGACCGCATCTATGAGAACCATGGCGCCGAGCTCACCGCCGCTCATCACGTAGTCGCCGATCGATATCTCGTCGCTGACAAATTCCGACACGCGCGCGTCGACCCCCTCATATCGTCCACAGAGCAGGGTCAGCTGCTCAGCCGCAGCCAGCTCCGTCGCCAACTCGTGATCAAGGGTGACCCCTCGGGCCGACATTAAAACAGTCCGACTGCCCCCAGGAAGAACATATGGCTCGTGTCCGAGCACATCTGAAACTGCGGCAAAAAACGGCTCGGGCTGCATGACCATTCCCGGCCCGCCGCCGTAGGGCTCGTCATCGACCTGACGATGGCGATCAGTTGTGTATTCTCTCAAGTCATGGAGGAAAACATGTAGAAGTTCACGTTCTTGAGCCAGACGGAGCATTCCGATTTCAAGTACTGGGCTGAACATTTCGGGGAAAATTGTAATCACATCGACCTGCATCAAACCATCCTATAGTTCAAGTAATCCTGGAAGCGGCTCTATCTCAATGCGGCGCTTGTTTATGTCTATCTCTTTAACAACCTGGTGTATGGCGGGAATCAAATGTGTTTTGCCTTCCCGGACAACAACATAGATATCGTTGCCGCCGGTTCTCTGGATCTCTTGGATCTCCCCCAAGCTCTGGCCGCCCGTCGTCACAACCTCGCAGCCTATCAAGTCGTGAACCCAATACGTATCATCAGGCTTAACGGCATCCGTGTCCTTGACAAACAACTCAGAGCCGTTCAGGGCTTCGGCAGCGCTCCGGTCTTCACACCCACTAAAAAGCGCTACCGGCTGTCCTCGCTTTTCTTTGATCCCGATTATCTCGACTGTCTCGCGATCCGCTATGGGAGGGTTTAGTCGAAATGAATTTCCGATCTTGAATCTGGCTGGATTGTCAGTCAGGCTGACAATCTCAACATAGCCTGCGAGGCCATGAGGTCGGCCTATCCGGCCAACGGCCATGTAGTCCGAGGAGTTCAGTCTATTATTTCCACGATCGCCTTCATGTCCTCTCTAGCAGCTGCTGCTCTTACCAGCGTCCGCAAAGATTTGGCGATCCTACCCTGCTTCCCGATAACCTTGCCGATATCGTCGGGGTCAACATGAAGCTGAAGAGTCGACGATGTCTCGCCTTCAATGACGTCTACTCGGACGGCCTCCGGCTTATCAACGAGCGACTTTGCTAAATACTCAAGAAGCTCTTTCACGAGGAAACCTCCTCTATATACTTTTTCTTATTCTTATCAAATTCCTGGCGCGCCCCACTGATTTGCAACAGCTTTTCAGCCTGCGCGGAAGGTTGAGCTCCCCTGGCTAGCCACTTTATCGCTTTCTCAGAATCTATCTCCACGAACGACGGCTCCTGGCGGGGATCATACCGCCCGATCAACTCAATAAACCTACCATCTCTCGGCATCCTTGAATCGGCTGCCACCAAGTGGTAGAAGGGTCTTTTCTTAGCGCCTGCTCGGCTTAAACGAATCCTTACTGACAATTCCTCACCTCCGCCCCATTACATTTTGTGCGTGTGTTCAAACCGTGGATTATACCTTAGTCAGATT
Source organism: uncultured Acidimicrobiia bacterium (assembly GCA_964196305.1). GTDB lineage: Bacteria > Actinomycetota > Aquicultoria > CAJVYJ01 > JAUVQD01 > DAOUYN01. The sequence continues at coordinate 21,025 of CAXMSJ010000093.1, forward strand.
ACAAAACAAAGCCGGCGCGCACCTAGGTGAACGGCAGACCGCGACGTCCTCGGCGTCCCGCCATCTGAGTCATACCCTTGAGCATCTTTTTCATCTGCTCAAACTGCTTAAGTAACTGATTTACATCGGTAACAGATGTCCCGCTGCCTGCCGCGATCCGTTTTCGCCGACTACCCGAGATAATCGACGGCTGCCGTCTCTCCTTGGTGGTCATAGACTCAATGATCGCTTGAACTCTTATCAGATCACCCTCACCCACCTGGCTGTCTTTTAAGCCTGGCATATTTGGCACCCCGGGCAGCATGCCCATGATCTGACTAATCGGCCCCATCTTCTTTAGTTGCTTCATCTGATCAAGAAAGTCCTCCAGATCAAACTCCTGGCGGCGCAGTTTTTCCGCCATCGCCTCAGCTTTGGCCGAGTCGGAGGTCGCTTGAGCCTTCTCGATCAACGTCAGAACATCGCCCATCCCCAGAATGCGTGAGGCCATCCGATCCGGATGGAACGTCTCTAGTGAGTTGATCTTCTCTCCACCACTGACGAATTTGACCGGTCGACCGGTCACAGATCGGATAGAGAGGGCGGCGCCGCCGCGGGCGTCACCGTCCATCTTTGTTAAAATAAGCCCATCAAAATCAACTTGCTCCCGAAAGGCAGCCGCGACGTTAACTGCGTCCTGGCCCGTCATGGCGTCCACAACGAGCAGTATCTGATGGGGTTTTGCGATTTCCTTGATCCGGACAACCTCGGCCATCATTCCTTCGTCGACATGCAAGCGCCCAGCCGTATCAATGATAACCACGTCACTAGCCTGAGTGCGGGCCTGCTGCAGCCCGGCAGCCACAATCTCCTCTGGGGTGCCCTCAGTTGAAAATACCGCTAGTTCGTTCTCGGCTCCCAATGCCTTGAGCTGGTCTATGGCCGCCGGTCGGTAAGTGTCGGCCGCTATCATGACCGGCTTCCTTCCTTGTGAAGTAAACAGATGAGCCAACTTGGCGGTCGAGGTCGTTTTCCCGGATCCCTGCAGGCCGACCATCATGACAACCGTTGGGGGCTGTGAGGCCAGCGGCAGACGGCTCTCTGTCTCCCCCAGCAAGGAGGTCATCTCTTCATTAACTATTTTAATTACTTGTTGCGCTGGTGTCAGGCTATCCAGCACTTCCGAGCCGACCGCACGTTCTCTTAATCGCTTAACAAAGTCTTTGACGACCTTAAAGTTGACATCAGCCTCTAAGAGAGCCAGCCGGACTTCTCTAAGCGCGACATCGACATCAGCTTCGCTTAGTTTTCCGCGCCCCTTGAGCTTAGTGAATACGGTCTGGAGTCTATCTGAGAGTGTTTCGAACACAGTTAGACAGTCTGTCACCAATGTGGCTCCTGGTCAAGATGTTAACCAATGCTAGAATGGAGAGATGCACGCTAAACTCTTACTTTTTGCCCTGGTGGCAGTGTTGCTCGTCAGATCACCTGGCCCTGCCGAAGCCAGTATGCACCCGACCCTGCAGGGTTCAGTCAGCGACCCGGGGGACATGTTGACCAGCACCCAGGAAACCGACCTCACCCGGCGCCTTAATCGGTATCGTGTTTTATCCGGTCGCGACATCATCGTAGTCACTACGAAATCAGCGCTTAAAGCTGCGACCGCTAAGGTCCACTTTGATCTATGGAGCGTTACTCGCCCATCCTTAGCGAATGGGCTAGCCATATACATCGAAAACTCCGGGAGCATCTCGGTCCTAACTGGGGTCGACCTCCGCCCATCGTTGCCGCGCACGCTGATCGCCGAGCTCACTAAGCCGCTTGATAACCCCGCTGACCCTAATGCTGTCGGACTCGCCGTTGTTGATAAGCTCGACGGGATCACTGGTTACCTGGAAGGAGTGCCCACACAAGAGCGGCGCCCAGTGCCGATTTGGATAGCGCGCTGGCTAACACTGATTTTCTTTTCAAGCATGCTGGTGATCCCCTGGGTCTCATCAATGATGACCCGCTCGATGACTCTCCCTGGTGGTCTCTATGCCGCGATCATGGAGACACTGCTGATGGCGGCTATCGCCGGCCCAATTGTCGGAGCAATAGTGCTGGCGCTGATCGCCCCTACCGGGTTTCTCCTGGATCGACTCATTTCCGGCCACTACCAGCGAAGCCGCGATAACGATAGCCGTCCCGCCTGGTGGGCCGGAGGGTTGCGGTTTTGACAGATGAAAATATTAGTACTCAGCGACATCCATGCCAATGCCGACGCTCTAGCTGCCGTCCTGGATGATGCCGGTGAATATGGGGAAATCTGGTCCCTGGGAGACGTGGTGGGCTATGGTGCAGAACCAGCCCGCACGATTGAACTCCTCTTCTCGGGCGACCGGACGATCCGCTCGGTCGCCGGTAATCATGATCTTGGTGTCCTTGGTCGCCTCTCACTAAGCGGCTTTATTCCGGAAGGACGCCAGGCTATAGAGTGGACGCAGCCCAGGCTGGACGAAAGCGATCTCGCCCGCCTCGACTCTCCCTCAGAATTGACGATCGGAACGGACGCCTCTCTCTGGCATGGCGGACCGATAAACCCTGTCTGGGGCTATGTTAACTCACCTGAAAAAGCGCAGGCTGCCTTCTCCTGTCCGTGGGTAGGTTTCGGCTTCGTCGGACACACCCATCAACCAAGAGCCTATTTTCAATCAAGCAACTATGAGGCGACCGAAGGACTCTCGCCCAGGCCCGGGTGGCGCTTTGGCGCCGGCACCTTTGGTGAGCGAGCCTTGCTCAACCCAGGCAGCGTCGGCCAACCACGAGACGGAGACCCCAGGGCAGCTTATCTTCTGTGCGATCTTGATGCGGGGTGGTTCGAGTGGCGCCGAACTCGCTACGATATCAAGCGGAGCCAACAAAAAATCAAAGCAGCCGGTCTGCCGGAAACCCTCGCTGACCGCTTAGGTTTCGGACTTTAAATCAGACTCGCGGCTGTTCTTGTGACGCTTCAAAGCGCGCGGAAACAGTATTCGGACGGATCGCTCGTGCTCCAAAAACTCGCCGCTCTTTAGTGTTTTCTTCGGTCTGTCCGTAGCGACCTCGACCCCCCACACAATAAGTGCTCGCCACAGACCAACGATCCCCATCCGCCCAACCACACGATCGTGCGGGAAAATAGCCCGCCGGATGCGAGACGGACGAATATGCATGAAAAACTCGGTCGCCTTAACGCCAAAAAAGAGTTGTCCCGGAGTCATATTGGGAGTCGCCATGACTTGGTTGCGGTACCCCCAACGCGAAGTGTCTGGTTCGATCACCTTGTCGAGCGGCACTTTGGCTCCCAGCGGCGTCCAGAAATGGGGGGTAAGATAAGTCGCGTTAACAAAGTCTGGATCTAACTGACGTAAGCGCCAGAATCGGCGCCATATCGTCTTAAATGTCTCGTCCTCAAGGCCAAAAATAACATTTGAGCATGAGAGTATGCCGTGCTGACGCAGGAGCGCCACGGCCTTGCAGGCCATCTCATAGGAGCTCTTCCCAAAGCTATCGACGACTTCATCATTGTCTGATTCCACGCCAATCGCGGCAAAATCGACACCAGCCTTCTTATAAAGATGCAAGATGTCTTCATCACGCAAAATCGTGTCCACCGAAGTATTGATCGACATGGAAACGCGCAAACCACGAGAGATCATCTCCTCAAGAACCTCGGTCAAAGCCTCACGATCGGCAGCAAAGTGCTCGTCCGCCGGCCATAAATGTTCAATTCCATACTTGTTCACCAAGAGTTCGATCTGGTCAACAAAATTCTTGGGACTTCGTCGGCGATATCTTTTCCAAAAAACCCATTGGCCGCAAAAGTTGCACGAATTGGGGCAACCCCGACCAAACTGGATGCCTGAGGCCCGTTGCCCCAAGAGCCGATACGCGTCCCAATCAACCAGCTCCCAGGCCGGTCGATAAGCGTCGAGATCGCAAAGAGGCCTAGCCGCCATGTTGACATGAAATGCGTCTTTATCCCGCCAAACGAGTCCGTCGATCTCCTCGAGGGCCCCATGATCTCTCAAGGCAACGGCCAGCTCTAATGTGATCTTCTCTCCCTCACCTCTGACGATATAGTCCACTTGCGGCACGTCTTCCATGATGGCTCGAAAAGCAAAGCTTGGATAAACACCGCCATAGACGAGCTTTGATTCAGGCGCAGCGTTCCTGAGAACGGAGAGCGCGCGGACAACGTGGGTGTGGGCGGCGGTTGAGCCAGTGTGGCTGATGCCGATCAGATCTGGTTTGTAATCACGAGTAAGGGCCGCTAGTTCATCAAGAGACATCCGCTTGGCATCTGCATCAATTAATTTGACTTCAAAGCCGGCATCAAGCAGAGGGCCGGCAACAAAAACAAGACCTAGCGGGACTTGGTATCCCAGGCCATACTCACTGGAGATATAGCCTCGGCGGGCGTTGACTAGCAGTACTCGTTTCAAGGTTTTGTCGCGTCTTCCCGTCGCAGATAAGCTTGTAGCAGTTGTTACATTAAAACAGCGTAATAGTACCACAATCCAGGGCACCATTGAAGAAGCGGGCGAGAAGAAACGGGACCTAGCTACAGCCACCTCCACTGGTCTCTATCAATCAGACCACCTCCTTTCTGTGGTCTCTGTATTGTACTATTGCAGACGGACCACGAAAAGTGAGCCGCAAATAATTTTCAATTCAAGTCTAAGCAAGCGCTGCCGATAACGAATTCAATGGCAGCTTGACAATGCAAGGGAGAGCTATCGATAACCAAGAGCCGGAACCCGCAAAAGACTCAAAATCATTCAAAAGAGACCGCCTAGTTTCTATGCTCATTTTTACAGCCGCCTCGACTCTGGTAATTGTGTTAGTCGGAGCGGCGCTTGGAACTCTCGTGGCCAGAAACGTGCGCTTTCATGTGGTCGAGACTTACATCACCTCCACCCTGACTCAAGTGGGCGCGGTGGTAACCGCCCACGTCTCTGAGGATGACTTTAGAGCTCCTTTCACGGGAGACAAATATGATGAGTTTAATGGCCATGTCCACGAGGCTATGCATGGCACGAACGTCCAGCAGGTCAACCTGTGGAGTACTGATCGAGTTTTGCTCTTCTCCACCGACAAGGAAGCTGTTGGCGGAGAAGCCGTCAAAGATAAGTTGTGGTCATCACTGCTATCACGCAAAGAAACCTCATTTGAGATGCTTGTGGGTGCAGTCACTCCAGCAGAGCCGGCAACAGACGAGCACGATACCCAAGGTGCAGGGCATGCCGCCAACGGTGAACATGGTGATGCCGGCGACGACCACGCGGGCTCCAATTCCGGCTCAACTCCTGGAACGGTCCGGATACTTTATCCGGTGGCGCTCGGATCGGATGGGTCAGAAATTAGCGGGGTCTATGAAGTCATGCTCTCGACCGCGCCACTCGAGCACCATCTGGCCTCAGTCACTCAGACGCTGTTGATTGGTGGCTCAACACTCGTGTTGCTCCTAGTCATTGTCGCTCAGGTTGCCCTGGTCCTCTTGCGCCGCCGCAACGACCGCCTCCAAGAATTAACCAGACTCCTGGGGCACCGAGCCGACACTGATGGACTGACCGGTCTGCACAACCACCGGCACTTCCAGAACTACCTTGAAAGCCAAACAGCCATCGCCACCCGCTACAACAAGGAGCTCTCGTTGATAATCCTGGATCTCGATTTCTTCAAGACCGTCAACGACCGTTTTGGACACCAGGTCGGTGATGAAGTCATAAAAAGCGTTGGCGTTGTCTTCCAAGAAGTTCTGCGAGATGCGGACTATTCGGCCCGTTACGGTGGTGAGGAGTTTGTGGTCGTCATGCCTGAAACTGATGCCCAAGGAGCACTCCTGGTAGCGGAACGTCTGCGCGAAGCCACAGAAGCTCTTGTTGTTAGCGTTGAGGGGGTCTCGGAGAATCCAAAGATCACGGTCAGCTGTGGCGTAGCTGATCTTCCGGGTTGTGCTAGCGACAAGGACAGCTTGATCGCTGCAGCGGATAGCGCATTGCTTTTTGCCAAAAAAGACGGCCGCAATCGCGTCTGCTTTTTCCGAGACATCGCCGGCGCCGACTTTAAGGACGGCGATCTGGAAAAACTCGTCAGCCGGTTGCACCATGCGAGTCTGCCGACTATTCAGGCCCTCGTTGCCGCAGTTGACTCAACTGATGCCTATGAGCACGGTCAGAATCGCAACCTTACTCTCCTGGCCTCCAAGTTTGGAGTTAAGCTCGGCATCTC
>CAXMSJ010000094.1:0-3397 GCA_964196305.1 uncultured Acidimicrobiia bacterium
TGGACCGTGATCGCCCAGGCCAGCTTCATCGGAATCTGAGTGAAGGATCCGGCCTCCTCCGAGACGATACCCTGGCTTTCTTGGTCGAACGTATAGTTAAACAACGTCCAAGTATAGGGTGTGACCTGCACGCGCGAGCCATTGGTCAGCTCGACTTCGACCGTCACTTCATCATCTTCATATATATCGGTGATCTTGCCCATACTGCCGTTGACCCACCGGCCCAGTGAATCGTTATTCAGCAGCATCACTTGAGCGCCGATCTTGAGCTCCAGGGCGAGACTGGTCGGCAGGATCCGTTCGTCGAAGTCCCCGCGGGAGGTACCGCTCAGCGTTTGGGCTTCAACGTCCAGCTGTTCCAGGCGATTTTTGTTGACGGTCGCAGCCATGGCATTAGTTGTTGTTAAATGGATAAACAAGTCATCCGGATCGGGCGTGAAATCCGGGTCGCATTTCTGGTTTAGCACCTCTAGGTCGGCGGCAGAGGCGGAGTTGTTCCGGATTGCATTTAGCACTTTGATCAGTGACTGGTCTTTTTGGCGGTAGATCTTTTCCAGCTCCACCATTTCCATTTCGAAGCCACTTTCAAAGAGCCTGGCAGAGAAGAAGAATGGGCTGCTGTAGTTTTCGGAGAAAAGCTCTTTCTCCCGCGAGGTGACTACCGGCGGCAGTTGGTACAGATCGCCGATAAAGACTGTCTGCACACCGCCGAAGGGCAGGTCCTTATATTTGCCGTTTAAACGCATGAACTTATCTACGCAGTCCAATAGGTCTGCCCGGACCATGGATATCTCATCGATCACCAGGACATCTAAATTGCGGTAGAGTTCAGCCAGGTCTTTTTTACTTGTCGGTAGCTTACGCACTTTGTCGATAGTGATATCTGGCTTGAAGCCGAAGAAAGAGTGCACCGTCTGTCCGCGGACATTGAGGGCGGCGACTCCTGTGGGCGCCAAGACGACGATCTTTTTCTTCGTTTTTTCGCGGAAGTAGTTGAGCAGTGTCGACTTGCCGGTCCCGGCCCGCCCGGTAACAAAGACATTGTTGCCGGTTTTTTCTATCAGCTCCAGGGCGCGTTTGAATTGGGTGTTTAGCTCAATGCCCTCAGTGGCAATCAATTGATCTCTAGTGTTCCGATCCGCCGGTTGTCGTCAGTCTGCCGGGTGATAGTGACGGAATAGTGCAAGCCGTCGATCGTCTTGGAGTCTTCAAAGTCGTCGGAGCCGGTAGCCCTATCTAGGGCTTCGTCCACCCATGCGCGTCCGTCTTCATCGACGTGTCCGGATATTTCATTGAAGACCAAATCCGCGAACTCGTCATCATCGGTCATATCTATACTTGCTTGCACGCTGTCTATCTGCTCGCCTTCACCAATGAGTTGGATAGAAGAAGCACCCTTAACGCCGATGTAGCTCCCCTGGCCGTCGACATCATCACCTTTTTTGAAATCGAACCCAAGGCGACGATTGGAAAAGTTGTTGAGGAGTCTGGTGCGTTCGATGCCGATGCCCACGCGCACTTCTTCGACCACGGTCTCAGCAGGGCTGCCGTCTTCTCCGTTTTGGCTGACAGCAGCAGTCTGATCCGAGCTGGGTCGCGAGAGAAAATAATTGGCGGGCACCGCGATCAGGGCGGCCAGCACTACGAGGACGATAATTGTTTTCGGTTGTGTTTTTGACGGCACAGTCAGGCTCCTTTTGCTTAGCGTTGATTATACCGCTTCGAGGCAGTTTACAAATAGTTTGCACAATAGTTACTTTCTCGTTGCCAACGGCGCGAAAGCCTTAGGTAAGCTGATTAAAGATGTACGAGCGAAAGAACGTAAAATCGATCTTCAAAAGGCTGCCCCTGGCGGTGGCATTGCTGGCCACGGCCATTTTTCTTTTTGGCTGCGGCGAGCCGCTTGATGAAGATGCGCTTAGAGGGACAGTTAAGGTCGACGGGTCCAGTACTGTTTTTCCTATTACCGAAGCGGTCAGTGAAGAGTTTCAGTTAGAGAATCGCGGGGTGCGGGTGACTGTCGGCCTGTCTGGGACAGGCGGCGGCTTTAAGAAGTTCACCACCGGTGAGACCGATATCAGCAATGCTTCCCGCCCGATCAAAGAAGAAGAGATCAAGCTGGCCGAGGAGAACGGTGTCGAGTTCGTCGAGCTGACCGTGGCTTTCGACGGGCTGTCGGTGGCGGTCCACCAGGACAATGATTGGGCCAAGAATATGACTAGGGCCGAACTGAAGAAGATCTGGTACCGCGGCAGCAAGATCATGACTTGGCGGGACATCCGGAAGGGCTGGCCGAATCGTAAGCTCAAACTCTTTGGCCCCGGCACAGATTCCGGTACTTTCGACTATTTCACGGAAATGATCAACGGCGAAGAAGACGTCAGTCGCAACGACTACACCGCCAGCGAAGACGACAACACCCTCGTCCAGGGACTCATGAACGAAAAAGACGCTCTCGGCTACTTTGGTTACGCTTATTACGTTGAGAATCGCGAGAATCTTAATGTGGTGGCGGTCGATGGCGTCAAGCCAACCAACGACACCATCCGCAGTGGCGAATACAGTCCGCTTTCTCGTCCGCTTTTCATCTACGTCAACCTGGAGTCCCTGGAGCGCGAAGAGCTGAGAGCTTTTGTGGACTTCTATCTGGAAAATGCGGCGTTTTTGGCCGAACAGGTCGGTTACGTAGCGCTGGAGGCCAAGGGGTACGAAGAGCAAGTAACCAAGCTGCAGGAGGTCGCCGGCGATGGACGATAGGGGGAAGCCCCTACAGGCGCCCAACTCTTCTATTCTCACTACCAGCACCGGCGCACACGCCTGGCGCCGTCGCCGGGAAGCAGGCATCCACGCGCTATTGATCTTGCTCAGCCTGGTGCCGATCATCACCACTTTCGGGATCATCTATGCGCTTTTCTCCGAGACTTTCGCTTTCTTTCAGGAGGTCTCGCTAGTCGGGTTCTTAGCGGGCACCAAGTGGAGCCCGTTGTTGATACCGCGGAGCTTCGGGGTCCTGCCGCTTTTGGCGGGGACATTGCTGGTGACGATCGCCGCCATGTTTATCGCCGTCCCCGTGGGCTTAGGGGCGGCCATCTTTTTAAGCGAATACGCTTCGCCCCGCGCCCGCAAAATATTGAAACCGCTCATTGAGATCCTGGCCGGCATTCCCACGGTCGTCTACGGATATTTAGCGTTACTCTTCATCACCCCGCTAATCAGAACTGTTTTTCCGAATGCCAACGCCTTTAATGCGCTCTCGGCCGCGATTGCCGTGGGCATCATGATCATTCCGATGATCGCTTCTCTTAGCGAAGACGCGCTGGCCGCTGTCCCTTCGAGTCTGCGAGAAGCTGCCTATGCGCTCGGCGCCAACAAATATGAAGTTATTACGAAGGTCGTT
>CAXMSJ010000095.1:0-4415 GCA_964196305.1 uncultured Acidimicrobiia bacterium
AGGCGGTAATGGATCGGGCCAGACCAATGTCTCTTCCTGGTCCAACATGAAAGCTATCGCTGCCGGCATCAATCATACTGTCGGGTTGAGAAATAACGGTACGGTGGTCGCGGTGGGAAACAGCAGCTTTGGCGAATTAGCTGTCTCCGGGTGGACCGATATCGTCTCGATCGGCGCTGGCTTTGGCCTGAGTTTGGGTGTGAGAGCTGACGGCGCTGTTGAGGGAGTGGGTCGCCTTAGTTCGTTGGTCTCCAGCTGGCAGGATATTATTGCCGTCGATGGCGGGTCTGACCACGTCGTTGGTCTCAAAGCCGATGGCACCGTGGTGGCCGCCGGTGACAATACTTATGGCCAGACCGACGTGGCCGGCTGGACCGATATTGTAGCTGTAGCTGCCGGCTGGTATCACACCGTTGGCTTAAAAGCCGATGGCACCGTGGTGGCCGTGGGGCGGAACAACTATGGCCAAACCGACGTGGCCGGCTGGAGGGATGTGACCGCTATTGCCACCGGGGCTGATCATACAATCGCTTTGCGGTCTAAACGCCGCATGACAGCCACCGGTAGAGGTTTTAGTGGTCAGACGAATATCTGGATCTGGAGCCCGATGAGGCAGCCGATCTACTCCAGCTCCCACCAGACTCCGACCGACGGTCGTTGGTATTACAACGTACGCACCAGTGATGGATCCGGCAGGTGGACTTCGACCGTTCATGACGGCCCGTTTTTGGTCGACACCCAAAGACCGGTCGTTAAGATGGTCACGCCCTTTGTCTCGACCAGGATTTCCAAGACGACCACCTTTAAGGTCAAATGGACGGCCGAGGACGCTGCGCCTTCTTCCGGTCTGGAATCGGTCAGGGTCTACTATCGCCCCTCCGGTTCAGCGAAGTGGCGTCTGTGGAAGACCCCCAATAAGAGCGGCGAGGCTCTTTTTACCGGGAGAGCCGGCACTACTTATTACTTCAAGACTCTGGCGGTGGATAAGGCCCGCAACTGGAAATGGTCGAAAGTCTACAAGACGATCGTGCCTTTTAACGAGGGTATTATCGAAAGCAAGATCGGGTTTTTCGGCTACAGTAAATCCGGTGCTTCTCAGAACTACTTGAGTTCGGTGCGCTACTCGTATACCAGGGGGAACGAGCTCCGCTACAAGCTCTACAACAACAATGGTATCGGCTTGGTGGTCACAAAGGGGCCGAACATGGGGCGGGCGAAGATATATGTTGATGGTAAATACGTCACCACTGTCGATGCCTATAAGTCCACCACTCGGGCTAGGCAACTTATCTACTACAAAGGCTTTTTGAAAAAAGGCACGCACTGGCTGAAGATCGTCAACCTCGGCACTCCGGGTCGGGCTAGGTTTGAGGTTGATGGCGTGGTGGTGGGTCGGTAATTTGTCACGCGCGAGCCGAACTCCGCTAATTCTAGCGGTTTTCGCCGCGATCTTTGTCACGGTTTTTGCGTGGGTTTTCACACGTCCGTCCGTCTTCGCCGAGCCGATGGACCCGAAAGTGGCTGTCTTTAATTGGGAATACGACAGCCGTCCTTACTCCATCGAGCTCATCCTTTATGACAATATTTACCGCTTTTATGGCGATCAGCCCAAAGGGGTGCTGATCGGGCGAGAAGAAGATGGGCTGACGAAGTACCTAAACCCCCTGGAGGATGACGGCACTATCAAGGAATTGGTTGCCTCCATGAGGGCTTTGGTGGCGCAGAACGGTCTCAGTGACGAAGAGGCAGTCGAGCTGGCGGTGACTTTTGTGCAGAGCATCCCCTATGACTTCGACGCGGTTGGGACTGATGACGCACGAATGCCGCGATATGCTTACGAGGTCTTATATGACAATTTGGGGATTTGCTCGGAGAAAAGCTACCTGGCCTACGCCATGTTGCGCGAGATGGGCTATGGGGCGGCGGTTTTCTCCTACCCCAAGGAGAATCACCTGAACATCGGCGTCCAGTCGCCGCTCGAGCATTCTACTGACCGCACTGGCTACAGCGTCGTCGAGACGACCAACCGTGATATCAAGATAGGGATCATCCCGGATATCGACCCCAGCGGACAGGCGATCCAGACCGAGGCGCTGCAGAGATACAACCTACTAAATCCGAGTACCACCAAAGGGAAGAGCCTCTCGAGCCCGATTGTCTATGCGCGTACGCAGGGGAAAGAATATGCTGGAGTGATCGAGAGATTTCAGGCCGGAAAGGAACTTGTCGAGATTCAAGAGTCCCTGGCGGCGCAGAAAGAGCTTATCGAGACCGGACAGGCCGACCTAGACGGGCTGCGCGATCGCTTGGACGACTATCGAAACCGCAAGGCTGTTCGGGCCTACAATTCTCTAGCGGACTCGTATAACAGGGACGTTGGCGACCTCAAGAATTTGATCGATGAATTTAATAGGCAGGTCAGTCGGTATAATGTGCTGGTTACTGAGATCTAGCTTTCTGGCGTCTCCTCAGCCTTGATGAACTTCAAATAGCCGACGATCAAAGTCATCGCCAGCCCGACACTGATGACAAAAAAGCGCAGCCGATCGTCATTGCTGGCGAAGCCCCTGATGATGCTGTAGCTGAGCATAAAAACGCCCCCCAACAGCAGACCGTCGGATATTACCGGGACTCGTTTGAAGATCGTTAATGTCAGCAGCACGGTGAGGATCGAAGCGGCCAGGGAGATAATCGAAACATTTCTATTGTAGACGCCGGAGCGTTTTTCGAACTGTTCCCGTTTCTTCTGAAATTCCGTTTCCATCTTTCTCTGTTCTTCTATTTCCACCCGGTCTTCTTTTGAAAAGTCCTCGCCGGGGGGAAGGGCGCGTGTCAGCGGTTCCGGATACCGGGGTTGCTCGGGTGCTGGATAGAAGACAGATATGCCGACGCCGACAAAGAGCGCCAGCAGCAAGGCGAGAAAGAAAGTGTAGACATACTTTAAGATCATTTTTTCCTCTTTGGCGTCTTTTGGGGGAGCGACGAGGCGTAGGCATAGGCATCGTTTAGCCAACCTGAGAGAGCGGCGCTTTCATAAATGTCTGGCGGCAGTTCGATATATTCTTTCATCGGTCGACCCGGCAGCGGTTCGAATTGAACGGCCTCGGGCTCGCTGCCGAGCAGGCGCTCACGGTCTGCCGCTAAGAGGCGGACAAAGATGCGGTCCTCGAAAACCCCGGTCCACATATTGTTATTGATGAAATAGGCGTCGTGGCCGAACATCCTTCTTTTGTTGCAGGCATAGGGGCCGACGGCCTCCTCAAGCAGTGCCGCCACTTCCGGCGACATCTTCTTCCAGCCCATCGAGACCTCCTTCTTGTAGCTCTAATATTCGATCGACCCGAAAAGTCCTTTCCTCGGAGCGCAACGCACAAAAAGCCCGCAGTCCCAGGAACCGCTTACCCATATACTCCATCTCTTTAATATAGAGTGGGGTGATTTCACGGCGAGTTTTCTCATCGCCGGAGCGGAGATAGGTTATCCCCAAGACGGCCTTGTCTTGAGCGGCCTGCTTTAATATCCGCACCTTTTCATCGAGCGGCATATGCCTATCGGAGAGTCCGTACTGGAAACGGGTGAGGAAATCCACCACGCGCCAATCCATCAAGATGTGCGATTTTCGTAAGGGTTTTTTTAAGATCAACCCGGCTAGATCAGTGCAGCGGCTGAGCGCCACATAGGTCTGCCCGTGGGCAAAGGCTCCCCGGCCGATATCGAAAATGACTTTCTCAAAAGTCTTGCCTTGGCTCTTATGGACCGTGATCGCCCAGGCCAGCTTCATCGGAATCTGAGTGAAGGATCCGGCCTCCTCCGAGACGATACCCTGGCTTTCTTGGTCGAACGTATAGTTAAACAACGTCCAAGTATAGGGGGTGACCTGCACGCTCGAGCCATTGGTCAGCTCGACTTCGACCGTTGCTTCATCATCTTCATATATATCGGTGATCTTGCCCATACTGCCGTTGACCCACCGGCCCAGTGAATCGTTATTCAACAGCATCACCTGAGCGCCGATCTTGAGTTCCAGCGACAGGCTGGTCGGCAGGATCCGCTCGTCGATGTTCCCACGGGAAGTGCCGCTCAGCGTTTGGGCTTCAACGTCCAGCTGTTCCAGGCGATTTTCGTTGACGGTCGCGGCCATGGCATTAGTTGTCGTTAGATGGATAAACAAGTCATCCGGATCGGGCGTGAAATCCGGGTCGCATTTCTGGTTTAGCACCTCTAGATCGGCAGCGCTGGCCGAGTTGTTCCGGATCGCATTTAACACCTTGATCAATGACTGGTCTTTTTGGCGGTAGATCTTTTCCAGCTCCACCATTTCCATTTCAAAGCCACTTTCAAAGAGCCTGGCAGAGAAGAAAAATGGGCTGCTGTAGTTTTCGGAGAAAAGCTCTTTCTCCCGCGAGGTGACTACC
>CAXMSJ010000096.1:0-7528 GCA_964196305.1 uncultured Acidimicrobiia bacterium
ATCCTTGCTCGTCTGGGGCCGCTATATCCGGACGCGCACACCGCTCTTGACTGGTCTAACCCCATTGAGCTCATGGTAGCTGTCATCCTCTCGGCCCAATGCACGGACCTGATGGTCAATCGAGTGACCAAAGAACTCTTCAGAAAATATCATGATGCCGCCGATTATGCGGCCGCTAATCCACAAGAGCTGGAAGAGAGTATCCGGTCGACAGGGTTTTTCCGAAACAAAACCAAGCACATCATCGGTGCCTGTGCCGCCATCTCCGCGGAGCATGGCGGAAAAATTCCAGCCTCCATGAAAGCGATGACGGCTCTTCCCGGCATTGGACGCAAGTCAGCTAATATCATCTTGGCTGAGGTTTACGGTATGTTGACCGGCATTCCGGTTGATACACATGTTGAGCGATTGACAGTGCGCCTCGGACTGACAGACAGAAAAGGCCCAGGAAAAATAGAGGCAGCCATGATGCCGCGAATCCCGCAAAAGGATTGGTACCGCTTCTCCTCTCAGCTGGTTTTTCACGGGCGGGCCATCTGCAACGCTCGCAAACCCGCCTGCCCCAACTGCGTCCTAAACGATTTTTGCCCCGCTGCCTTCGCTGCCTAGCGCGAGAGGGTTTCAACTACACTGATACCGGCTGGGCCCATGATCACGATGATCAGCGCCGGAAAGATGCAGAGCACCAGAGGAAATACCACCTTGACCGGAGCCTTCATGGCAATCTCTTCAGCCCGCTGACGGCGTTTTGTGCGCATCTCATCTGCTTGGACCCGGAGAACCTGGCTGATGCTAACACCAAAGACATCAGCTTGCAGGACAGCCAAGACAAATGAGTTGATCTCAGGAAGATTCGTCCGCTCCGCCAAGTTGCGCCAGGCATCTCGACGAGACCGACCCAGCTGTGTCTCTTGCAAAAAACGAAAGAACTCTTGGGAGAGTGGTCCCTGGAAATTCTTGATCACTTTACTCAGCGCCGCATCAAAACCCAAACCGGCTTCAACGCTGATCGTGAGCATATCAAGAACATCCGGTAAGGCTAGACTCATCGCCTTGCGGCGAGCGGCTATGCGACGGGAAAGCCAGAGGTCAGGGCCGAAGAATCCAACCGCTGCCAAAATCACCAGCAGCAATACAGTGCGACCGAGCGCTAAGCCCAACCACAGGCCTAGGCCACCAACGAGAGGCAGCGCCGCCACAGTACCTAATATCTTAATGGCAATCAAGCCATCTACATCGATTCCCCGCGGCTGCCCGGCTTCCATCAGTTTCTTCTGATACCCACTGGTCGCTGTGGGTGAGACCAGCTTGCCGCTCAGAGCATTGATCCCCCCAGGGATCTTCCTGGCGGCATCCTGCATCTCTTTGACCTTCCGCCCGGCGCGAACTCCGGCTATCACTCTGCCCAGCAGATAAAAAGCGATGAAGAAGAAACCCAACGACACCAAATAGATGATATCCATCTTACACCTCTATCTTTACTATCTTGCGGAGCCACAAAGCTCCGATACTCATCAAAAATAAAGCCGAGGCCAGCAACGCTAGCCCGGAAGTATTGTCGAACAGCTTAGTCATGTAACTCGGATTGAGTATGTATTGAGCGACGCTAACGAAGACCGGCAAAGCCAAAAGGATTATCGCCGACAGGCGGCCTTCAGCTGTCAGCACTTTGATCTGGCGAGCGACCGTCTCGCGCTCGCGGATAGTATTAGCGAGCGTGGTCAGCACCTCGACCAAGTTCCCGCCAACCTCTCGTTGTATCTTGATCGCCATGATCATCCACTCGAAGTTGGTGTTTTCAACCCGCGCAGCCATTTTATCTAGGGCCTCCTCAACCGGTAGTCCCAGCCGAGCATCGGTCAAAACTCGATTAAACTCCTCGGCCATCGGTGCGGTGGTTTCCTTGGAAACCATGTCTACCGCCTGCAATAGACTGTATCCCGCCTTCAGGGAACCGGACAACATTGTCAGGGTCTCCGGCAGCTGATTGGAAAAGGCGGACTGCCTCATGCTGACCAGCAGATTAAGGAAAGCTCCGGCAGACCACGCCGCAAACAGGATCACGACGACGGCCGCCACCCAACCGACCAACCAAGATGTTAGCGCCCCGGCAACGATCACCGACAACAAGTGATAGAAGGCAAATTCACTCCACTCGATGTCTCGGCCACTCTTTTCCAGCCGGCCCTTCAAGTAATTTACGGACTCCCGGCTGCCCAACACGCGCGCCCAGGCTAACTTCAGCCGGTCTGCCGGTCCGGTGCCGATGATCTCCTTGGTCTCATTCCCAGGAGCAACATGGGCAGCCTGCCAAGACTGCTCATAAAACCCGATCTGCTCGGTGAGCGCGCTCCGCTGCGGCCAGAGAATCGAGACGACCGTATAGGCCATCAGACCAAAAGAGATAAAATATAGTGTCAGCAGTAAGTAGTACATTATTTCCTCGCTACGTATTCGAACTCAAAGATCTCCGGACCAAGCTCTATGCCAAGCTCTGCAAGTCTGGTGGTGAACTTGGGTCTGATTCCAGTTGATTTTATCCGACCTACCTGGCGTCCGTGCTCATCCAGTCCGAGCGAATAATCGAACAAAAACAGATCCTGAAGGATGACCACTTCGCCCTCCATCCCCTGAACCTCGGTGATATGCGTGATCCGGCGACTTCCGTCGCGAAATCTGGCCTGATGGACGATGAGATCGATCGCGGAGGATATCTGCTCTCTGATCGCCCGAATCGGCAGTTCCATCCCCGACATAAGAACCATAGTCTCCAGTCTAGCCAGCACGTCCCGTGGAGCGTTGGCATGCACGGTACTAAGTGAGCCATCGTGACCGGTATTCATCGCTTGGAGCATGTCGAGCGCCTCGCCCCCACGCACCTCGCCGACTACTATTCGGTCTGGGCGCATCCGCAGCGAGTTCCGAACCAAATCTCGAATTGTGATCGCGCCACGCCCTTCGATATTGGGGGGGCGGGACTCCAGCTGTAAGACATGCTCTTTGGGTATCTGTAGTTCTACCGCGTCTTCTATCGTAATGACACGCTCATCGGTGGGAATGAACCCGGACAAGACATTAAGCGTGGTCGTTTTACCAGAACCCGTGCCGCCGGAGACAATAATATTGAGGCGCCCCTTAACGCACGCCTCCAAGAAAGCGGCCGCTTGCGGGGTAAACGAACCAAATTCGATCAGATCTTCAATGTCGAAAGGGTCGGCCGCAAACTTGCGGATCGTCAGTTTGGCCCCGGTAACAGCGACGGGCGGAATGACCGCATTAACGCGGCTCCCATCAGGCAGTCTGGCGTCGACCATCGGAGTGCTCTCATCAATCCGCCGGCCTACCTGCCCGACTATCTTATCTATCGTCCGGCGCAAGTGGTCCTCGTCGATAAATCTATCCTTGGTCTCGACAATGCGCCCCGCCTTCTCAACATAGATGCTTTCATGGTTATTGACCATGATCTCGGTCACATCCTCGTCGAGCAAAAAGCGCTCGATCGGGCCATAGCCCAGTACATCGTCTGATATTTCTTCGATCATGGTCGCCTTCTCGTCGGCCGAAAGCGGAGTATCCTCACTGGCGACGAGATCGGCCAGCCTCCGTTTGACTTCCTGGCGAACATCGTCGCGAGAGACTGTCTCGCTATAGAGCTGCGGGCCGAGTTCTTCGATCAGCAAATGATGAATCTTGCGGTTGATCTCGTTTAAGACTTGGCGGCGCGACTTCTCTTCCGACACTTCCGCCGAGACTGCCTGCATCTGACTAAGTCGGTCATGCAGAGACACTGTGGGTCACCTCTTTCTTTCGGCCGCCCCGTACGCCGGCGGCGAGCTCTTCACTCATCTTGATCAAGACTTTGGATGCCAGCGCTTTAGGAGACTCCAAGACAACGGGCATCCCCTTGTTGACGGCGATTGCTACTGCCGGGTCACTAGGAATCTGGATGGATATTTCTTCCTTGAAAACCGCCTCCACCTCCACCGGAGTCAAGCCGATATTTTTCTCAACTCGATTGAGCGCCAAGTCAACCTTTTCTCGATCAAAATCTAGCAGCTTCAGCGTCTGTAAGCAGAGCTTGATGTTTTTTATTGAAGGGAGATCCAAGGCCGAAACGAGGTAGAGTCGGTCAGTTTCGTCCAGCGCCGCCAACACGTTGTCATTGAACGACGGCGGCGTGTCAATGACAATATAGTCATAAGCCTGCCGTAACCACCCGAATAAAGGCTTGATAGTCTCGGGCGTCACCAGATCACCGAGCTCCGGCTGGAGCGGGGCCACAAAAACATCGAGACGCTCACTATATTTGGTCATAAAGCCTTTAATTTGGCCGATGTCCACCGACTCTAGTCCGACCAGATCGTACAGGGTGTGCTTCGGCATCAGCTTGAGCATCACCCCGACATCGCCAAACTGCAGGTCCAGATCGACTAGCGCTACGGTGCTCTTGGTTAATTCGCTTAGAGAGACGGCTAGATTAGTGGCGACAACGGTCTTACCCACCCCGCCCTTGGTGCTAAATATCGTGATGACCTGCCCCTTCTTGGGTGTTTTCTCTCCGCGCCGCCCGCCGACTGCCACAATATTCTTTAAACATACCAGCAACTCCGTGCTATCAAGGGGGATCCCATAGACACCGGAAAAACCGGCCTCAGATGCCAAACGCCGCAGATCGGTGCTGTATTCAGCGGTCACCATGATCCCCGCAATGGTCGGAAAGCGCCGACGCAACTCTTTGAACCGCTCCAGCACCCGACCCTTAGGCCAACCCGGACCAAACATAACGGCATCCGGCTGGCCGGCTGCCGTGGCGCGCTCCACACCATCCCAGGCTGTCTCGGTTCCCATGACCTCCACTTCTTTGACGAGTTCAAGCTCGACGCTGATCTCTTTGGAGAAGACCGGATCTGGGTCAGTTATTAATAGCTTGATGGACATCTTTGGTACTCCTTAAAAAATGCTCTCCATGGTCTGCCCATTAGTCCCCGGCAGCTCTTCCTTCGAAGTACCGGCCAGGCCGATCCAGACGCTACCCCTCTCTTGCGCAAAAACCAGCTTCTCAGCCTCGGATGGACTGACCGCTACAGTGACAGTCTGCGCATCTCCAGCGCGGGAGCCACCATCATTGTCTACACTATCAGCCCCACCTGTCAGAACCTCGATGTTCCGCAAGAGAACCCGACTAATATCTTTGCCTCCCGGCCCCGGTTCGAATGTAGCCAGAATGACTATCTTGTCTCCCGACCGAATCTGCCCGCCAACACCAGTAACTTTATTGACTGGAATGGCTAAGGCGATCTTGCCGGCAGGTAAACGATGTGTAAGTTCGGAGTTGTCGGCGGAGCGAAACTTGCCCGCCGTCAACTGCTCGCTCACTCCTAATGGCACAGCCAGAATGCGCCCCTCGTAGTCAGCCAGGTCGCCGATTGCCCCTTCAGCCGCGTATCGCTTGGGGATCTCGACTTTCTCAACCAAGCCCCTGGAGATCAACTCGTCGGCCGGTGTGCCCACTAAAACAGCGGTCTTTGCAGTAAAAACTACTACTATCTCGGTGGAGTCCACTATCTCATCCCGAAGAGAGTTAATATATGAGGCCACCCCCAGCGTCGCTACCAGGCCGAACGTGATCGCAATCATGACTGTTCTTATTCTTGTTGACATCGTTTTCTCCCTACTCCGACAGCCAGATGGCCTTGACCCCATGATCGACCGGACTCCCGCCACCTGCTCCCGGCGTCACCGTCCCGTTGGTAAAATAGCCGCTAACTTGCTTTGGGTTCCCCGTAAAGCTGAAGTCCGTAATGATAAACTCAGCGAACCCGACCACCACATATTCTCCTTGATGCCCCCCGCCTTGCGTGAAACTATAGAGCGGCAGAACAACCGAGGGGTCTCGAGCTATTCTGGCCTCCATCGCTGACATTAGCGCAGCCCGCACGCCTGTCCCGTTGGCCAGGTCGCCAAGACCAACAGGGTTAGGATAACCGTTGATGATCCAATCGGCAAAATCAGGGGTGCCGCCGGAACCGGTGTCAAAGTCTGTCAGCCAGAAAAATCCCAGCTGGGGACCGCCAGTAGTGGCACTACGGACGGGCCCGCCGTCCTCTGTGACATAAACTACATTGGTCGGATCGACGGGCCCGGCAAAAGATACCGTGAAGGCTGCTAAACGGCTGTCGCCGGCGGCAATTCCCGGATAGGCCCAACGGACGTTAGGGCCGTCAATTCCGCCCCCGCCGGTCGCACTTCCGGACACATATTCAGCTCCAACCGGAATCGGCGACCACATCTCTAGGTCTACCGCCCGATTCGACGTATTCACATAGGTCACCGTATATTGAACCTGATTGCCGTTAATCTCATTGATGATAGACAGCGCTTCCAATGGGCGGTCTTCCCCGAGCTCAAAGACGGCCGCGTTCTCGGGTCCGACGTGCCCGAATACCCGTTGCCGCGGGACTATCAGGGGCATGAGATGACTGACTTCCCCGGCCAGACCGCTAGCGGCAGTGGCTGAGGCCCGTACGGACACTGATTCCACCCCAAAAATCCGGGCAAAATAGGTGTCTCTACTAGCAGCAATCTCCACCTTGACTTGACCTGCTTGTGGAAAACTGACTGTGGTCGCGCCCAAAGCGTCGCCAAGATTCTTGGCGACATAGTCTAGAGCTGAACTCTCGGCAGCGGCTGTCCCCCGGTCTTCAGCAATCTCCATAACGCCGGCCAGCGCGGCCGCGTCCGCAGCATTCTGCAGATCACGACGTCCTTTATAGGCAGTGCCGGTATCGACCACTAAGGCCCCGACCGAAAGTAGTACCGTCATCAGCAGGGCCGTCAAGATTGCCACCTGGCCGCTCTCGCTGCTCCAGAGGCGACGAACAGCGGGACGTGACCGTGGATTTCGGGTAACAGCTGCCAAAGAATTATTTCGAATGAGGCCAGTCAAACGGTCGCTCCAGCAACTGTTACTCGAAATCCTGTCTTGCCCTTTCACTGCTCAGACCTCCAATCTCATCTGAGCCGTGCTGCTCAGCGGCAGGTTTCGCACCCCGAAGAACGGAATGCTAATGATCATGTCGTATTCGATCCTGACTTCTACCGGTTGTCCGTGACTGTTCCCGTTAGGATAAGACAAGATCACCGCTGTCGGACTGACAGGATATGCTCGGCCCCGAACGGAGCTCTCATCGTAGGCTCCGACCGCCGCCAGCCTGGCGCCCTCCCGCGCGGCGTGAGTGATCGCCAGTTGATTCCCAAAAGCAATTCCGAACTGGATAATCCCGAATAAGAGCATAAAAAGAATTGGTACAACCAGCGCGAACTCTACCGTACTGGCGCCACTCTCATCCTTTACCCTAACCTTATCAGCCCTCATCTTGCCTGCGATCCTTTCAACGGTCGTGAGGTATAAATTCCGCGTTCTCTGCCTTGTCTTTACCCCAGAGCGCCCGCACCAGCCTTTTTTTGCGCGGGCGCTCCTTATTCAGTCGTTCTCTCAGCCACCGACTGTCGTTGCTACGCCATCAAA
>CAXMSJ010000097.1:0-12140 GCA_964196305.1 uncultured Acidimicrobiia bacterium
GTTGAGGGGGGCGACCCTGTTTTTGATGTGCCTACTGTGAGGCGGATATATACTCATGTTTTGCCGCCGGAATTTACCCCGCCTCTAGGGCGGACCGGGCTTGATTAGACTATAATGCAATCGATGAATTGCGAACTGAACGATAGCCGTATGGTCAGAGAGTCCCGTCTTCGCGGTGAGGATTCTTGAGAGTCACGACGGTTGGTTCCGGCTATGTGGGGCTGGTGACGGCAGCCTGCTTGGCCCACCTGGGTCACGAAGTCTGGGCTGTTGATATTGATGAGTCCAAAATCGAATCCCTCCAAGCCGGTCAGGTGCCTATTTATGAGCCCGGGCTCGACGAACTGATCGAGGCTAACGTCAAGGATGGACGGCTGATTTTTTCCGCGGATGTTTTGGCGGGGATCGACCAGGCCGAAGTCATCTTTATTACAGTGGGAACGCCTTCGGACGAGAATGGGGCGGCTGATATGTCGGGAGTCACGGCAGTGGCCAAGACTATTGCCTCTGCCTTGGACCGATACAAAGTCGTGGTGAACAAGAGCACGGTGCCGGTGGGTTCGACCGTGCTGGTAGCACAAGTCATTGAGGAAAATCTCAAGGCCGCGCATGAGTTTGATGTTGTTTCCAACCCGGAGTTTTTGCGGGAGGGATCGGCGGTCGAGGATTTTTTGCACCCCGATCGGATCGTGGTCGGCACTAACAGTCAGCGGGCTGCCGGCATGATGAACGAACTTTACCGCTCGCTGAATGCCCCGATAGTCATCACCGATCCGGCTAGCGCTGAGATGATCAAATATGCTTCCAACTGCTTTTTGGCCACTAAGGTCTCATTCATCAATGCGATGGCTAATATCTGTGATGTTGTCAATGCCGACATCAAAGAAGTGGCGCTGGGGATGGGTTATGACAAACGGATCGGTTTTGAATTCTTGCGGGCCGGCCCCGGGTTTGGCGGCTCTTGTTTTCCTAAAGATTGCCGGGCGATGATATCCATCGCCCAGGAACATGGATACGATTTTCACTTGCTCAAGGGAGTGATGGGGATAAATGAAGACCAAAAGCGGATGATCGCCATGAAGGCGGAATCTTTATTGAATGGCTCGCCGGCAGGCCGGGTGGGAGTGCTCGGCTTAGCGTTCAAGCCAAATACCGATGATATGCGGGAGTCGCCGGCGGTCGATGTGGTCAATGCTTTGCGTAGCGAGGGCCGGGAGATCGTGGCGCATGATCCCGTGGCGGCAGCCAACGCTGCTCAGCTACTGCCTTGGGTGGAGTACGTTGACGATCCATATGCTACCGCCGATGGCAGTGATCTCCTGATACTGTTGACCGAGTGGGATCGATTCAAATGGCTTGATTGGCGGCGCATCAAGGATATTATGCGCACGCCGGTGATCTTCGATACTCGCAATTGTCTGGACCCGCAGGCCCTGAGGCGGCTGGGCTTTCAATACCAGGGGGTAGGTCGATGACAGACTGGGAGAGAAAAACATGAGAGTGCTGGTGACCGGTGGGGCCGGCTTTATCGGATCGCATCTTTGTGAGGCCCTGATCGGGCGCGGACATGCCGTGGTTTGCCTGGACAACTTCTTGACCGGCGCTCCCGAGAATATTGCGCACCTGCAAAGTCAGGACAATTTTGCGCTGATCGAGGGTGACGTGCGTGACTCTCTGCCGCGCTCTCAGTATGATTTTATTTTTCACCTGGCCAGTCCGGCCAGCCCGGCTGACTATGCGGCTATGCCGGTGGAAACGTTGCTAATAAACTCTGTGGGCTGTAAGAATGTTCTTGACCTGGCGGTCGACACCCAGGCGGGTCTTTTTATGGCGTCTACCTCTGAGATCTATGGCGACCCCCTGGTTTCGCCGCAAACGGAGGCGTATTGGGGTAACGTCAATCCGATCGGATTACGTAGTTGTTATGACGAAGGGAAGCGGTTTGCTGAGGCTTTGGCCGCGGCCTACGTGCGCCGGTATGACCTGAACCTTGTTATTGGTCGCCTCTTCAACACGTTCGGCCCGCGGATGCGCGTTAATGATGGGCGGGCCGTGCCCAACTTCATCAATCAGGCGCTGGCCGGAGAGCCGCTAACGGTATTTGGCGACGGCTCCCAGACGCGGAGTTTTTGCTTTGTCGATGACATGGTCGAAGCGCTATTGCTGGTTCTAGGCAAGGCCCCCACCGGCTTTAAGGTCATGAACCTCGGCAATGATAGCGAGATGACGGTTCTTGAGACGGCCCTTATGGTCAAGGAGCTGTGCCGGTCACAATCGGAAATCAAGTTTCACCCGCTTCCCGCAGATGACCCAATGCAGCGGCGGCCCGATTTGTCAGTAGCTCGTCAGTGGCTGGGATATAAACCAAAAACAGATACCACTACTGGCTTAAAGTTGGTTATTGAGTGGTTCGCTGCCAAGCAGGATGAGAAACTAAGTGCTGCCGAAAAAGCCTAGATGAGAGGGTAAAATGAGCTATTATTTCAGCAAGACAGTGGCGAGCTCTTTTGAGCAAGCGATTATTGATGTCACAGCCGAATTAAAAAAAGAGGGATTTGGAATCATGACCGAGATCGATGTGACACAGGCCCTGAAGGAGAAGATAGGCGTCGATTTCCGCCCCTATCGGATACTGGGGGCTTGTGATCCAAACTATGCCTATCAAGCTCTTACTAAAGAGGAGCGGATAGGGTTGATGTTGCCTTGCAATGTCCTCGTTCAGGAATCTTCCAAAGGAGCCGTTGAAGTGGCAGCTATCGACCCGATGGCTTCGATGCAGGCGATCGAGAATGAGTCGCTGGCGAGTGTGGCGCTGGAAGTTCAGGAGAAGCTTCGCCGGGTTATCGACGCCCTGTAGGGAGACTACTTTGAGTGCTTTTGACAGTGTTGGGCAGCTAATCTATGCTGGAATAGGCAGTTATTCCCGGAGGCAAATTTGCGACTGTTAGATCAGGAAGAAGCAGCATCAGTCGACCTATCCGTCGTTATCCCTGTTTTTAATGAAGAAGAAAGCCTCCGGCCACTTTTCGAGGAGCTCAAGGATAGCCTGGAGAAGTTGTCCTACACCTGGGAGGTCATCTTTATTGACGATGGCAGTTTTGATGAATCAGAGGATGTTCTCCGTCAGCTAAAAGCAGAGGACACTCGGATCGGGACAATTTTTTTCCGCCGAAATTTTGGTCAGACGGCGGCGTTAAGCGCCGGTTTTGATTACGCGCGGGGCGATATTATCATCACGATCGATGCCGACATGCAGAATGACCCGGCTGATATTGGCCATGTTACGGAGAAACTCCACGAAGGCTTCGATATTGTCAGCGGGTGGCGTCGGGCCCGCAAAGACAAATGGCTCAGCCGCAAGCTGCCGTCGAAGATCGCCAACCGGCTTATATCTCGCATGACCGGAGTCTACCTACATGATTACGGCTGTACGCTCAAGGCTTACCGCCGCGAAGTGGTCAAGAATCTGCGGCTCTATGGAGAGCTCCACCGCTTTATTCCGGCTTTGGCTCATGAGCGGGGAGCAAAAGTGACCGAGGTTGAAGTTAACCACAGAGCCCGTCGCTTCGGTCAGTCTAAGTACACTTTGTCCCGCACTACTCGCGTTTTGCTTGATTTGGCCAACGTTAAGTTCCTGCTGGAATACCGCACGAAACCTTTGCAGTTTTTCGGTAAGATCGGCTTGTTCGGACTGGCCGCTGGGAGCCTCGTCTTCTTGTCGACCATAGTAATGAAGATCTATCGAGGGGTAGATATCAGCGGCAACCCGATGTTGGCGCTCAGCCTCTTTTTGTTCACGGCCGGCATACAGCTTATATCTATCGGCTTGGTCGGGGAGCTGGTGACCAGGGCTTACTATGAAACACAGGGCAAGCCCATCTACGTTGTCAAAGAAGTAATCGAACCAGGACCCCCGGATTAGGTGTCAGCTGGCTAGCGGTCCGCCGCAACGCGGGCAGACAATAACTTCGGCCTCAACAAATGATTTCTTCTGACAATCAACGCACATCTTATTAGATTTCCCGACCGGTGTTGGCTGACCACCGCAACCGAGCCCTCTGATCTGAGTTTGACCGTCAGATTTCGGTGATGCTTGACTCATGATAAGCCACCTCCTTTAACTGCATCATACTAGTAATAATCATCCCCACCTAGGAATGATTATTAACACTGACACTTCGGCACTCCTGGCCTATAATTTACCTTAATGCGCGTATTGATCCTTAATTATGAATATCCACCGCTAGGCGGGGGCGCGGCTAACGCCCTATTCCATATCGTTCGCGAATTTGGCGCGTCCGGATTCCCTGAAATCGATGTTGTTACCAGTGCCGCAGACGGGATCATGGCCAAGGAGAAGCCGGCAGCCAATGTCACGATCCATAAGCTTCCGGTGCAAAAGGACCAGATACACTATTGGACGCAAAGAGAGATAATCGACTACAGCCGCCGGGCGAATAAATACATTAAGCAGCTGCTCGACCAGCAGGAATACTCTTTAACTCACGCTTTTTTTGCTCTTCCGTGTGGATATATCGCCAGACGGTATCGTCGAAGATTGCCGTACATCGTCTCGCTACGCGGATCCGATGTTCCCGGCTTCAACCGTCGTCTGGCCACCATGGAGCCAGTCCTTAAGCCTATTTTCAAGCGTGTTTTGCGCGATGCCGCCGCGGTTCAGGCGAATAGCAGCGGCTTACGAGATTTGGCCATTCGGACCAGCCGCTCTGCCGAGATAGAGATTATATATAATGGGGTTGATTGCGAGCAGTTTCAGCCGGCAGTCCGTCCGGGACCGCAGCAGCCGATTCATCTGATAAGTGTCTGCCGGCTCATCGAGCGAAAAGGGGTCGGGGATCTTATCGAGGCCCTGCCGCTAATAAAGGAAGCTTTGGGTGGGGTCAAGTTGACTGTGGTTGGCGAGGGAGATCTTGAAGCTGAGCTTAAGGAGCAGGCCGGACGACTTGGCTTGGCAGGCGAGATCGATTGGCTTGGCTTTGTCGAACATGATCGTCTGCCTGAACTCTATCAGCAGGCCGATATCTTTGTTCTACCCTCGCATTATGAGGGGATGTCTAATTCCTTGTTGGAGGCGATGGCTGCCGGTTTAGCGGTGGTCGTTACTGATACTGGTGGCACCAGGGAGCTTTTTCGCGAGAACGGAATGATCGTGGCCCCCGGCCAACCAAAGAGCATCGCCGACGCTATCATCAAGCTGGGGCGGGATTCGCGCGGGCTGTTAGTGTCCGCTGCCCGCAGCCGTGAAACAGCCGAGACTTTTTCGTGGGCGGAAGTAGCCCGGCAGTACCTTGAGGTCTATGAGCGTGTGGTCGGGAAGACGAAAGGGATTGAAGATGGACGACGCAAAAGATAAGCCTAAAGATAAATCAGTAGCTGGGAGCGCGGACTATGCGGCCGGACACGGTCAAAAGATCGCAGATGCGTCTTCCTATTTACATTCCGACCATAGCCTGGTGGCGGAACTAGTATTTGCCATCAAGACCGGGCTCGATCCAGGGGCGCGAGTGCTGGAAGTGGGGTGCGGCGGTGGACATACTGCCGCGAGGCTTTCCCAGCTCGGATTTGTCGTGACCGCCACGGATTTTAGCGAGACAGCCTTAGAGCAGTCATCATTAAGATATCCTGACCTTGATTTTCAGGCGGCCGACGCTACCGCCCTACACTTTGCTGATGGATCGTTCGATGGCGTGGTGGCGGTCGAGTTGATCGAGCATCTGGCTGATCCGCGTGCTCACGTGCGCGAAGTCTATCGAGTATTACGTGAACGGGGCACATATTTTATAAAAACGCCTAACCGGCTCTTGCACGACTTATATTATCGGAGAAACCCTGAGGTGGCGCGGTGGCATCCTTCGGTGATGTCTGCGGCCGAATTGAGATCCTTGCTGAACTCCGAGGGCTTCGACGTCAGGTTTATCCGGATGGCTCGTTTGCCGGGATATCAGGTGGAGAAGGCTTTAAGCAAGTTGGGCCCCCTGGCCGGAGCGGCCAGACCGGTGCTAAAGGCAGCCCCGATCGGCTGGCTTCCAAGTGCTATCCAGCCGAGCCTGATCTGCGTGGCCGTTAAACGGGGCAACTAAAATAGGTCGATTGCCCCTAAATATTTGTCATGTCACGGAAACATTCCTGCCCAAGCTGGGTGGCTTGCAGATCGTTGTTGATCAGCTCGCGCAGGAATTGGCGAGACGCGGGCACCGGGTAACAGTGGCTTGCCCGGACTATGGCGACCTTAAAGGACCGGCGCCGGGACCGGGGTATCAGGTTGAGCGTTGCTTCGGCTCCACTGTGCCGTCCTTTGGTTTCGGTGTTTTGGCGTGGCGGCGCCTCTTGGCCCGGGAGCGGTTTGACGTTATTCATGCTCATAATGCGTGGCCTGGGGGCACCCTGGGTCTGATGGGCAGAGCAGTCGGGGCGGCGACTCTGGTTACCTCGCACGGTCGCGATATTCTCGTCGATCGGAGCATTGGGTACGGTTCGCGCCTCAATCCGGTGGTGTCCGCGTTGATCAGGTGGACGCTGGCCCGGACACAAGTTCATACAGTGGTAAGTGACTCGATGGTCGGTGCGGCACAGGCCGCCGGTTCAGAGACGGACAAAATAAAGGTGGTTCCGAACTTCTTGACCTCGTCAGTCTCGATCCAACCTAGCCCCAAACGCCAACCATACTTGTTGATGGTCGGTCGACTGCATGCGGTCAAGGCGGTTGATCTGGCTCTGGCGGCCTTCAAGGAGACTAGGGCCGATTTCCCCCAAATGCGCTTAAAGATTGTTGGTCACGGCGGTGAGCGCCACAAGTTACAGGCGCTGGCGGGCCGGTTGGCTATCGAAGATTCAGTCGATTGGTTGGGTCCGGTTGTCGGAGAAGAGAAAGAGGGGTTGATCCGGGAGGCGACAGCGCTTTTGCTCACCTCGCACGTGGAGGCGTTCTGTCTGTCAGCGCTGGAGGCGATGGCCTTAGGTACGCCTGTTATTGCGCCTGATCGTCGGCCGTTTACTGATATAATCGGCGACCGTAACGGTCTTTTCATTCGACCGGATGAACCAAAGACGTTGGTGCCGGCGCTTAAGCGTCTGACTAAACCAGACTATGCCGATGAGCTCGGTCGACGAGGCCTGGAGGTGGCTGCCGGTTTTACGCGGGCCGCGGCGGTCGACGAATACGAAAACATATACTACCGCTTGGTGGCACAGGGAAACAAATGAAGAAAAAAGTCTGGTTGATCGGCCTTGACGGTCTTTCGTTCGATATCTTGGAGCCGATATTTGCCGCCGGAAAGATGCCGGTATTGCAGGGAATCATGGAAAAAGGGGCCTCCGGTGTCCTGGAGTCTTCGATCGTGCCGTTTACTCCACAAGCATGGGGGAGTGTGATCACCGGGAATAATCCCGGCAAGCATGGGATTTTTGGTTTCGTCCGCCAGATGCCGGGGCGTCAGCCGGAATTTCTCAGCTCACGGACGCTCAAAGGCGACCGGATCTGGACCCATCTGGGTCGAGCGGGATTAAAGAGCTTGGTTGTCAACGTACCCTTGACGTACCCTCCCGACCCTTTGCGCGGCACGATGGTGACCGGGATGATGACCCCGTCTATCGAGAGCGAGTTTACTTATCCGTCCGAACTAAAAGAGCGCATCCTCCAGACCAGACCAGATTATCGGCTTGATGTGACGTCCAGCATCAATAAGAGTCGGAACCTGTCGATTCTGGATGAGCTGGAGACGACGATGGAGTCCCAGGTCGGACTGACTCTCGAGCTGCTAGCCGAAGAGGATCCTGACTTCTTATTTAAGGTCTTTGTCTTGCCTGATAGGATCCAACACGCTTTCTCCCAGTTCATACACCCTAAAAGTACGGCTTATGAGAGCGCTCGCGCCCTTCGTTGGCGCGAGCGGATCTGGGAATCATATGCTCGGCTCGACCGTGCTATCGGACGACTACTGCAAGAGGCTTCAGACGAGACGGACATCTTGTTCTTGAGCGACCATGGTTTTTCGGTCGAGCGTGGCGGGTTTTTTACCAATGATTTTTTGGCCGGTATCGGGGCATTAAAGTTTAAAGGCGGAGGCGGGGCTTCAGCCGGTCTCTTGCGCAGCTTGATTCGCCATCTTAACCTGGCTGGTATTAAGAAGTTTGTTCCGAACCGGGTGATCAGGCAGACCATCGCCAAGACAAAAGAAGCGATCGATTGGAGTCAGACCGAAGCCTACGCTTCTCCTCTGGCTCAACAGGGGATATATATCAATCTCAAAGGGCGCGAACCCAACGGAATTGTCGAGACCGGCGACTATAAAACGGTGTGTGACCGGATAATTACAGAGATCGCCAAGGTTAATCCTGATCAGGAAAACCTGGTGGTGGTCGCTTGCCGCCGAGAGGATGTCTTCGACGGCCCGTATATTGAGGGGATTCCCGACATCGTGCTCGATTTTTCCTCATCGAGCCTAGAGGCGAAAGACGCAGTTCTGGGAGCGGGCCCACTGAGCTGGACTGATGGCGGCTCGCGCGGGATCCATCACCGGGACGGGGTTTTCTTGGGACTCGGCCCCGGCATTCGCGCCGGTCAGTATCGGGGTCTTAGGCTCGAGGATATCGCTCCCAATGCTTTAGCTCTCTTTGGGCTAGACGACTCAGCTTCGATGGACGGTCGGATCCGTGAAGATGTCTTCCGCTTCTAACGCCGGGCGGGTCAGGCAATTCGCTACTAATACGCGCTGGGCTATGCTGGCCAAGCTGGTGTCGGCTGGAGTTTCAATCCCACTGTTTATTCTTTTGCCGCGGTTTTTGGGAACGGAGGGTTATGGCCAGTTTGCTCTGGCCGTCTCTGTGCTGGTCGTGCTCAGACTCTTGTCCGGCGGAGGATTAGGCTATGCTGCCGGTCGGCGGTTGGCGGAGGGCGCCGGCAAAGGAGAGGGCGCCGGTAGCATACTGGCAGCCGGTCTGTCGTTACAATTGGTTCTGGCTGTTTCGTTGGGCCTACTCTTTGTGGTGGTTGCCGGACCGATTAGCGCGGTTTTTGGCGGTGCCGACCGGGCAGATAGCACTTTAGCCACTCTTTTCCAGGTAGTGGGAATAGCTGTAGTTTTTTTCTCGTTGACTGAGTTTTCAAAAGCAGCTTTCCAGGGGCTACAGCTTTTTCAGTATTTGGCCTTAGTGACCATTATTGAGTTTATCGGCAAGCTGGTTTTGGCAGCCGGACTAGCCTGGTCGGGGTATGGGGTAGTGGCCGTGTTTGGGGGTTTTGCGGTCGCGCTCACCTTGGCTGGAGGCACCGGCCTCTTTCTTTTGTCTCGAGTTGGCGTCTCGGCGCCGTCGGCGCCGAGACGCTGGGCGCTCTGGAAGGATCTCTATTTATATAACGTGCCCTTGATGGTGACCACGGCGGGGTTTATCGTTTACACCGAGCTCGACACGATGATGCTGGGATATTACTCGGGGTTCACTGAGACCGGCATTTATGCGGCAGCCAAGAATATTGCTCGGGCCGCCCCGCTTTTTGCGGTGCCGTTTGGGCAGGCGGCCGCCCCGCTTTTTGTCCGGATGATCAAGGATGATGGCGCCTTGGCGGCGGATTTTCTCGACCGTCTATTTCGCTATGTCGGGGCTGTTTTTATTCCGGCGGCTGCAGCAGTCGCCGTGACGGCCCCCTTTTTAGTGGGCGTTTTGGGACCGGGGTATTCTGAAGCAGTCTTGCCTTTGCGGGTGATGTCCATTTTTCTTGTTTCTATCAGTTTCGGAGTGGTAGTCTCGCCGATCCTAGATTTCCTCGGCGAAGCACCCCGGCGTGCTCGCTGGATGATGATGTCGGTGGCCGCCAATATTGGGCTGAATCTAGTGCTCATCCCGCGCTATGGTGCTGTTGGCGCGGCCCTGGCCACTGTTCTGACTCATGGGCCATTTGTTTTCAATAATCTAAGGTTTCTCTCCGACAAGGTCGGGCTGGAACGCCGCCGCTTGGTCGCTTCATTGTTGCCCATTGTGGCGATTTCGGCGCTGGCTGCCGGCGCCGCGGTCTTGGCGCTCAGTTTGAGAAACCACTTCTTAGTCGGTCTGGGTGCCGGGATGGTGGTCTACTTAGGCTTGATCTTTGCTTTAGGGGTCGTCTCCAGAAGCGAGCTGGCAGACGTATTGAAATTGGTCACTGGTCAGAGTTCTAGCGACGGCCTGAGCGATTGATTAAGTATACTTTTGCTGTCGGGTCTTTGCTCGAATAGACTTTCTGGCCGCTGTAGGTTCTAAGATACTCGGCTATCACCGGTTTGATGTGGGAGATACGCGGGGCCCACTTAATTGAGTACGAGGTGACTACCCATGTCCGCCGACCGCGGAGTAGTCGGTCGAAGTCGCCCAGATTGTCTATTTCCGGGGTATTGGAAAATATGTTGCGGTTGTTGTAGGTGATCGAGTTGCCCGAATAGACACGCCAATCCGGCTCTAGGTCACTGTAGGCCATCCAGAAGTTAGCGTTTCCGAACATGATGATCTGATCGCCCTGTTGCCAGTGGCGGTTGACGTACTCGATCGGCGATTTATTATCTTGAGAAAAAACGTAGCCGTCGAACGGCGCATGGTTTGGATTGATCGGTGAGCCGTAATCGCGACGGATCGCCTGCCGGAGATCGTAGGCCCCGTATCCTAACAGCAGCGTCACCAGGAGCGTACCGATTACAATTCTGGCCCAGCGGATCCTGATCAACCGGGCGGCTGACAACAGGCCGACAGAAGTACCCAGCGCGAGCAGCGGGAAGAAAAAGAGAATGCCCCGGTTGAGTGAGACGTATTTCTTACTTAGGATGAATGAGGCAAAGACGATCAAGAACCACGCGCTGTAATGCAGATAGCGACCACTCTTAAGTCCCAGCCACCGACTTTTGACGAGGGCTACTATTCCGCTGATAAGCAAGAAAAATGGGGCCACGCGCATAAAAACCAAGGTGTTGTCGAAGCGGGGAAGCCCGAAAGGAATACGCTGGGCAACGGCCTCGCCAATGGAGAGATCGCGAGCAGCGTCCTGGTAGAAATAGTAGCCATAACCAAAGACGATCTTGAAAGTGGCGATGCCGGCTATCACGCCAAGGAAGGGCCAGAATTTTCGCGGTTCGGCTCGCCACTCTTTGTCAAACAAGGCGACGATCGCAAATACCAGGGCGATCTGTCCGACTTGGTGTGTAGTGGCAGCTAGGAATCCGGCTACCGCCAGACCGATTCTCGACCAACGCGACGTTAAGCCGGTCTGAAAGAAGAGCGCCGTCAGGTAAAGCCAGAGCAGCATCATCATGAAGGAGCGACCGAATCTTGAATATTCGAACATCCAGGGGTGGAAAGCGACTAGACCGGCAGCTAATAGCGAGACACTTTTCTGGCTGAAGAGGCGCTGGGACAACAGATAGGTCACTGGCACCAAGGCGATTCCAGCGAGAACACTGGGGAGACGTATGGCCAACTCGACATCGTCGAAAAGGTACATAATGGCCGCGCCCGCATAGAGGTGCGGCAGGTCTCGAAGGTAGAGGAGGCCGGTCTCAAGGTACGGCAGGCCGGTTCTTAATATGCTGTCGGCGGCGATAAAGACGGTGCCCTCGTCCGACCAGAGACCAAGGTGTCCGACTTTCCAGAGCCGGATGATTGCTGCCGTCAGGGTCATGGCCACCAGCAGACCCCATGTCCGGGACAAAGGCGCCTCCCAAAATACAAACCAGGGTTTTTCGGCATCCTCTGAAGAGGCTCTGACTGAGAGGCTCCAGGCCCAAAGGACACCGATCGCCAGTGACCAGAGCAGCAGGGGCAGGTCGTTCAGGGCTTCAATTTGTAACGGCCCGACTTCGGGGTTCATCATCTGTTTAAGGCGACCGATGTCGAGGAGAAGCTGCTTGAGAGCGAAAGCCCCCGTGCCGGCGAGCAGGCAGATCGTCAACGGCCAAAAAAATGATCGCCTGGTCTCGACATCTCGCCTCATGGCGGCTACCACCCAGACTATTCCGACTGAAGCCACTAGCGAGGCCATAGACCATTTCCACCAGCCCTGAATCCCAATATCTAGACCCATGCTGGTGACGGCCAAAGTGGTGACCAGCAGCAGAAAAACGATGCCGACCGCCGGTTTGGTGCGGCTCAGCTCGGTC
>CAXMSJ010000098.1:0-8464 GCA_964196305.1 uncultured Acidimicrobiia bacterium
ATCATCCAAGGCGTAGGAGACTTGCTCTTGGGCGAGTGGGCGGGCAACCCAATCTGTAAAACGTGATTTTTTTGATAGTGTGACCCCACAGAGTCTCTCAGCCAGCCGAGTAAATGCCGGCGTTGCACCATGACCTACAAAAGCCGCCGCGATCTGAGTATCGAACACGTTCTGAACCGGTTGCCTGGTTGCCTTCGTAAGCAACGGAATGTCGTTCTCTGCGGCGTGAAATACCTTCAGGATAGAAGCGTCAGCGAGAACTTCCCCAAGCGGGCTCAAATCGACCTCGAATGGATCGATAGCGTGCAGTTCTCCACCTGCCAAGAGTTGAACTAAGCACAATTGGGGATGGTACCGACCTTCCCCATGGAACTCACAGTCGATGGCAATCTCGGATTGGCTCCGCAGCCTTCCAAGGAGTGCTTTGAGGTCTGCTTGCGTGCTTATCATCTGAGCTCCTTCGCAATTACCTTTTGAACATGCTAGTGGCTAACCACCGAACACATTCTATAACAACAAAGTGCTAGATTGCATATTTCTATGGCGTTGGTAAGCTCAGGGGGTGCTAGTGCAAAAACGAATCTATCTGGCCGTACTGGTCACGTTGCTCACAGTTATCCTTACGGGATGCGGCGACAGCACGGATGTATCCCAAGATGCTGTACATGATGGACCCTATGAAGTGCCAGTAATCAAGGAACAGCCAGTTGCTACTGCCTCAGACGAGAAAGAAATCCCCCGGCCGCTGGAAGAGCCTAGTGAAGCCCGAGACTATGCCAAGAACGTCGATACCGTCCTTGACTATACGACCTCTGAAGCTCTGTTTGTCCAGATGCCGAACGACATACAACCCGAAATGAGCAGCGACGGGGCGAATCGGACTTTTTCGTGGACCTTTTCTGATGGCAGCGAAATGGTAGCAACCTTCAAGCCTCTTGGAGGGGAGGACAGTGGCCAAGGGCTGGTTCTGCACATGATTGATATCAAGGACTGAGTCTCCAAGAAGGTTGGTTTGATAGGCTCCGCTTAGCGGAAGTTGTTCTCAACTGGTTCACCAGCTAGAATGCAGTTACTGTGGCTACTGTAGCTAGAGGTGTCGTCGAAGAGCCTGGGGCCGGGATGCGAACAACACTCAATTCGATAGGTGTGACAGCGGGCTGCCTGCTAGTGATTGTCGGCATATTTGCCTTGATAGCATTTATTTTCGCGGGCGGAGTTTGGTTGGGCAAAACAATACTCCCCTTGCTAGCGTTTATTGCTCTGCTAGTTCTCGCACTCGATATCTTCGTTTTATTCCCGCTCTCCATGTCCAAACGGTCGCGAAGCGCCTCAGGCGCTGGGCTATTCCTTTCCTCATACGTGTATGGCGCAACAGCATGGCTCTGGTCTCTTGTGCTTGTGGATGCGATTTGGGGCATTGGCATGGTTATCGTTGGAGTGCTTTTTGCAGGCATTGGGGTTATTCCTCTTGCCATCATTGCCACAAGCGTAAATAGTGCTTGGGGTCTTGCCGGGCAAATCATCTTTTTGGTGGCGCTAGCGTATGGGACAAGGACGGCTGGACGATATCTATCGGCAGGTGGCCCAGACAACGAGCCCCCTAGAGCCCCTCTTGACGCACCAGAAGTCATCGTTATTAATGAGCCACTGAAATAGCCACCACCTCTTCGTCTGCGCCTAGTGAGCATCACGACCGTAGTTACACGCTAGTTACTACGCTAGCCACCCAGAACCACGGCGCCACAGCTACCAGTGTGTAAATATCAAACAAGGCTCCCTCTCGTTCTGGCTCGCCATACAGGTCTTCGTCAAGATCAAAATCATGATAATCCCGTCTCTCTTTATTAGCCCATCTGTACCAGCTCTAGCGTAGAACTATCGGTTAACGATATATGGAGAATATTCCCTATTTATGATGGGCCTAGTGACCTATTGGTCAAAGTAAAAAGAGCCACCCCGAACGCGATACCATTGCGGACTTAATAAGCAGAGGGTATATTTTCACTATAAGGAAACCCTGCATCAGGAGGGCGGCAGAGCTGAAGACTGAGCTGGACAACCAAGAGCACCGAGTTTCGGGAGAGCGTCGGCAGTTAGAAGACCGTCGAGTATTAGAGGGCATCATATTTACCAAGAATTCTTGGAATCGTCGATCTGAGCAAGACCGTCGAAATGGATCGGATCGTCGAGTTAATTAATCGGTAGATAAGGTAGGGACTTTCCGCTTTTAGCTGGTGAAGCATGGATGAAGCAAAAAGTGACGAGCAGGAGATCGACGCACTAATTGTCGCTGGTTCTGCAATGGTCAGCTACGAGAAGTATTTTGACCGTGCAGTTGCGACCAGTGACAACGTGATACCCGCGGATGTTTGTGAGCGCGGCCTTGTACCGTTGGGCTCCACATACCGTGAGTTCTTTTCAATGATCCATCCAAGCTAGCTAAGGCCCGAGTGAGATCGCCACAAGTCCCAACAACACCAGGATTAGATATCGGCTCCCTATTCTTCCTCTTGGTTCTGAATGGATTTCAAAAATTCGACCTTCTTGGTTAAGTGCTCGATCTTTTCCGTCATTATTTCCGCTTTTAGCAGTAAAAGGGGGTGCTGATCATCACCGCCTGCAACAATCAATTTGTCGCCTGCCTTGATGTCATTAGCCTTTCTTGCCTCGGAAGGAATGACTATCTGCCCTTTTTCGCTGACAGTCGCCGTCCCGTAAAAATGCGGTTTCTTGTGCTTTCCTCCGTGGCCATGCCCGTGACCGTGGGAGCCTTCACAACCGCAACCCTTTCCATGTTCACTATCCATTGAAACCTCCTATAAGTTGTAAATGTTGGAATTGTAGGATATTTCTCTGGAATCGTCAAATTCACGAAATAGTATTTTCACAGCGCTCAATTAGCACTGGACATTGATATTAAGAGGTTAATCAGACTCCAAGTCCTGATTTGAGTACCTTGCAAGACACCGAACGCTTGGGATGTGAAGGCGATGGGGATATAATCTACTAGGACTGTCCCCCTGCGGCCTGGATGTACAAGTTTGAAATATGTTTTCAATAGGTATGTTCTACTAATTTTATCAATATTTCTGGCGATAGGAATCCCCGCGACCTTCTTTTTCACTAACTTGGTTTCTGGCCTGCTTATTGAAGGCTACGAGAACTCGACAGTGGCTCTGGTAGAAACCGAATATAAAAAAACTATCAGCACCGTGCCAATAACCGAACCAGTTTCTGGCCAGGAACGAGAAAAGATAGACTCTTTCGTAGACGAGCTACGACTGAAGGTCAAACTTCAAGAAGTCAATATCTGGGCCCTAGATGGAACGCTGGTATATTCTTCGATCCCCAGCGAACCTATTGGCGAGAAGACAGAGCTAGCAGGGGATTTTGCGGAGTCCCTCAGAGACAAAACAGTTTCAGGGGTTGAGCGTAGAGGTGATCCGGAGGTGAAAGGCGGCGGAGTAAGAGTAGACGTTTTAGAAGTATATTTTCCCATTCATCACCAGGCAGAAATCGTTAATATTTTTGAAATATATGCACCTCTTGATCCAATCAACGTATTGATCGCGAGAGCTCGTGAACTTATTACAGGTCTATTCGCTATCCTTTTCATCGTGGTGGCCGTAACCGGACAGATAGGCGCCGTTATTCTAGCTAGAAAAGATCAGCGCTTGAATGAACAAGAAAGGTCAGAGACGGCACTTCGCCAAAAAGATCGCGATATTAGAAAAGCATATTCAGAAGTTCTTGAGGCGGTTACTGCTGGAAAACTGATTATTCTCAGCCCAGAGGAGATGCAGGGCGCACTTGGAAAAGAATGTGGAGAGATACATCGCATATCTTCATATGCGACGTTAGCTATTATTAGAGAGTCGCTGGGGTCAATAATGAGAGGGTGTGGGCTCGAAAAAGATCTCATCGAGGGTATGGTTTTAGCTGCTGATGAAGCTATGGCGAACGGCGTCAAGCATGCCGGCGAATGTGAGCTCCAGGTTTTTTCACTTGCTGGGATGGTTCAGGTAAAAGTTTCTGACCATGGGCCCGGTATAGACTTTAGCGACCTGCCGAAGGCCGCTTTGATGGCAGGATTCTCCTCGAAGAAATCTTTAGGCGTCGGATTCACGCTGATACTCGGCATATGCGATCGTGTTCTGCTGTCTACCGGTGCGGAAGGAACGACCTTGATCTTGGAGACAGGCGGAAAGAAAGAGGCGGAAGGATTTGAGGATATTCTCCGCCGAGAATAATTGAGCGATATCAGCTTTCCACTGGCGCGCGCGGGCCGACAACCAGGACTAGGTCGCTTATTTAGCCAGTCACTTTTGATGCACAGAAGAGGCCGCGAACCCCAGCCGACAATCCGGCTTTGAGGTCCGCGGCCTGCTATCTTCAATTCTTCGTCAGATCTTTACTCGTACCGAAGCGCTTCGGCCGGCATAATTTTCGAAGCTTGGCGGGCTGGTAAGTACGTGGCAGCCAGGGAAGCCATGTAGGCGATGCCGGCGATGAGCGCGACTTCGACCCATGGGACCTGGTAGGTCAACCCGGGCATGTCGTTGGCCATCGTGGCGATGACGTTGCGGCAAAGCACTAGGGCCAACACAGAGCCGAGAGTGATCCCGAGCGAAGCGATGAAGCTCGATTCGAGAAAGAAAGTCCGCTGGACCAGACCGCTCTTAAAGCCGATCGCCCTAAGCATCCCGATGACCCGACGCCTTTCGACGATGGAGCGGGCGGCGATGACACCCATGGCTGCTATGCCTACCAGGAGACCGAGCCCCATGAAGCCTTCGAGAAGGCGGTTGAACATCAGGCTGGAACTCATGTCCTTAGCGATGTC
Source organism: uncultured Acidimicrobiia bacterium (assembly GCA_964196305.1). Classification (GTDB taxonomy): domain Bacteria; phylum Actinomycetota; class Aquicultoria; order CAJVYJ01; family JAUVQD01; genus DAOUYN01. Next base: position 4,844 of record CAXMSJ010000098.1, read on the forward strand.
TTCTTGTACAAGAACAGTCTCCAGGCCGTTCTTGTAGAAGGTCTCGCTGAGATCTTCGGCGGCGTCCGCGGCGCTTTGGCCGGGGGCTGTCTTGAACCAGTACTGTGACGGAGCAACCGGCGCGCCCACTATCTCGCCGACCTTCTCATGGGAAGTGATTATGCTTCCGAAGAGCGTATAGGCGCTGTCGTCCAAGACCCCGATGATTCTAAGCTTGCCTATCTCTCCGGTGACCGGATCCTTCGCCTCGATATAGGTCCGAGGAAGTTCTCCGCCATCCCGATAGAATCCGCTCATCTGAAACGGGGGCGTAGGCTGACCGGCGGTGAAGGAGACCTTGGCCGGCACCAGCGAAGGGTGGACGATAGCGACATTATCCTCTTCGATTAACGCCTTCCAGACCTCCCGGTCGGTAGCGTACTCGGGGGACCTCAGTAGGAAATCGTACTCAACGTTCTTAGCGTACCCGGCGTCGACGCCGACGACCGCATAGTTGGTCCAGGAGCTCTTTTTTGCTTCGTGCTGCCTAGTGACTATCGGCGTGATGGAGAGGCTGCCGACGGCCGCAAAGTCTTCGTAGCGTAAGTCCGTACTGCCTTCCTCAAGGACCTGCTTGACGGAGCCGACCGGGTTGGCTGGACTGACGATGCCTTGAATGTCGTATCCCCCGGACAGTTTAGCTGTGTCGCTGAAGACGGCGCCCATCGAATTGAGCAAGATACTCATGAAAACGATGGTGAAGACGACCAGAGAGAGCATGGCCAACGTCAGGCCGGTCGGCACCCGGGCTTTGAGCGGATAGTTGACCGCTATGCGCAGCATTGGCGGAAATCCCTTGAGGCGACCGAAGACTGTCGTGACCAGCTTTAGAAGCAAGTCGGAATTGTACATGACGGTCCAGACGGCCCCGGTGACGATGGCCATACCAGAGAGGAAGAAGAGCTCCATGCCGGCGCTGTATTGGTCGTAGTCGGGAATGACGGAAGAGAGTGTGCCGTCAGGCAAGAGCCACAAGGCCAGGAGACCGAGACCGGCGGCAGTAAAAGCGATGCGGTCGGGCAGGCGGACCCAGCGGGACAGTAGCGGAATGGCAATGACGATCAAGGAGAGTCCGAGCAAGAAAGATCCTTGCTGCTGCTCGCTCACGCCACCCATCGCAGAAAAGACACCGGCGGCCAGCGTCAGGCCTAGGAATATCAGCGATTTGTAGCCCCGACTGGTTTTGACTGGCTCGGGCAGGTCCCGGATGGCCCGGACGATATTGACGCGACCGGCGCGGCGCGCGGCGAAGATGACGACGGCGAAAGTGGCTATTAGGCCGATGCCGTAGGCTAAGAGGATGCTTCGCGGTTGAAACGAGAAGGTCGGGGAGAAGTCTGCTTGGCCGAAGATTGCGCCTATGACTTGGACCATCCCCCAACCAACGGCGACCCCGAGGACGACCCCGACAGCCGCCGAGAGCGTCGCGTAGATCGCCCCCTCGAAGAGGAATATCTTGACGAGTGCGCCCTTCTTGGCCCCAATAGCTCGCAGGACGCCCAGTTCGACCTTTCTTTCCGCGGCCAGCATGACGAATATCAGAGAGATGAGCATGATGCCGGCGGCCATCGAGAACTGGCCGAAGACGAGGAAGAGGCTGCTGATCATCGAGGCCTGCTCCTCGGCGTTGTCGAGTGCTTTGTTCTTGACGGCATCGACGACGAACGGAGTATCCTTAAAAAGAGGTCTCAGTGCCGACATAACGACCTTCGTTTTCGACGCCCCTTCGATGCCGTCCCCTTTTCCGGAGATCAGAATGGCGCTGAACTCGTCGCCCAAGGAGAACATTTCTTGCGCTCGGGCCAGCGGCACGATGATGGTCGGGCCGGTTGAAGGCTTGCCGCCCTTGGCGAAGATACCGGCGATTTTCGTCTCGACAGGCACGTTTTGGGCGAACAGTGTGATTACATCGTCCGTGCCGACATCCAGTTTTTTGGCTGCTTCAGCGCTCAAGTAAGCTTGGTCCAGCGCCAGTGCACCAACGGGCAGACTATTGCCGGAGGCTGTCTTGAGATCACCCAACGTCGCCGTGTAGTCGGCCCTGACTCCTAGAAACTCCAGACCAGGTAGGTTTCGGCGGCTCTTGGGACTTGTGGCGGGAATATTCTCTCTGACGATGATCGTCGTCCCGTCGACAGGCCTGTCCTTTAGGGCGCTCTCGACTCGCAGCAAATCGTCTGGATTCAAGCGTGGCGCTGTCGTTCCCAAGATGGCGCCGACACCAGCGGTATCGTTACTTCGACCGTTTTCCGCTTTGATGATGACATCTACTTCGCCCAGACCTTCGAGGGCGGTTTTCTGAATCGAGTACTTAATAGTGTCGCCGGTGACAAGCGTCGCCGAGACCAGTAAGGTTGCTAGCATTAGACCGAGGATGATGAGGACCGTTTGGGCTGGGCGCCGGGCGATGTTCCGTACCCCTATCTTAAAGAGTACGCGGTTGCGCAGCGCCATTATCCCGGTCAGTGTTAGGCCGCCCGCCAGCAAGAAGATAATGACGCTAAAAACAGATTCTATCGGTAAGCCGAATAACTTATCCATTGATATCGCGCCTCGCCTCGGATTGGATCAAGCCGTCGCGCATCTGGACTATTCTATCGGCGCGCTCGCCGATTTCGGCGCCGTGGGTGACAATGATGAAGGTCTGGTCTTTCTCGCGTTGGAGACGGCAGAGAATGTTCAAGATCTCCTCGGCCGTCTCTGAATCGAGGTTGCCGGTCGGCTCGTCACACCAGACGATGGCCGGATCGTTGACGAGAGAGCGGGCGATAGCTATCCGCTGCTGTTGCCCGCCGGACATTTCCAGAGGGTGTTTGCGGGCCTGGCTCGCCAGACCCAACATTTCCAGCTCGGCCAAGGCGCGCTTCCGGGCTTTACCCGACGCTACTCCGGCGATGAGAAGCGGCATCTCGACATTTTCCACTGCGCTCAGGACCGGGAGCAGATTGAAGAACTGGAAGATGAAACCCATCCGTTTGGCCCGAAAATCGGTCCGCACCCCGTCCCTCAGCTTGTAGATGTCTTGGCCCTCTACGATAACGTTTCCGGCCGTCGGCCTGTCGATTCCCGAGAGGCAGTTGAGGAGCGTCGATTTCCCGCAACCGCTCGGGCCCATGATGGCGACCATCTCTCCTCTGGCGACCTGGAGGTCGACTCCGCGCAAGGCGTGCACCTCGACCTCACCGGTGTGATAGGTCTTGGTCAGTTCTTCGGTGCTGATGATCGTTTCAGCGCCTTGTGGTTGAGGGATAGTCTCCCTCCGTGCTTGTGCCAGTGCGTTCATGATCGCTCCTTTATTGATTGCCAACCTACGACCAGAGCGTACCCGTGGCACAGGGCAGGCCACATCGTCCAATAGTGCCGAGTTCGATGTCCGTTGGTACAATGTCCGATTGGACGATGGAAGATCGGGCGACGGCGGATATAATGGCAGACATGAAAGAGTACCGTATCGATAAAGACATGCGAGCACTATATATTTTTACGACGGCCTTATTGTTGTTCGTACTGGCTGTTGGCGGGGCCCCCTTAGTAAGAGCAGGCGAGCTTAGCAAGCTGGGCGGATTGACCGGACTGATAGCC
>CAXMSJ010000099.1:0-10503 GCA_964196305.1 uncultured Acidimicrobiia bacterium
GAGGGCATCTTCGTGCCCAGCGGTATACGTGTCGATTCAAGTAGTGCCATTGCTCTTTACTCTAACAATTATTACTCTTAGAGGCGATGACTGATTTTATTCAAGTTGTAACCACCACAGACACCGAAGAGGCCGCTAAGCAGCTGGCCGGGGCCGTCGTCGAAAAGCGCCTGGCGGCTTGCGCCCAGCTGATCGGTCCGATCACCAGTGTCTACTGGTGGAAAGGGGAAATCCAGGAGAACCAAGAATGGCTGGTCGTCTTGAAGAGCAGCCGAGCCCTATTTGGCGATTTACAAGCAGCAGTAACAGCCCTACACCCCTACGATGTCCCGGAAATATTAGCCATCCCGATAGCAGACGGCGATCAGACCTATCTTGACTGGCTCAACCGGGAATTGCGAGATTCTCAGTGCTGACGATCTCCCAAGCCGTAAACTTACCTCCGGGCAGATCGGAAGCGTTAGACCGCGCCTTTAGGTTCATGACGAGCCGCGGGTACACCTACTCGGCAACGACCTCCCCGCCTGGATTCAAACGAGGCAGCAAGACCGGCAGCTTAACGGCGATCAGCCCCAAAAGCTGGCGGGCCATGGTCACCATCAAGGTCGATGAAGAAACAACGACAATAGCTGACTGTACTTTCAATATTGAAACCTCCGGCCAAGTAGTCACTGCAGTTGAGCGGGAGTTTTGGGACTGCGAAGCCAGTGAGCTCGCCGCCGCGCTCAAGAATGAACCTGTCGGCCCCAAGAGCGAAAAGATAGCCGTACAGGCGGTCCGACAAACCCTGACTGTCTTGCTAGTATCAAGCCTGCTCGCCACTGTGGTTGGACTCTTCTCCCCAGTCGTCACCCTGCTTGGCGCCGTCAGTGTGGTCGGCGCGACCTTTATGGTCTCCGTTGTTGCCGGGCTACTGTGGCTGCGACGCCAATGAGAGTCAGCATGATAGTATTAGGTCGCCTATGAAGCAACGCTACCCAACCCCCTTACTGGTAATCGGCGGGCTCGTCGGTCTGGCTCTGGCCGCCATCGTGCTCGTGTATATAGTGACGGGCCTGCAGATGATGGTCCGCTACGATGTCACCGCGGCGCGACTCGACATCCCCACCGGCAAAGCCGCCATCGAACACGGGCGCCACGTCGCCTGGGCTATCAGCAAATGCGTCGATTGTCATGACGAAGACCTGGGCGGCAAGATCTATAGTGAAGGCTCCGGTCTCGGTCGCCTAGCCACCGCCAACCTTACTAAGGGAACCGGCGGGATCGGCTCGGACTACAACGAAACCGACTGGGTCCGCGCCATCCGGCACGGTGTCCGGCAGAATGGAACCCCGCTGCTCTTCATGCCGGCCCATGAATTCTACTCCCTAAGCGACAACGACCTCAGCGCCCTCATCGCCTACCTGAAGAGCTTGCCGCCGGTTGACCGCCAGATGCCGCGAACATGGGCCGGCCTTACTTCGCGCTGGCAGTTTCTCTTTGGTGACCTAGTCCTCATCCCCGCCAAGGTGATCAACCACTCTCCACCACGCCCGGAATCTCCCGAGGTCGGCATCAATAAAGAGTACGGCGAATACTTGATAAACGTGGGCGGTTGTCGCAAATGTCACGGCCATAATCTCCGCGGAGGGCCGATCCCCTTTGAGCCGGCAGGCACGGTTCTAAGCGCCAACCTCAGTCCGGGCGGCGATCTGGACTACTGGGAGATCGAAGATTTCTTCAACGCCTTGCGCAAGGGAAAAGAGCCTGACGGCGGCAACCTGGAATCAGTCATGCCTTGGAAATATACCGCCGGGCTGACCGACGCTGAGATCACCGCCATGTGGCTCTACCTCCAGTCCCTCTAGGCAGAGTCAATGGGCAAGATCACTTACTATGTCGCCGCCTCACTTGACGGTCTGATCACCGGCCCAAACGGCGACCTCTCCTGGCTCGACGACTTCGCCGGCGACAATGAAGACTATGGCTACCATGAATTCCTGGCCTCGGTCGACACCCTGGTCATGGGGTCCCATACTTACGAACAGATACTAGCTTTTGGCCACTGGCCCTATGACGATAAGTCCACCTATGTCATGACTAAACGGGATCTACCGGCGGCACCCGGGGCCCAAGTTGCTTTCCACAGCGGATCAGCGGTTGAGCTGATCGAAAACATTAGGCGCGATTCGCCGGGAGATATCTGGCTGGTCGGTGGTGGGCTCCTGGCCTACGACTTTCTGGCCCATGGGCTCCTCAATGAGCTCCAGTTGTATGTCATGCCGGTCATCCTCGGTAGCGGCGTCCGGCTCTTCTCCGGTCACGGTCAAGATATCAGCTTTGACCTAAAAAGCACGGTGCTTTTTGAAACAGGAGTGGCCCGCCTGATTTATCAGCCAAAGCCTATTTAGCGAGTAAATCCTTGATCTTTTTTGGGGCGTCACTCTTTAGGAGATAGTCAGTGGCGCCGGCCGCCAGCGCCGTCTGGCGGATATCGTCCGCCTCGTGCATGGTCATGATGACTATCCGGACATCGGGATCGGCGTTGCGGATCTCGCGACAAGCTGCCAGCCCATCCATCTCCGGCATTTGGATGTCTAAAAAGACGACATCCGGGGCCTCCGCCTGGTGCAGATCAACCGCCAATCGACCATTGGCCGCGGTCACGACATCGGAAAACCCGGCACTCCTCAATATTCGCACCAGACCATCACGGACAAACTTATGGTCGTCAGCCAGGAGTATCTTGGGCATGCTCTAGCCGGTGACGCTAAGCGTGCCTGGAGCCGGCGGCACAAAGGCCCGCCCCGCAAGTTCCTGGTCGAGCAGCAACAGTGCCGACCGGTCGTCGCCGATCAGTTTAAGCTTAGCGACAATGCCGCCCACGTTAGCTTCTTCTTCGATCTGCTCGGTCACGAACCAATCGAGAATAATTCTGGTGGCGTGATCGCTCTCCGCCAAAGCCTGGTCCGCCAACTTATTGATCCTGGTAGTCACCAGACGCTCGTGCCCCAAGGCTGTCTCAAAAACTTCCAGAGCTGAAGAATAGTCTGCTTTTGGTTCATTGATAGCCCCGAAATGCGCGCGACCGCCGGCATCGTTGATGTATAGATAGAAGCGCTCACCGTGAGTCAGCTCCTCTAAGGCTTGTTTCTCCAGCCAATTAGCAAAGCCATTCAGATCTTGAGGCCGAAAGTAGGCAGCCATCGCTTTGTAAATATAGGCTGAGTAGATCTCAAAGGTCATCTGGTCGTTAAGGGTTTCGAGTAGTTTATCGCTGAACATTTGTACTCCTTTTTCAGGCCGGTGGCTTCACATTTTACCAAGGGCCGGGAGACCAAGCAAACCGCTGGGACTGCGAAAACAGAGCTTGCCCCAACCAGCTCGCTAGTCATATAATACCTAACGATGAAGCTGAGACCACTAATAAGCACCGTGCTAATATTGATGTTTGCGCTGGCCCTGGCCGGATGTGGCGCTCAGACAGAGACCAGCGACCCGGTCGAAGAGACCCCGGTGGAGCTATCGGTCGGCGAGCAAGTCTTCAAGCTCAAATGTAGCCGTTGCCATAAAATTGACGGAGTCGGCGGCAACAAAGGACCGAACCTCTCTAAGATCGGCGCCAAGTACGACGCCGAATTCTTCGACAAGTGGCTGACTGACCCCAAGAGCGTTAAAGAAAAAGCCAAGATGCCCAACCCCGAGCTCACTGAGGAACAGCGCTCCGACGTAATTGAGTACTTAGAGACTCGAAAATAGTGCGTTTTCGTCCCTTCCGAAACATATTTTTGTGCGCCCTTATTGCGCTATTTATCTCTGGCTGCGGCGCCCAAGCAGAAAGCGATTTAGCTTCCAGTGAGCCCTCAGCCGGCCAACGGCTCTTTTGGAGCAAGTGCCGGCGCTGCCACAAACTCGACGGTATCGGCGGCAAAAAGGGGAAAGATCTGTCCACGATAGACTCCACTCTTGATGTTGAATACTTTGAAAAGCTCTTGCTCGACCCTAAGAGCGTCAGGGAAAACCCCAAAATGCCGAAGCCGAAGCTAACCGATGAAGAGCGTGCCGCTCTAATAGAATTCCTAGAGTCTAGGAGAGCCGCTGATAAAAGTGACTGAAAGCCGCCCCAAAATCTATTGGACCAACGCGGGCCGCTCCATACTGTTTATAGCTGCTGGCCAAGGCCTCTTCTAAATCTTTTGAACGTATCCCGTGCCGGCACGACAAGTAAGCCTCAAGGAACGCGGCCAACTTATCGCATAATCCGATGACCCCTCCATCGATCGGATCAAACTGAGCCGCATTATATTTTGCGCTCATCTCTTCATCCAAGAGGCCATACTTGATATCTGTTTCTCCCGGGATACGGACCCGATTCTCAAATTCACTCTCGACAAAATACCGCATGTCAGCATGCCAGGACGTCGGCAAAAGCGGCAATATCCGCTCCTTTAGCTGCCGGTTCTCATATTCCTTGATGACTTCCTCTAAGCCGCTGACCGACCGTTTGATCGGGGAGATGATATCGCGGGTGAGGACCTCCGGCAGATCATGGAAAAGGCCGGCGTAGAAGTTATTGACGGCCCGCTCAGGAACCGCCTCCAGCGTGAGCGAGGCCAAATAGGCCATAGTCGCTACCACTCCCATATGCCCCAGTACCGTCGTCTTCGGTATCCGCGGCGTATGTGCCCAGCGCTGCTGGAAGCGCAGTTGGCCGCAGAGATCGATAAAACCAAAAGACTTCTTGCCCAGCAGTATCTTGCGGGCTCCGATCAGGTCGTAATGGTCCTCCATCTGATTATCTATCCCGGCCTTGGTTTTCTCAATACCATACATAAATGGGTTCGCACTATAAATAATACGAAACTCCCAGTTGGTGGAGAGATAGTGGGCCGCCCGCAAGACTGCCTTCTCTGCTCTGGCGTAGTCATCATCGAAGAGATAAGTCTCGAAGCGCTCGGCAAACCCTGGAGGCGCTCCCGCTAGATCAGGCTGCAACTGCTCAACCGTCCAGCGGTTGAGTTCGTCACGCTTGTCGGCCACCATCTCCCGAAAAACAGCCGGTTTGATATCTGTCATCACTGCCCGCTGTAACAACTCAAAGATAGAACCCTCAACGAGTAGCGACCAGTCTATCCGGCCGCCGTCGTCCTCCTCAAACCGGGCCACCACATAGGCGATGATCATCTTATGGGCTTGTTTGTCGAGTTCGGTCAGTTCTACCGAACGAACATGGTCGTTCCAGCGCTGGATACTAGCCGGCGCATAAAGTCTCTCCAGCAGCTCAAAACTCTTCAGGGTAACCTTCTTTTTTCAGGTCTTCCTTGGGGACAAACCGCAGCGCGGCTGAATTAATGCAGTATCTTTCACCAGTCGGCTGGGGCCCATCGGGAAAGACGTGGCCCAGATGCGAATCGGCGCGGGTGCTGCGCACCTCGGTGCGTGCTAGCGAACCACGCTCCACTTTAGAAACTAGGTGATCACGGTGGATAGGCTTGGTAAAGCTGGGCCATCCAGTCCCGGAATCGTACTTATCGCTCGAACTAAACAGCGGTTCACCAGAGACCACGTCCACGTAGATCCCCTCGCGCTGGTTGTCCCAGAATTCATTATCAAAAGGGGGCTCCGTGCCGTCTTCCTGGGTAACTTTGTACGAGAGCGGCCCAAGCCGCCGCTTGAGCTCTTGGTCGGTCATATTGAGTCTTGTGCTATGACTCTACCGGAACCCACCGTCCGCTTGTCCACCGTCGGCTCACCGAAATAAAGCAGGTTCCCGCTGCCGGAAAGAGTGACCTTCAGAGTATTTTTTACCCTAACTTTCGCGCTGCCGTCACCGCTAAGCTCTGCTTCCACGTCGCTCGAGCTCAAAGTCGCCGCCAAGTATTCACCCGACCCGGAAGTATTCACGCCTTGGCCCAACACCTCGCCACCAACAATATTCACATCTCCGGAACCAGAACTGACTGTTTCGACAATACGTCCCTCAACCCGCTCGACCTTCATCCGCCCGGATCCGCGTGAAAAAAGCTTGGTCCAGTCCGAATCAATCTTGCCCGTCGTGATCTTTCCTGCCCCATCTATCTCAATAGTCACCAGATCGGCCTTCAGGTCGCCGGCTTCAAGGTCGCCGGACCCGGTCACCACCAAAGTAATGTGTTCCCCGGACATATCCGGCAAGGTAGCGTCGCCGCTACCGGACACCTCAACAGTAGTCAGTCTATTGACGGTCAGGGTGAATTTGATCGGCTTATTCGGTCGCAGTTCCTGGTCGTCTTGGACTAGAATATTGAGCGTCTCTCCGACAAGCTCGGTCTCCAGCAGTGGCAGAAGATTCTTCTCGGCCTCGATCTTCAAGCCCTCTTTTTTGCCGTTCTTGACCACCAGTGTCCCGGGCGCCGAAAAATTAATTCTGCTAAAGTCCTTCACGGAGCGAGTCTCTGAACCGACATCGCCGGAACCCACCACGACGCCGTCGCCGACCCCGGCGCAACCCTGAACGCCGGCGAGCAACAACGTCAGTATTAATACAAATATCCATCTGTTCATAATGGGTCAGTTTACCACTTATCAGGGGCTTTAAGTCTTGAGCATTGGGAATATACTTACTGCATGCCCAAATTTTCGCAAATGATCTACAAGGTCGGCCTCGACCCCTGCGTGGAAGTCCCCCGCCGGGTAAGCGATGACTTGTGTCAAACCGGATACATCCCCGTCATGGGAACCATCAATGACCATCCGTTCCAATCGACCCTAGTCCCGGTGGGGTCGTGGCGACACCGTCTCTATATCTCCGCAGAGCTACGTAAAGAAGCCCGAGTCGGGCTGGGAGACCTAATCACGGTCGTGCTTGACTACGATGATAAGGAGCAAGACCTCCCCACCCCGGCAGCCCTGATAGAGGCACTGGCAAAACACCCGCAGGCCAAAACCAAGTATGACGCCTACCCAGCTTCGCGTAGAGGCGAGATCTTGACCTATTTCAATTCGCTCAAGCAGCCCGAGACTTTAAATCGCCACATTGGTCAGTTGATAGCCCTGTTGGAGACGGACGATGCCTAAATCTCGCCTAGGCCTTTGGTCAGTTGGATCAATGGCGGCCTTCTTTCTGTCGTTGATCGTCCTGCAATTACTTATTGCTTTCGGACAACGGGGCGGCGACACCTTTTTTAGCAATTTGCTGCTCGCAATCCCTGGGCTTCTCGCCGGAATCTTTGGGATCTCTGCGTTCACCGCCGGAACCATAGCCATCATCAGGAGCAAAGAACGCTCGATTCTTACTTATATAGCTGTAATAATCGGCCTACTTGTTCTTGCCTTCGTCATGGCTGAGATTATCTACCCACATTGAGCTGGTAAAATGTGTCAACCTGTACTAATTAGCATATTTTATTAAAGCTTGCTTTTTGTTGGTCGATAAACACCGTATGGTTAATGATGACAAGCTGTTAACACGGTTGGAATTAATGTTATTCGGGGTTTTCGCCTCACTGGCAACGGTTTACGTGATGATCCCGCGCGTGGTCACTAACGAAAATCTGGCCGAGGCCCTGGTTCAGGGCCTTCTCCTGTTTCTACCAGCAATGGCGCTTGCCAGTGCATATCGAGCCTATCGAAAATCCACTCAGCTGGAAAAGCGGGCCTGGGCAATAGTGGCCGTCGCCTCTGGATTTATGCTGGCTGGTTGCACTTATAGGCTACTGCACATGCACTCGCCCCTTGGCATGCTCGCCTCGGCGGGCATTTCGACACACGCGCTTCTGCATTTTTTTGCCGATGCTCTATTTATCACCGCCCTTTTGGCAATGCCCGGCTTTAAATTAATCCACGGCTTCACCAGGATACGGGCGCTACTAGATACACTGATAGTCACCACCATTTTTCTGGTATTTTCCTGGTTCTATCTACCAAAACTAGTGCCGCTTCAAGCCGGTATCGGGTCTGGCCAATGGTTTGAAGGTGTCCACACGGTGGTTAGCGTGATGATTATCTTTGGGTTGCTGGGGAATGCCATCGGTTTGCGGCAGGTACGCTGGCGCCGCTCGGAAATACAATTCGCGCTGGCACTGGTCTTTTTGGCCCTAGCCGATCTGACGCAACGCAATGTCTTTGGAGGGCATTCCGCCCTCGGCAGTGCCGGCTCCCTGATTGAAATTGTCCGAATGGGCGGGTTTTTTATGATCGTCGTGTCGTCGCTCTTTGCGGTGGAACAGCCTGGGTCGATCGCGGCCGAACCACGATCATCGCTGGGACATATAGTAGATCTACTAATTCCAGTCATCTCAGGCGTCTCTATCCCGACGCTGGCCTTCATTTCCTATTTCCGCGGTACTGTCATGGATTATCCAATTTTTCTGACCGCGTTCACCATTGTGTGCATGTTGATCGTCATTAGAACCGCTGTTCTCATTGCGGAGAGCAATCAACTCTTTGAGAACTCCGTGGTAGATTTTCTGACCGGACTATACAACCACCGATTTTTCAAAGAGCGGCTAGCAATAGAGGTGGACCGCGCCAATCGCCACGGCGATGAAATGAGTCTGGCTATTATCAACCTTGATAATTTTAGCCGCGTAAATAACATTTTCGGCCACACCAAAGGCGATCAGGACCTCAAGGAGATAGCCCAAAAACTAACATCGTCAGTCCGGAGTGTCGATACGATCTGCCGCGTGGGCGGAGACGAATTCGCGGTCATCATGCCTAATACCAACGTGATCGACGCCTACAAGGTTTGCCTAAAGCTTCAGAACATCGTCGCTGAAGTGGGTAGCTCGCAAGATGCGGAAGCCAGTGCCTCGATCGGGATCTCCGGGTTCCCCTCACTGGGCCAAGCGGAGTTGCCGGCTACGTGGAGTTCCATGCTGGAGCGCGAGGAAGTCGAGCGACGAGCTAAAGGGGCACTTTACTGGGCGAAGCAGCACGGCAAGAGCCAGGTGCTCATCTACGACCCCGAGGTGATCGAGACGATCGACGCGGAAGACCGCATCCAGAAGATCCAGGCGGAAGCTTATTTGAATACTGTGCAGGCACTGGCAGTAGCAGTCGACGCCCGAGATCCCAATACCCAGTTTCATGCCAAAAATGTTTCGGTTCTCGCCAGCAATCTGGCGCATAATCTCGGAATGAGTAGTGATCAGGTGCGGCTCATAGAAATAGCGGCACTCCTCCATGATGTCGGTAAGCTCGGCGTCCCCGACGGTATTCTCCGCAAACCAGGAGCGCTTAATAGTGACGAGCGCCAGGAAATCGAGGCTCATATCGCCGTCAGTGAACAAATACTGTCACAGACCGCCCTCAAGGAAATAATCCCCTGGGTCATCGCCCACCACGAGCGCTGGAATGGCGAAGGGTATCCACGCGGCATGGCGGGTGAAGAGATCCCATTCGAAGCCCGCATACTAACTATCTGCGATGCTTATGAGGCAATGACCTCAGACCGACCGTACCGGAAGGCCTTAGGCCATAATGTCGCCCTGGGTATCTTAAATAAGGAAAGCGGCCAATATTTTGACCCGACTCTAGTCGGTATCTTCCATCAGATCTTTGAAGGCGAGGGAGTAGTGGATGCGGGTGACTCTACTCAGATATTGGTTGCGCGCGACCGCGGCAAGATCGTCGCCGTTTAAACTGTTTCTAACAGGTCGGACTCGATCGCAATTTTACTGTAAAACAACGATATACCGTGAATTTATGCGACTATTGTCAATAATTCACGGTATATAGCGGCTACGAGTAGCAGCAAAAATGGTCGCCGAGCCAAAGAAGAGGCAGATAGTAGCCAAGAAAAGAATGGTGCTCAGATCGAACCCGGTAGCCGGGGTGACTGCCCAGGCGATGACCACCGGGGAGAAGGAATCTACCTGGCCGACGATGATGTTGTTGACTGTGTCCACATAAAGAGTCACGTCTTGCCATCCTTTATCAAAATGCAACATGGTCAGGTCTTCCTCTGGACCAGTGATCTCAGACTCGAGATAGCTGATAGCCACGATTATCGGCGGAGTGTAGTTAGCGGTGGTGTCGATATTGTAACGGTACCCACTGAATTCAAACCCTGTCGGTCGGCCCGGCAACGGCAGTGGATCCTTGGTGATAACGGTCTCACCGGCTCCGGTCACCTCTGTGAATATCAGGCTGACATCGGCTATCGGGTTCACCGTCCGATCGACCCCGGCACTGGTTTCAGCGGATATCCCCGGAGCCATTCTGACCGTGTTGCTCACCAAAGAGTAATTGTCGGCCGCATCATAGGCGCGCACATAATAAGCGTAGGTCACAGAAGAACTAAGGCCACTGAAAGTGTGTGAAGTATCCGGCGTATCGGCCAGCTCGGCGCTAGTGTCGGCATTATATATCTTGTAGCCGGCCACCCCGACAGTATCGCTGGATTCCGACCAGAACAGACTTATCTGATCAGCAGCCGGCGTGAACCCAACCACCGTCACGCTGGTCGGCGGAGTTATGTCCGGCGTCACGGTCGCCGGCGGGATTATGTCCAGCTTCGTCGCAAAGCCATCGCCGCCGCCG
>CAXMSJ010000100.1:0-10582 GCA_964196305.1 uncultured Acidimicrobiia bacterium
GTTCAGTTCGCAATTCATCGATTGCATTATAGTCTAATCAAGCCCGGTCCGCCCTAGAGGCGGGGTAAATTCCGGCGGCAAAACATGAGTATATATCCGCCTCACAGTAGGCACATCAAAAACAGGGTCGCCCCCCTCAACCAATGGCGGCAATTTCGCCCACAGTTTAAAGGTCTCGCTATCGACCACGGTTCGACTGGCCTGTATCCGCCGACGGGCCACTAGAATACCCGGCAGCGACATCGCATACCGCCACCAGGCGCTCAGATACGTTCGCGCCATAGGCCAGTCGCGATGCTTGATTGACCTTAGAAAACCACGGATATCCTCTTTTGCATAACTGCGGGCAAAGTTGAGCCAGACGCCCTTTGATAAGACCTTAGTGATGAACCGCCAACGATTGCTAATGACCAGGCGCCACTTGAACGTTGGTGCCAGCGCATCCATGCTGGCGCTGAACTTATGTAAAACAGCCGCCTGCGGTGCCACCACGAGCCGTAGACCCAGGAGTCGAGCCCGATAAGACCAGTCGGCATCCTCATAATAGAACATGTATTTTGGGTCGAGCGGACCGACCCGCTCAAAAGCATCCCGAGGGATCATCACGGCTCCAAAGCAAGCGCTGAAGACCTCCTCGTCGCCATCAAATTGCCCGATATCCAGATGGCCTAGATAATTGTCTCCACCCCAGCCCTGGTTGCGCACAGTATTTCCGATGCCATTAAGGAACTTCGGTAGTCGCCACAAAAACATCTTCGGCACAATAGCGCCAAGATTGTCCTGACCGACAGCCGCCTCGACCAAGCGACTGATGCATCCCGGCGCCAACTCGGTATCGTTGTTTAGTAGAAAAAAGTAGTCGCCGGTCGCTGCGGCGATACCGACATTATTGCCATCCGAAAAACCAATGTTTCTGCTTAATTCAATGATCTTGGCCTCCGGACAGAACTGCCTGGTCAACTCGGTCGACTCATCCTTAGAGGCGTTGTCTACCAAGACCAGCTCCCAGTTCGAATAGTCCTGCCGGAGCAGTGACGGCAACAACGTACCCAAATGATCGACACCGTCTTTATTGACCACGATCACCGAGACCTTCGACCCAATAGCCGCCGGCGGTAGCGCGGGCGCCTCTTTTGGCTGGGGCTCCGCGGACAACAATTCAGCCACGACCATCAGTTCCAGGATGTTCCCCAACAACCAGGCGGAGACATTGGTCTGGCCTTCAAGCACCATCAATATCTCGGTGCCCGTTGATCCGGTCGCCGCTTCCCAGGCAGAGTTGACGACCTTGTCTGTCCTAATCCGAGCGCCGTTTTGATGACGCAGGTAGTACAACTTGTCAGCCTGCTCGACCCGATAGAGAGGGTTGGCGGTATATAGCCGCTCTGCCGCCCGATCGCTCATGCTATGACCTTGCCATATATGTCCCGAAAACGCTCCCCGATCTTCTTCCACGTGTAGTTCTCTAGCACTTTTTGGCGACCATTAGCGGCCAGCTGCTTCCGTAAACCGGCATCTAATAGCAGCTCCAGCAGAGCCCCCGCCAGTTCTCGCTGGTCTTTGTAGTCAACCAGAACCCCGTCTTGACCATCGGAAATAACTGAGGGAACAGCCCCGCTCCGGCAACCGATAACCGGCTTTCCCGCCGCCCAGGCTTCGAGATAAGTTATCCCAAATGACTCAAAGCCTGAGGGTGAAGCAAAGACATCGGCGGCCGCGATAATCTCCGCTTTTTCTTCTTGAGCGAAGTTCGAGATCCGCGCCACCCGCTGGCGCTCACTGGGGCTGAAATCGTCAATCAGAGCATCAAAGACCGGAGAAAAAGCCGTTCTGGAACCGGCAATCATTAATTTTGCCTCCGGCAACTGCCGCCACACTAGCGGCATAGCTTTCAATAAAGTCTCGATACCCTTGTGCCCACCCTCCTGGCCAACAAAAGTGATAACCGGATCGTCTTGCCAGCCTTGCCGCTCTCGAACAACAGTCGCGTCAACACCCGTGAACTTCTCGGGGTCAGTCCCAACCCCAACCACATGTATCTTTTTGGGGTCGATCCCCCGTCCCAACAGATAATCTCGTTCAAAAGTAGTGTTGGCGATATACGCGTCGGCCTTGGCAATAGCCCGGTAGATAACTCGACGATCAAAACCCCAAGCGTCGTCAGGGTGAAGACCACCGTGTAAAACCAAAGCGGCCCCGGCCCGGCGAGCGGCCCTCCCGGCGTAATACATGTGCATCAAGGGAAAGGAAGAGGCGGCCACAACATCTGCTTCCACCCGGCCGAGATCGCGCGAAAGCGAGGGCATCAGCGGGCCACCGTAGACCGTACGCAGCAGATCGTTGCGGGGCAGCCGGAAACGGAACCCTATCTTTTGCGCCACGTTCAAGATCGGCGCCAACCGATTAAAAACAGGGTAGCGCTTCACGGTAACATTGTTGATGACCTCTTCACCCGCCGGCATCACTTTCACCCTGGGGTCAGTGAACGCCTCGCAATTGAAAGCGTTCGTGGTGTACACAGTGACCTCGTCACCAAAGTTATTGGCTAATTCCTCGGAAACTCTCTGGATCAGATATTCGGTTCCGCCGATAGCCGGGGTATAACCCTGGACGAAATGGGCTACTCTCACGGCTTGGCTACCTTCTTTACTGAGCGCGAGATAACCCCGCGGACCCCCTCGGTCCGATAAACGTTCATGATCTTTTCCAGGGTCCCTGTGTCTGGAACCGGACTGCCAAGCAACCGACTGTGCTCGGCCAGAGTATCAACGGCGCTCAACAGCTCAGGCGGTGCTTCGGGACCACGGTCACGAGCGATCCGTGGCTCGGCACAAAAATCTGCCAACGGTTGCACCACCTTATCCCAGGTCAACTCAGTCGTCGCCAGGTGCCGGGCGGCGCGACTCATTTGTGCCCGCCGATCTGGCTCACGCAAGACTGTCAGGATTGCCTGGGCCAAAGCGTTGACATCTCCGGGCGGCACTGTGAGGCCACAGCCTCTCTCAACCAACATCTCTCCGACTGCATCGCCGCTTGAGGTCACGGCGGGCAACCCGCCCCAGAGGAAATCTATCACTCGCGTGCGATGAGAGAGCGCTGTCTCCAGGCTCTCCTTATGGGTCGTCACAGCCACGTCTGACTCCAGATACCAGTCCGCCCGCTCTTCATACGGGCGCCACCCGGTAAAGAAAACGTGGCGATCGATCAGGTTCAGCTCCTCGGCTCGCTCGACGGTCCGGCGGTATTCGCCATCCGGAGCGTGCCCCCGAGGATGAACTCCACCCATGACCACCAGCTTGGCCGTCGGCAGCTCTTTGATCACGAGCGGCATAGCCTCAATCAAGGTGTAGGCGTCAAACCAGGGATAGATGCCGCTAAACCACAGAATCACAGGATCATCTTCGCCGACGAGAGTGCCGCGCATAACGGTGGCGTTCTTCCGCGGTTCTTCTGACTCCACACCGAAAGGGACGAGCCTGAGGATATCGTCATCATATGTGAGCGGATTTATGCGACCCAAAGCGTTGAGAACGCCCAAATAATAGTATTTCTGTCGATCATTGGCGCAGACAAAAAAGTCCCCTCGCTTTAAAAGAGGCAGAACTCCAGAGAGATAGCCGGCAAAATCCCGCGCCCCGTTCGTATCGCGCGGCTGAAGTCCGATGTTCTCGATCAACACCGGATCATAGAGATCGACCGCCGTCGGTATCTCCGGCGCTACGCGCTCCCGATAGACCGTGGAGAGCCCACTGTGAACATGCGGCAGAATAACGCAATCATGCTCTTCTGCCAGATCGGAAACATTGTCGAGATCCCAGCCGACCAACGAGACTGAGCCGTCGACTAGCGCTCCCATTTCCTCACGGGGTACGGCCAGCGTCACTCGGTGGCCATGGTCAGTCGCCAGGCTCCGAGCGATATTCCAATATCGAACTCCCGGTCCAGCCGCCAACGCCCCCGGACCGGGTACGGCATCGGGGCAGATCACTAGAACCTTTGACAAACTGAGAACCTCATCAATCCACTATCCGCTCGCTCGCTTGAAAGACGGGCTTATTGTTGCGATTGTACCGAAAAAGAGCATCCAGGTCATTGGCGCTGTCAAAAGGTTCGAACCAATCCAGACGTAGCGGAAGGGACGACTTGTTCTCTACCGTAAAAACGCCGGACTCATCGCTGCGCAGCGCCACGGCCTGCACTTGCGGCACCAGGCCCCAGCCAA
The DNA here is from genome assembly GCA_964196305.1 of uncultured Acidimicrobiia bacterium. GTDB lineage: Bacteria > Actinomycetota > Aquicultoria > CAJVYJ01 > JAUVQD01 > DAOUYN01. The sequence continues at coordinate 4,223 of CAXMSJ010000100.1, forward strand.
CGGTGATCGAACGATCTCCGGCGGAAAAACCCACGCTCGCGCTAGGCAAGATCGCTTGCTCGACCGAGCCGGGCCGCGCCCCCTTCTCCTTCAGATAATCAGGAAAAAGATAAGCGGAAACCCTAAGCGACGAGAACGGCCCGCCGGCCTCCAAACGAACCGTCTCTCCCGGCGCCACCTCTAGAAAAGGCAGACTATTGGGGTCGGTCGCATCCTCGGCCGGGAGATGGCGTAGCGCTGCCGAAGGCGGCCCAACCCGCCGATATGTATTGTAGAACTGCCCGGCCTGGGCCAACTCAAATGGTGGCGGCGGCAGCGAAATATCATTGGCCCGATCAATTATTAGCCAGTCAAACCGCGTACTTAGAACACTATATAGATCGTCCAGATCATTGGCTGTGGCTACTCCTTCATATACCTCTTTTACGCCCCTGACGCCGGGGGGCTTCCCCTGGTACGTGTGCGCCAGCGGCGCGGCCGTCTGAAAACCGTTCAACAAGTACGCGCCCCAATCTTCCCCTCGAGAGAAAAAGAGCGCCCGCTCACCAGAACCGAATCGCTCATTTATCTCCAGCAGCTCATCAAACCGGTCAGCCGGGGTGCGTGAAATCGTCTGGACCAACGCCAGGTTAGAGACCAACACCCCAGCCAGCAACAACGCGGCCAAACCAGCAGCCGGCCACCGATAGCGCGAACGGATTAACGAGTAGACACCAGCCACGATCGCCAAACCGACCAGCGGCGCGGCCATCTGTAATGTCTTCGCGAAGTAATAAGGGCCGGCGGCGAATTTGACTACCACCATCGGCAGAACCACCGCTACCGCCCCGCTCAACCAGAGCGACCGGCGATTCTTGGTCAGCAACCCAATCGCCAGAAAACCGATGATGGCAAAAGCGGGAATATATGAAAGCCGGTTTAGACTACCGACAGGTAACAGGCGATGATCGCCGACCGGCCAAACATTAAAGAGCGGCAAAATAGGCACCTGCGCAAAGAGAAGGTTTCCCAGGCTGTCGCCCCCGGCAAAGTCGAGTACCGCTTGGAGGGAAATATATAGACGGCTAAGGACAAATGGGTTGATGAGTAGACCGATCGAAACGGCTCCGGCTCCGATGACGGCCGCCCGCAGCCCAGCGGCCGCTCCCTGCCTCATAACGACGAACACCAACGCCGCCGCCAGGAACGACCCCAGCCAGAGCAGAATTGTAAATGAGTAGACAGCCAGACCCGCTTGGATAAATAGCGCCGCTAGCAACAACCAGGCCCGCTCGGCCTTGATGACCGCCCGGTAAAGAGCAAACAGAGCGCCATACAAAAACGGCACTACCGCCACTTGAGGCGCAAAGCCCTGGAAAGCGTAGCTCAGCTGCAGATAGCCAAGCGTAGCGAATAGCGCCCCCCCGGCTGCCCAGCTGCGGGGCAGACCACCCGCGCGCGCCCAGGCAAAGGCAGCGAAGGCAGTAAAAGCGCCAAAGAAAGCCACGGCCATGTTGAAAAGATGATAGGCGCGCAGACCAAAAAGCTGCCGCGCCAGCAGCAGGAAGTGGTGCCAGCCGTCTGGATAGCCCTGCTGGTCGAGCTTGTCGATGGCCGCTTGAGTAAATCCATCTTGCCAATCATCCGGGAACAAATAGCCATTAGACTCAATATATTCGGGAATCACCGCATGGAAAACGGGGTCATTATTAGTGTTATAGCCAAGAACCACGAACCGCCCGTCACTGAGCAAAGGTGAAACCAGTGCCAGGTAACCAAGGAACGCGATCAGGATCACCAGCGCTAGATCTTTGACGCTGACAAGCTGTCGACCGCGCGCCAGGCCAAAGGCTAGGAGGCCCAGACCGTTGATCCCAGCAGCCAAATAGATTAGCGCCGTCGCCGGAAAGCCCAACCGAAGAGCGAGCCCTAAAACGATCACGAGCGCCGCCAACCCGGCCAGCGGGATAAGCACCGAGCGGGGCACATCGCCCTCATCGCCCGGGCCGATAGGAACAAATACCGCCATCAGGCCAAGTCCAAGGGGGATCGTCAAGAGTAACAATACCGGAAAAAAACTGAGAACAACCTGGTAAAACATCCCGCTACCCAAGCCGCTGGGCTAGCTTGGTCAGCTCCGCAGATATCGCGACCGCGCAATTACGATAAACATTGCCGCTTAACGAATACGGGTCGTCGATCTGCCAGTCAACAAACCTATCGACCAGGCGGGGGGCATGCGAGCGCAGATAGTCTGAAATCTCAGGATCCGCCGCCACTATATAATCAAACATCTCGAGCGCTACTTCTTCTAGACCTTTTGGGCGATGCCCAGAGATATCGATACCATACTCTTCTTTCATGACCGCGACAGCTTCAGCTGTCGGCCGGGCTATGGTCGGGTTCACACCAGCGCTATCGATCAGCCCGGTCGTCAATTTCCTCTGCCGCGCCAAATGCTCCGCAATCGGACTGCGGCAGATATTGCCATAACAGACAAAGAGGATGTTGGCTTGATGGTTGGCGGAATCACTCATGATGAATGCTGCTTCAGAAAATCTGCGACCTCGACCATAACGGTCGGACCCTGAGTTTCAATCATCCCCAGCAACTCCCGGCCCCGCGAGGAAAGCGGGGCGGCATCTGGCGCTGCAGTCAAAGAGGGGGCTCTATCAGTCAATCGATCAGCCATGGTGCGAGCGATAATCGCCATTTCGGCCTCCCCGAGCTTAAGGAAAGCATCGCTAAGCACCTGGAGAGGTCGCCAGGTGCTTGAACCACGGACGGTGACATAATAGCGGTGGTCGTTCTCGTTAAGACTGAAACACTGTTGCAGCTGCTCGATCGCTTCCTTGAAGCGCTCGTTATTAAATAAGAAACACCCGTAATAGTATCTAAGTTCGACATAGTCTGGAAAAACAACAATTCCGCGGGCAAAAGTCTCCACGACGTTATCTGTTTCGCCCAATTCCTCGTAACACAAAACCAGGTGCATAAGGACATCGGCAGACAGCTGGGTGATGCCGATCTCTATCAGAAGTGGATACGCAGCCTTGAGTGCTTCGATCGCCTCAAGGTACCGCTCCTCCTTGAGTAACACATCTCGCGCCAGGTAGAAATTGGCCCAGGGGTCTTGTGGGTCGGCGCACTGCCAGTCCCTGATAGCCCGCGAGTTTCGGTCAAACTTGCCGCGCTCGTGGTAGATATCTTTTAAATACCCGTAGTGGACGATCAATATCCCCGGGATAAATACCGTGCGTCGATCATCGGTGAAGATGACGCGCTCGTGGATCGGGTTGATATAAGACACGCCTTGACGACGGAAGAACTTTGTCGAAGCAAACTGCGGCGAACCCTCGACGTCAATATATTCAGAAACTTCCTGACAGTTAATAACGGTGAACGCGTACGCCTCTCCTTCGCCTGAATCGGCCAAGCGACGCAACGTGTCTGGCTCCTCCACCGCCAATTCCTCGTCGGCATCAAGAACCAGCGCCCACTCACAAGAAGCCGCCTTCAGGGATTCATTCCTCGCCGTACTAAAATCAGTCCAGGCAATCGAAATGACTTTGGCGCCAAGTTCTTTGGCGATAGCGACGGTGTCATCTGTCGAACCGGTATCGACAACGATCATCTCGTCGACCGAATCACGCGCGCTTTCCAGGCAGCCCGGCAACATCTCAGCCTCGTTCTTGCAGATCATACAGAGAGAAATGGTCGACATTAGATGATATTAGCACACCCTACTCGTACCGCAGCGCCTCCGCTGGGTAGACCTTGGCTGCCTGTCTGGCTGGAATAAAAGTGGTTAGTAACGAGGCCGCGTAAGCTAGCCCGGCTATCGCGGCCACCTCGGCCCAGGGCCACTGGAAAACCAAGCCCGGCATGTCGCGCGACATGAAGCCGGCCACGTTATAAGAGAGAATCAACCCAAGAACCGAGCCGATAAAAATACCAAGCAGAGCTATGAAGCTGGACTCAACGATAAAGGCTGCTTGCACCGTTGTGCGCCGAAAACCGATGGCCCGCAGCATCCCGATATGGCGTCGGCGCTCAACCACAGAGCGGGCCGCGATAACGCCTAGAGCAGCAATCCCAACCATCAACCCCAGACCCATAAAGGCCTGCAAAAGACGGTTGATCATCTTGTTGGCGCGGGTGCTGTCAGCGATCTCCTCGGCCAACACCGTCGTCTCCATCCCGTTCTGATAAAAAAGCGTCGCCAGTGCGTCTGCCGTCCGCTCCGCCTTCACTCCCTGGTTGACCTTGAACCAAAACGAGGTCGCCGGTACCGGTACTCCGATAACGCTTTCCAGGGTCTTTTGTGAAGTAATCCCCCCACCAAAAGCATAGATAGCCAAATCATCGATGACGCCAATAACCCGCAGCTTCATGGTCTCCTGGGTCAAAGCGTTTTTGGTCTCTATATAGATGTCCTCGGGCACTGCAGCATCCTCGCGAAAAAAGCCGCTCAGCTGGAAGTCCGGCGTTACCTCTCCCGCATTGAACGACACTTTCGCCGGCACAAGATTGCTCGGCACCACCACGACATCCTCTTCGTCGATCAAGGCCTGCCAGACAGCCCGGTCCGTTTTATATTCTGCCGACCGAAGCCGGAAAGTATAATTGATGCTCTGCGCATAGCCCTCATCCGCGCCCCGGAGCAGAACGCCCGTCCAGGCCTGCTTCTTAACCCCCTGCTGGCGGACGTCCACCGGCGCTCCAGCCAGTGTGCCGATCGCCGCGAAATCACCCGGGTCGAGCTGGTTCCCGCTTTTGGCCAGAGTCTTGTCGATAGACTTCACCGGGTTGGCACCCCCGGTCGTGCCCCGAATATCGTAACCCCCGGTGAGCCCCTCGACATTGTCAAAAACCGAGTTAAAAGAGCCAAGGAGTCCACTCATAAAAACCATGGTGAAGACAACCAGGGAAAACATCGCTAGAGTGAGCCCGGTGCGAACACGGCTGCTCATCGGATAGTTAACGGCTATCCGCAGAATCGGCGGCAACCCCTTGATCCGACCAAAAACCAGGGTCACTAACGAAAGCAGGATGTCCGAATTGTACATGACTGTCCAGACAGCCCCAGTAACAATGGCCATGCCTGAAATAAAGAACAGCTCAAGCCCACCCTCAAACTCCTCATAACCGGGGACCACAGCCACAAACATGCTTTCCGGCATCAACCAGACGATCAGCAAGCCGAGGCCGGCCATGGTAAATGCGGCCCGATCGGGCAGGCGCAGCCAGCGGGCCAAAAGCGGCACGATAATGATAATCAGCGACAATCCGAGCGTAAATGTCCCGCGCTGCTCACTCTCGTACCCGCTGAGCAACATGGCCACCGAACCAACCAGGGCGAAAATCAAAACGACGAACAATTTCCAGCTCCGCCCGGCTTTAAGTGGTTCCGGAAGATCGCGAATGGCCCGCACAATATTAATTCGGCCCGCGCGCCAAGCGGAAATGAATACGATCAAAAAGGTCGCGATCACGCCGATCGCATAGGCGATGACTATCGACCGAAACTCAAAAGAGAATGACAACGAAAAATCTACCTGACCAAAGGCTTCAGCCATCACTCTGACCATCGCCCAGCCGACCGCGATTCCGGCCAATGCGCCGACCAGAGCTGAAAGCGCAGCATAAACAGCTCCTTCGAAAAGAAATATTTTCAGCAGATCGCGCTTTTGAGCCCCCAGGGCGCGCATCACTCCCAGCTCGACCTTGCGCTCAGCTGCCAACATGACGAATATCAGAAAAATCAGCATGATCCCGGCCATCATTGAGAACTGCCCAAAAACCAAGAATATTCCGGTAAAAGCAGAGGCTGCTTCCGCCGCAGCCTCTAGCGCGTCTTGTTTGACTGGAGAGACGTCGAAGGGCTTACCGGTCACGACGGGCTTGAGCCGCTTAGAAATATCTTTCGTCTGGACGGCACCGGCAATGGCATCCCCTGTTCCGGAGACCAAGATCATGCTAAAGCCCTCATCCCAACCGAGCAGATCCTGGGCATCTGAGAGGCTCGTGACCATAACAGATCCTTGTGACGGCTTGGCTCCGGAGGCGAAGAGGCCCGTGACCACCACATCAGTCGGACGGTTATTGACATAGACTTGTATGGTATCTCTTGTTTTTGCCGCCAGCTTTTCGGCCGCCTCTACACTTAAGTATGCCTCGCCTTCTTCAAGCGCCGCGATCTTAAGTCGGCGCCCGGAAGCCGTCGTTGGTGGTGCAAAACTCTCTTCGTAATCAGGGTCGACACCAAGCACCGTCAAGCCGGGCAAATTCCGCCGACCTTTGGCCGAAGCAGCCGGTACCGTCTCGCGGACCACCGCCGCTAAGCCATCAATATCGGCTCCTTTCAAGGCTTTTTGGGCG
>CAXMSJ010000101.1:0-11741 GCA_964196305.1 uncultured Acidimicrobiia bacterium
CGACAGAACAAACAATCAGTCATTTAGGACCTTTCCTATCAAGAAACCAGCCGCACTACTCTCTACGAGAGTCGGATGGATCGTTCCGGCAGATCCGACCACTCGATTGAATTTTACCCTAAGATACTCACCGGTCAATCCTGTCTGGACGCCGTCGCTAGGTGGTTCGATGATGGTCTCAACTGTCGAGCCGACAAAGTCGGCAGCAAAGTCACTCTGTAGTCTCCGACTTAGCTCGCGCAAACGCGCCGATCTGGCAGTTTTGTCCGGTTCCGTCATCGTATTCGCAAAATCCGCCGCCGGTGTTCCGGGGCGAGGCGAGAACTTAAAGACATGGAGACGGCTAAACTGGGCCGCTTCAGCCAGGGCCAAGGTGTCGGCAAAATCGGCTTCAGTCTCTCCAGGGAAACCGACCATGATATCAGTCGTTATGGCGATCACAGGGAGCGCCGCCCGGAGCGATTCGACCTGCTTTAGGAACGTGGGCGTATCGTACGGGCGGTTCATCGACTTCAGAATTCTATCGCTACCACTTTGCAAAGGCAGGTGTAGGTGTCGCGCGATCCGTGGTTCGTCCACCAGTAGGCGGATGAGTTCATTAGAGACCTCGTTCGGCTCAAGGGAGCTGAGGCGCAGGCGAGGAATGGTGGTGTCATCGAGCAGAGCAGAAACTAAGCGGACCAGGCCAGTCTCTCCGGGCAGGTCAAGCCCATAGTGGCCCAGATGGATGCCGGTCAGGACAACCTCGGGGACGCCCGCTTGGGCCAAGCTCTCGACTTCGGAAACGACTTCTTCAAGGCGGCGGCTGACTGAGGGTCCGCGGAAGTCAGGGATAGCGCAGTATGAACAGCGTTGACTACAGCCGTCTTGGACTTTGACAAAGGCGCGCACCCGTTTGGGTTTACCGTTTGTCCCCACAGTCGGAGTTGGCGGGGTCGGGGCGGAATCAGCCAACAGCGCTCTGAGCCGCTGCTTATCAGTGTTCGGAACAAACAAGTCAACTCCCAAGGAAGCTAGCCGCTCCGCTTCCGCCGGGCGGTAACAACCTGTTAACACCAGACGACTCTGTGGGGCAGCGCGTCTGGCCCGACTAATCAGAGCGCGCGCTTTGGCCTCGGCCTCATTGGTTACGCCGCAGGCATTGATGATATAGAGGTTGGCTGGGGCGCCAAAGTCCACCTCGCGATAGTCGCTTAGCTGGCGCTTGATGTCCGTGCCGTCATATTGGTTGGCCTTGCAGCCCAGAGTGGCCAGCGCAAAAGTCTTCATGCGCGAATCTTAGCGGTGTAGCAGGTGATTGACAACGGCGAGGGCCACTATCGGAGCAGTCTCTGTCCTCAGGATGCGCGGTCCCAGCCAGATCGGTACAGACCCGGCAGTAAGGAGTGCATCGACCTCAGAAGCAGCCAATCCTCCTTCAGGGCCGATGATCAGCGCCAGCGAGTCCCCGGAAAAACCATCGAGCGCCCGGTCAATGGGGTCCTCGGCGCCCTCCCAAAATAGAACGGCTAGGTCAGAGTCAGGCAGCAGATCTAGAAGAGTCCCAAAATCGATCGGATCGGATATCTCGGGAATCGACGGACGCCGGCACTGTTTAGCTGCGGCAGTAGCTATGCGGCGCCAACGATCGGTTTTCACGCCTGGATCTACGCCGATCTTGGCTACCGATCTCTCCATCAAAACCGGGACTATTCTATCTACCCCAAGCTCAGTAGCTTTCTCAACGACCGTGTCGAACTTCCGACCTTTAGGCAGGCCTTGATAGAGGGTCACCTTGATAGACGGACTAGTGGGTCTAGATGTTTCCTCAATCCGCCCCGAGATCGCTAAGTCGGTTAAATCAGTAATCACCACCACATGCTCGGCGGCAGATTCATCGATACAGATGATGTGATCCCCGGATTTTAGGCGCAGGACATCCTTGATGTGGTGGACATCCGTCCCCGAGATAGTCAGGTCCGCATCTGAGATATCGCTGGTATGAATAAAGAATCGGCGCATGGTTTCAAGAGGTTAACCTCATGATAGAGGAAGGGGGCTGGGGGCTCAAACTGAAAGGTGTTGACAGCAAGCAAACATAGTAATATGATTCAGTACTACAAGGATAGTAACATGGATTGAGGGAGATGCAAATGAAGAGTCCGTTTTGGGCAATGACAGCAGGTGTTTTGTCGGTTGTGCTGGTGTTTGCATTTCTGGTCATGACGCGAGCTGCAGACCGGCGCCGTTTCGAGACTGAGTTGGGCGAGGCGATACGGCTGGTCAAAGTGGTCGTGGCTGCTCGCGACTTGCCGGCCGGCACGATCATTGAGGCCGGGGATGTTGAAGCTGTCAAAGGCGTTGCAGCACATTTGCCACTAGGCGTGATCGGAGAGGTGGGCCAGTCGATTGGCCAGGAAGTGTCATCTGACATCTTGAGTGGCGAGGCCTTGCACTCAAAACGACTGATAGGTACCGAGCGCATCCGGGCCGCCAGCATGATCGGCAAGGGGCGCGTCGCTTTAGCAATTCAAGTCGATGATGTCAGTGGAGTAGGAGGAGGTGTGCGCCCTAGCGATCGGGTAGATGTGCTGGCGACTGACGCAGACCTTGAGCGAACCACTCGCCTGCTGACGAATATTAGAGTGCTGGGAACGGCCGGCTTAGGGCACTTTTCACGTGCCATCGCGGAGGGTCAGCTCGCACCGCCGGTTTTAGCCAGTGAAGCGATCGTGCTGGAGCTATTGCCTCACCAAGCGATCACTGTGGCGGATGCGGCTCAAGCCGGTTCTGTTGTTCTGACACTCAGGGGGCGCAATTGAGCAGGGATTCGGCGCAGGCTACTGTTTTGGTAGCTGCCACGCCCCAAAGCGCACCGGAAATCACTGCAGTGGTGGAGGCCGCTGACACGCTGCAACTAGCGGGCCTAGCACATACCGGTGAGCTTGCTATCGAACGACTGCAGGCGCAATCAGTGGATATCGTGCTGATAGAGATGAGTCTCGGCGGTCTCTCGGGGGTGAAACTGGCAGAGTGGATCAGTATCGAAAACCTTCAGTGTGTGCCGGTTCTTTTTGGGGCGCATGCTGGTGCGCCAGATTTACGCCGGGCGCTGCTGGCTGGCGCTAGAGAGTTTATTGAGTGGCCGTGCTCCGCGCTCGAGATAGAGCAATCGTTGGCGCGAGTTGCGCAGTTAACTAAAAATGCTCGATACACTGAAGGGGATGATATTCATGCAGTGATGGACAGTAACGCTGGTGGTCGGGTCTACGTGGTGATCGGCGCCAAGGGTGGCATTGGCACCTCGTTCATCGCGGCAAACCTGGCGGCGGCCTATGCCCGCTGTGACCCTGGTCGGACAGTGTTGGTTGATTTTAACCTTGGATCTGCGGACTTGGCCACCATTTTAAATGTTGACGCTCAGCGCACACTTAGTGACCTGCTGTCGGCAATCGCAGAATTGGACAGCGAGCTTCTTGGGGCGGCCCGCTGCTCCACGAATCTGGGGTTCGATTTTTTCGCCGGCCCTCTCGAGACCGGCCCTACTCCAGCGATTCCAGCTGAGTCATGTAGACAGCTGATCGATGCATGGCGTCACCAATATGAGACGGTCGTGATCGATGGGGGTGCAGCTATGGATGAGACTACCGTCGGATTATTAGAAGCGGCAGACGTCATTATTCCTGTCGTCGTGCCGGAGGTAGTGTGCATCCGGGCAGCAGCTCGACTCGCTCGCCTGCTCGACCGATTGGGTCTCAATCGGTCGAGCATAAAGATGCTACTGAACAGAGAGGAGAAGCGGTCCCTCTCGGCGGAACACATCAGTCGATATATTGGACTTTCAGTGATGATCGGATTACCGGAGAGTCCGGTTGCCAGAAGCTGCTTAGATGAAGGACGGCTTATCGGCCGGGAGGACGACTCTAATCTCTACGAGGCTTTCAGCGCGCTGGTTGAACCGCTGGGCTTAATGCGCACCAAGAAGGTTTTTGATGGATAGTGGCATGTTAGCAACAGAAGTTGCCGCAAAAAAAGACCTTCGCGAACGCCTTTATCAGGCCATCTCTCCGGCAGAAATCCTTCACCAGCTAGACCTGAGCCCAGCCAGAGTCCGCCGGGAGCTTCGTGAGGAAATACATCTGTTGCTTGATGGGGCGGACCTTGTTTTGAGCGCCCGGCAGCGTTCGTCTGTCATTGAGCACGTTCTTGATGACGTTTTAGGATTCGGTCCTATCGAGCCATTTTTGCGAGATCCTGAGATCAGCGAGGTGATGGTCAATGGTCCTCACGATATCTTTACTGAAAAAAACGGGCAGCTTAAGAGAGCAAGCGTAGCTTTTGAGGACAACGAGCACTTGATGAATGTCATCGATAAGATCGTGTCACCAATTGGTCGGCGGGTCGACGAGAGCAGCCCTATGGTAGATGCGCGATTACCGGACGGGTCCCGGGTTCACGTGATTATTCCGCCCGCTGCTTTAAGCGGACCCACGCTCACTATTAGAAAGTTCAGACCCAGAATCTTCACGTTTGATGAGCTGGTGGCGATCAATACGATCTCTCCTGAGTTTGAAAAGACTCTAAGGGGAGCGGTCGAAGAGCGCGACAATATTTTGGTCACCGGGGGAACCGGCTCAGGCAAAACAACCCTGTTGAATGCACTCTCCGGTTTAATTCCTGCAGAAGAACGAATCATCACGATCGAGGATGCTGCCGCGCTCCGCTTCGCTCAGCCACATGTTGTCCGCCTTGAGGCGCGACCGGCTAATGTTGAGGGACGCGGGCGCATTGCCTTACGGGAGCTAGTCATCAACGCCCTGAGGATGCGGCCCGACCGGATAGTTGTTGGAGAGGTCCGCGGCGGGGAAACGCTCGATATGCTGCAAGCGATGAATACCGGACATGATGGATCAATGGCGACCGCTCACGCCAATTCCCCTAGAGAGGCCCTGTCAAGACTCGAGACCATGACGCTGATGTCGGGAATCGAGATGCCGATTGAGGCAATACGCCGCCAGATTGCCGGAGGACTTGATCTTATCGTACATGTGGTTCGTGAGGCAGACGGACATCGGCGGATTTTACAGGTAGTCGAAGTTGGGCAATATCGAGCCGGTGAGATCGCGCTGTCGGTCGGAGGTGTTTCCGTTGAGAATGTCGATTGAGCCGCTACTATTCGCCGTGTTGGCTATCCTCGCGGGAGCGGCAACATACTTCATTTTCTCGCTCGCTGGCCGGGTAGCATACCGGGAAGGCCGGGCAGCCGCAGTGGAGGCGCGTCTAAGCGGAGCATCCGGTCAGGGCATAGGCCTCCTTTACAAGCGAAGGGCTAGCGAGCGGCTGGATCGCTGGTCGTTCGGGGAGTCTGCTTCCGATTATCTGGGGTCACGTGGGGTAGTCGCAACCAAAGCAGATTTAGCCCGCGGACTGCTGACGCTTGTATTGGCCGCTCTAATCTTATTGGGCAGCACGCGCTCATTGATAGTTGCCTTGAGCTTGCCGAGTGTAGGCGCAGTCATGACAGTGTTTGCGCAGAGGCTCACCTCGAGGCGCCGGCATCAGCGCATGAAGGCGCAGGTCCCGACGGCTCTTGAATCAATGGCAGCCGGTTTATCGGCTGGCCTTTCGCTGCCTCAAGCCGTACGTGCCGCGGCGGATGAGTTGCTGGAGCCGATCAGTAGCGAGCTGCGAAGCGTGGCAGAAAGCATTGAAATCGGAAAACCCCTGGCACACGCGTTCGCGGATCTTCGAGAGCGGACTGATCTTACCGAGTTGGACACCGTTTTAGTCGGACTAGAAATTCAGAGGCGTTCCGGTGGAAACCTAGTTCAACTGCTTGAGGGGGTAATTCGCGGCATCTATGAGCAGCGTCAGCAGGAGAACAATTTGCGGGTCCAGACAGCCCAAACTCGTCTATCCGCACAAGTGATCGGGACTATGCCGCTCTTGGTAGCTTCTGGGATGGCTATTGCCGATCCCGAGTTCGTCAGGCCGCTCGTTACTACCACTATTGGTCAGGCTATGCTCGGGACCGCTCTGACCTTCGAGGTTGTCGGCTTTCTGATGCTCCGCCGGATACTCGAGTTGCCGACATGATCTTAGAGTTACTTGTCAGTTTTATCCTGGCCGGGCTGGTCGGGGCGCTTACTTTTCTCAGCGCTCATCGGAAAGTCGGCGGCGATCGGATCACGGTTCGGTCGACCCCGCGGTCGACGGCTGGACAAGTGCCGGCAATGTCACGGCTATTGCCAAAAGCAGTAATCAGGAGATCATGTCGGCACCTGCTTGTACGACACGGCGCCGACCTAAGGGCGGCTGGAAATAAGTTTGTCCCGGATGAGCTAGTTGCGGCTAAGTATCTCCACGGCGGCATCGGCTTTGGCGTGGGATTAGCTGTCTTTTCTGTGGATCTCAGCGGTGCGTTGGCGGCCGCGTTGCTCGCGGCATTCCTTGGCAGTCGCCCCGTGGCTAGGATGAAGCAGGTAGCTGCTGAGCGCCGTCGATCATACACGAGATTGTTGCCGAGTGCGCTGGACCTGGTGTCACTTGGCATTGAGGCAGGACTGTCGTTTGATCGAAGTTTTGCCCTCTATTGTGCCCAGTTTGACAACCAGATTTCAGATTCGTTTCAAAAAGTTTTAGACGGAATCGCCCTTGGAAAGCCCAGAAGGCAGGCATTAGAGGAATTATCACAATCAACAGGTGTTGAAGCCTTGACGAGCTGCGTCGCGGCAGTTTTGCGAGCAGATAAGCTTGGGGTGCAACTAGTACAGACGCTGCGGGATCAGGCGGACTTAACCCGAGCTACACATAGCGCGTTGATCGGGGAGTTGTCGGCCAAAGCGCCGGTCAAAATGCTGGGCCCGATAGCCGGCCTGATACTACCTTCGCTTCTAATCGTCATTATCGGTCCGGCAATTCTACAGTTTCTATAGCAAAAAAAGGAGGATTTATGAAGAAAATACTGAGAGATCAGCAAGGCTCGATACTGACAGAGTATGGCCTGTTGCTGGTAATTGTAGCAGTTAGCCTCATAGCGGTACTCGGTTTGTTTCGCGACGATCTGATCCAGAAATTTGATGAGATCAGAACTGAAGTGGCAGCAGTTAGGGTGACAAGGTGACACTGGGGCGGCGCACGTTGCTGGCATTGCTGGTGATAGTGTTGTTCTGCTCAGGATGGTCGATAGCGCACCAGGAGGTGGGCATCGACTTGAAGCAGGATGCTGTGCGGTGGGAGCGTGCTCCAGCCATCGTCAAGGTCGACCGCCAGGAAATAACAAAAGCTCGGCGCAGCCCGGAAGTGGCTGGAGCGCGCTGGTCGACGGCTGAATATTGGGCCAACTCAGCCGCGCTTCCGCCGCTTCCGGACCAGACAAAGATCGTCGAGCTGTCTCAGGAGAGTCGAGAGGATGTGCGGCAAACTGTTGTTAAACTTGAGTCCAGGCTGTCGCCGGTTGAATTGTCCACTTTCTACACCAGTGCTCTTGTAGCGGATTGGATCCTATATCGCGATACGCTGTCCGCAGACCTCGGATGGAACGGTGTTTTTCTGCAAGCCGGCCCCAATGAGCGGAGTTTGGGCATTTTTGCAGTTGTCTCCGATTTACATACAGCGGGGTCAGGCAAAATCCAGACAATCATCTCGATACTCTTAGCCGAGGAAGTCTAGTGCTTGGGCGCGATGAGAGTGGCCAAATGAGTGTGGAGTATGCTCTTGCGGCAGCCCTTTTTGTCGCCCTAGCTGCTGCTGCCATTGCCATTTTCCCGGCCGCCGCGCTCAATCGCTGGGTGGAAGCTGTCGGAGACGTGATGCTTGTTAAAGTCAGCGATCCGCGCGATGTGGCGGAGATCATCAGGGAGCTCACAGAGCGATGAGGGGGTCTCAAACCGGATCAGCATTAGTTGAGACAGCAGTGGCTCTGCCGATTATTCTCCTACTGGTGTTCAGTGCCTTCCAGGTGCTTTTCCTGATCACAGCCGGTATTTTGGTGGATCAGGCGGCGCACGAGGCGGCGCGGACAGCCGCCGTGCATGACGACCCGGAGTTACCCAAGGGGCGAGCACAACGTCTTCTCAGCGGCCTTCCGTCGGGGCCGGGGTTTCTAGCCTCGGCCCCTGAGTACGAGATCGAATATGGCGGCACTGCTGTCACAGTCAGAGTGACGGTAGTGATCTCGATGCTGCCCTTCGTTAAACAAGCCTATCAGGGTGCCGGGGGGCGGGGAACAGTTAGTATTTCCGCAAAAGCGCGTGCTAGAAGAGGGCCACAGCCGTGATTCGCCATGACAATGGGAGCAGTATGCCGTTGGTGCTGGGAACGATATTGACCCTGCTCCTATTTTTGCTCGCTTCGCTGGCAATGGCGTCTATGGCTCGGGAGCGGGTTAAGCAACAGGCCACAGCCGATCTAGCTGCAATGGCCGGTGCAAACAGTATTGGTAAGTCTATTGAGACCGCCCGCCTGATTAATGGAACCATTTGGGCGCGAAACGTAACTTTGGATGCCATGTATCTAGCGGCGACCATCGCGACCCTTGGCAGCGCCGGAGCCGGTGCTGAGGCGTTCGCAATTCCGCTCCGGTTTCAACAAGTGACCATTAAGCCAGTGGAATCATTGGAGCGAGTGCGGGCGGGGGTGGAGAGAGCGGCAGTCCCATATGCCGTTGCGAACAGCATTGCTGTCATCAAGGCAAACTCACCGCGTTCCACTGGCGCGGCGGTGCCATTTCCGCTGACACCCAGTGTTGGAAGTGCTGACTCGCAGCGACAAAGAGATCTGAAGAAAATGATCAGCGTCTATGACCGGCGAATAGAGCAAGCCCAACACGAGATGGAGGAGGTTTTGGTTGAATATAAAGATGATCAGGCAAGATCGCATCAGTCTCGCAGAGATGCGGCGCGCGTCGAGGGGCACGACTCTTCACGACTGCTCAAGCTGGTTAGGGAGCGGAGCGGGCGTGTAGGCGGTTTAACCACCCAGCGAAATCGAAGAAGGAGCGAGCTGGCTAAGTTAGCTGGCCACCAACCGTTTGGAGTTGGAGGCGATGGTGTGGTGGCAATTGTTTACCATCCTGACGAAAAAGTGCCATTCACTGCCGCTCTGGGAGGGGTAGGTACGGGAAATAATATTGCTGTGGGTGCAGCCACTGTGGTTGACCAGCCGCCAACGGAGACGATCGGGGGAGAGGCTGTTGCTGAGCTCCTCGGGAACGACTCGGTAGGTGGGGCAGTTGCTGACGGAGTGAAGGCAATGACGGTGGCTGTGAATCTTTTCTCCGCCCAGACCCGATCCTTGCCAGACGATTACGGTCTGCTTGGCAGCTTTCTTAATAGCGCCCTGGACAAACTAGGTCTCGTCCCGCCGTCCTTAAGCGAGGTGAGGCCGACTTTGACCAGCGTCGAGAACGTGGTGGGAGAAAGTCCAGTCGGCGAACTCTTGGTGCGCTGGTCGACCCTGGTGGGGGCGGCGAGTTCGCGTGAATAAGGATTGAAGCCATTCCTTCGCCCGAGGCTGGCGGGTAGCGAATCCGGCCAAATTTTGACTGAGCTTGCAATATTTTCACCAGTGTTTCTGGTGGTGATCGTAGCGATGATCAGTCTGGCGCAGACTGCCAGAATACAGGCCACGGTCACCAGAGCAGCAGCGGCTGCCTCGCTGGTGACCGTGGTTACGCCAGGGGAGGCAAGAAGTGAGGCTTTAGCAGTGTTGAGGGCGGCGATCCCCGATATTCAAGGAGATCACGTTGGAGTATCAATCGCAGATGCCCCGCAACGCGCGTTGCCGTTCACTCGGGCGGCGCGCGTGACTGTGACCTATGAGTATACGCCGATCTCTGGCTTTGGTTGGCGGCCAACATTTATGCTGACAGATGAGTTCTACACAGACCGATACAATAACGCCATCTTCTTTGAGGTGTCATCACCGCCATGACCTGCACGTCCACCCCTCAGCCCTTGCTAACTAATGTATCAGCCCAGTATAGTACGGCCAGGAAGGGGACACTTAGCGCATGAGCTTTCTTAGGAAGATAACAGTGGTTGGGGCCATAGTGCTGACACTGATGGCCATTGGTTGGGGCGTTGTTTACGCGTCTGCTTCGTCCTTGCTGGAGGTTTACCCCGTTGCCGGTGAGACAGTTTCTACGGCGACGCCAAGATTGACTGCCACGTGGTTGCCGGTGCCCGGCGTCCGCATTAAATCTTTGTTATTAACCATCGACGGCCAGAAGATCGAATTGAAACCACCTAAGTCCGGCACTGGTTTTGCTTACCGGCTGGAAGATGACTTAGATCAGGGCGCACATCAGGTCCGCCTCGAGGTTGTTTACGGGATGGGGGCGGCCCGAAAGATCGATACATCCTGGTCATTTACAGTTGATACTGAACCCCCAGTTCTGTCACTTGAGAGCGGCGAGTCGTTTCTGGTTGTCCCGGCTCCTAATACCCAGGCTACGTTTATCACTGAGGGGGGAGCTCGCGTCAGGGCGACACTTAATCAGCAGCCACTCGAGGTGGCCACGGTCACCGCTGAGGGGCGATTCCAAGTCGACCTCACTGATTTAGAGAAGGAGAATACCCTGAGTCTGACTGCCGGCGATGCTGTCGGGAACTATCGTTCGCTGACTATCCCGTTGATCTTGGATGAGACTACTCCAGTAATCTCGTCTCTCGTGCCGGCGGACGGAGAAGTGGTACGCATGGCGGCCCCGAAAGTGGAAGTTGTTTTTACTGAAGGGGATTCTGGGATGCGCTCGATGAAGCTGTCTATCGACGGCACCGAGGCTGTTTCAAAAACGAATGATGGCTCAGAGAAACTGACGTATCTCGGGGAGATGTTGGCCGATGGTCCGCACACTGCCAGAGTTGTCGGGGTTGATTTTGCCGGTCGCGAAGTGGTTAAAGAGTGGTCATTCTCCGTTGATACGCGCCGCATCGTGATTAACCGATCGCTGCGGCGATTATTCTTCTACCAACACGGGCGACTGCAGCGGGTTTTTGGAGTAGCGGTCGGTATGCCGCGATACCCGACCCCTGGTGGTCGGTGGGCGGTGGCGAATAAACAGGTTAATCCGCGTTGGACCAACCCCGGTAGCGAATGGGCCAAAGATATGCCACCGGTGATCGCGCCGGGCTGGAGCAACCCCCTGGGGGTTAGGGCACTCGCTCTTAATGTGGGAAACATTCTTATCCACGGCACTTCTAATTACGGGAGCATTGGCACGGCTGCTTCTCACGGGTGCATCAGGATGCGGAACTCGGATATTGTTAATTTTTTCCCCCAGGTGGGCGTGGGTGTTCCAGTAGATATCTTGTGATCGCTGCCCGGCAAATGATGCGCCCCGGCTTGGCCGGGAGCGAGTAAAAGTGGATAATAAAGACGGAATCGGCTAGCACTAGGTTGGTCGCTAAGCACTGGAGGTATTGATGGAAGCTATTGTCGGCGTCGGAATCATAGTTTTCTTTGTGGTCGTCTTTGTGGCGATCTATAATCGCTTAGTTAATCTGCGGAATCGGATTGACAACGCTTGGTCTCAAATCGACGTACAACTCAAGCGGCGGTACGATCTGATACCGAATTTGATTGAGACCGTCAAAGGCTACGCCAAGCACGAGAAAAGCACTTTTGAGAACGTGACCAATGCCCGAGCTCAGGCGATCAGCGCCGGTAGTGTTGGCGACCAGGCTAGTGCTGAGAACATGCTGACCAGCACGTTGCGCTCTCTTTTCGCCGTGGCAGAGAACTACCCTGACCTCAAAGCT
>CAXMSJ010000102.1:0-34092 GCA_964196305.1 uncultured Acidimicrobiia bacterium
AAGGCAGCCGCTAAATGTACCAGCTTGCCGTTGGATGTCCACCTGATGATCAGCGACCCACAAATTTATTTGGATGACTTTATTGAGGCTGGTGCCTCTGGGCTAAGTTTTCATATCGAAGCCACCGCACATGCTCATCGATTGACGGAAACAATTCAGAAAGCCGGTGTCCGCGCGGGGGTGGCTCTCAATCCCGGGACTCCGGTAGGCTCGCTTGAGGCGATCATCAAGTATGTTGATTATGTCTTGGTGATGACCGTCAACCCCGGTTTTGGCGGACAGGCGTTCATCGATCGTTCGCTGGAAAAGATCAAGGCTGTCAGGTCTCTGATAGATAAGTTAAGTCCTGAAGTTGAACTTGTTGTGGACGGCGGCGTCACGCTGAAAAACGCGGCGGAGATTTTGGCTGCCGGGGCTGAAACCCTGGTGGCGGGGTCCGCCGTCTTTGGGGCCGACGATCCGCCGGCCGCTGTTCGCGGTTTTCTCGAGCTTTTTTGAGTGGGGCGTATGAGGCGCAGCTTCTAGATCGCGCTTTCGTGCTGGCCGAGAGGGGGCGGGGTACGACAGCTCCCAACCCGATGGTCGGAGCGCTCCTGTATAGAGAAGGTCGAGTGATCGGCGAGGGCTGGCATGAGCGGGCCGGCAGTCGGCACGCGGAGATCGAGGCGCTGGCAGCTGTTTCGGGTGATCCTGCCGGCGCCGACTTGTACGTGTCGCTGGAACCCTGTTGTTACTATGGCCGGACACCCCCGTGCACTGAAGCGCTCATCAAGGCGGAGGTTGCTCGGGTAATTGTCGGGTCTGTCGACCCAAACCCACAGGTGGCAGGGGAGGGGATCGCGAGACTCCGCGCCGCGGGAATCGAGGTGGTGGTGGCTGGCGCTCCGGCTCGATATGCGCGACAAAATGAGGTCTTCGAGAAATATATTACTCGCAATGAGGCATTCTGTTTGTTGAAAATAGCGACTACGTTAAACGGTATGATCAGTGCCGCCCCAGGAGAGCAGACCACTCTGACCGGGAGTGAAAGCCGTGAAGTAGTTCATAGGCTCCGCCGCGATATGCAGGCGGTAGCGGTCGGGGTGGGAACGGCGATTATCGATGATCCGCATCTGACTGCTCGCGGATCGGCCGGCAGCGACAGGCAGCCGGTGCGAATAGTGATCGACAGTACCGGTCGGCTCCCTTTGACGAGCCGGCTCGTCGAGACCGCGCCAGAGGGGCCGGTGTGGCTGGTCTCGACTAAACGCCTGAGCGATCAGAAAAGATCAGCTTTTGAGTCACGTGGGGTCAGAGTGCTTATCTGCGCGCAGCTGCCCAATGGTCGCGTCGACCTAGGTGATCTAATGAAGAGATTGGCAAAAGAGGAGATCGCGGGCCTAATGGTCGAAGGGGGAACGGCGCTCAACTCCGCCCTTTTGGCTGCCGGACTGGTCGACAAACTTGTGCTGTTTGTGGCCCCGTCTGTCTTGGCTGGGCCGGAGCCATTGCCCATGGTGCAGGCGGACTTAACCGGGCGCGCCAGCTTTAAGATAACAGGAGCGCAGATTATTGGGGAAGAGGCTATGATAGAGGCCTATCTGCGAAAGGAAGAAGATGTTCTCAGGCATAGTTGAAGAACTTGGCACGGTTGCGGCAGTGCGGCCGATAGATGATGGCGGGGCGCGCTTGGAAATAGCGGCCCCTGCTTTAAGCGGGGAACTGGGCCTTGGAGATTCAGTGTCAATTAATGGTGTCTGTCTGACTGCAGTCGAGATCACCCCACCAAGCGCGTTGTTTGACCTGTCGGCGGAGACCTTACGGGTGACTAATCTTGGGCGACTTACTTCTGGTGACCGTGTAAACCTGGAGCTGTCCCTAAAGGTTGGCGATCGGATAGGCGGGCACTTCGTCTCCGGTCACGTAGACACGGTGGGTACGATCCTGAGCAAGGAGCCCGAGGGCGAATGCACGGTCTTTCGGATTAGGGTTGGAGAGGCGCTGAGTGATCTGGCCATCGACCGCGGGTCGGTGACGATCGACGGGATAAGCCTGACGGTGACAAAGATTGCGGTAGATGAGATTGAGGTAGTGATTATTCCCCATACGGCGGCCGTGACCACTCTTGGCCTAAAAGGGCCGGGCGACCAAGTAAATCTGGAGGCCGACATGATCGGTAAGTATGTTGCCAAGCTATTGGGGAATACGCCTAAATAGTTAATAATAGAGCCACTAAATTTTTTGAGGTGAAGAAAGTGCCGTTCAGTTCAGTTGAGAAAGCCCTGGAAGAAATTAAAGCCGGGCGCATTGTGATCGTTGTCGATGATGAGGGTCGCGAAAATGAGGGTGATTTCATTGCGGCCGCCGAGATGGTCACCCCGGAGATCATTAACTTTATGAGCAAGCATGGCCGGGGGCTCATTTGCCTGCCCTGCGAGCCGGCGCGCCTCGATGAACTGCGCATACAATCGATGGTGGCTGAGGACGAAAATACTTCGACTAATGAGACGGCTTTTGCAGTTTCAATCGGGGCCAAAAAGCTCATTACCACCGGGATCTCGGCCGCCGACCGCTCGGCGACGATCCAATATGTCACCGATCCAAAGGCTAAAGCGGAGGAATTTTCTAAGCCTGGTCATGTTTTTCCCTTGAGGGCAAAGCCCGGAGGCGTATTGCAGCGGGCCGGGCATACAGAGACAGCTGTCGACTTAGCCCGTCTGGCGGGTCTTTTTCCGGCTGGGGTTATCTGCGAAATCATGAATGAGGACGGCAGCATGGCCAGGGTTCCCGAATTGGAAGAGATCGCCAAGCGCTTTGGGCTACTCATGATCACAGTCGCCGACCTGATCAGTTACCGCCGCCGGAGCGAACGGCTCGTCCACAAGGTAGGTGAGGTCAAGCTACCGACACGGCATGGTGACTTTGCCGCTGTCGGCTATGAGAATATTATTGATGGCCACCAGCATATGGCTTTAGTGAAGGGCGACATCAAGGGGCACGAAAATGTGCTGGTGAGAGTTCATTCCGAGTGCTTGACCGGCGACGTCTTCCATTCGTTGCGATGTGATTGTGGTCTGCAGCTTGAAAAAGCTTTAGAGATGATCGAAGCAGAGGGGCGCGGCATTCTTCTTTACATGCTTGGGCATGAGGGGCGCGGCATTGGCCTGTTTAACAAGCTTAAAGCCTACAAGCTCCAAGATGACGGCCTGGACACCGTCCAGGCTAATACGAAACTTGGGTTCCCGCCTGACTTGCGAGAATATGGCATCGGCGCCCAGATACTAGTCGACCTCGGCGTGACCACAATGCGCTTGATGACCAACAACCCTTTTAAGATTGTCGGCGTGGAGGGCTATGGTCTTACAGTCGTAGAGCGGGTGCCGATAGAGATTGAACCAAACCCAAATAACATTGGCTACCTGACCACTAAAAAAGAAAAGCTGGAACACATGCTCACTAACATTCCAATTGCGAAGCCGGACATCAAGGCAGGTAATGATGGTGATTGAGCTAAAAGGGGAGGCTAACGGCAAGGGGCTAAAAGCGGCTGTGATCGTCAGTCTTTTCAACGAGTTTATCACCAAGAAGCTCCTTGAGGGGGCCTTGGTCGCCCTGGAGGCCGGCGGCCTAACACATGATGACGTTACTGTAGTCTGGGTGCCCGGCAGTTTTGAGTTGCCTTTGGCGCTAGGAGAGGTCGTGGACGCTGGGTTTGATATGGCTGTCTGTCTTGGGGTTATCATTCGGGGTGAGACAGCTCACTTTGACTTTGTGGCCGGCGAAGCAGCTCGGGGTATCGCGGCCATTTCAACAGAAAAACGCTTTCCGGTGGGCTTCGGCCTGATCACGGCTGAGGATACTGATCAAGCACTGGCGCGTGCCGGCGGTAAACGCGGCAACAAAGGCCGAGAGGCGGCCCTGGCGGCTATCGAGATGGCCGATCTTTGTCGGCGCCTTCGTGGAGAAAAGAGGGGGATGATTGCCTAATGAAAGTTGATAAGCCGTGGGGATATTATCGCCAGTATGCTTTGAACCGGACGTGTTCTGTCCGAATGCTGGTGCTCGAGCCAAAGCAGGAGACTAGCCTTCATTGGCATAATCTGCGAAGTGATCTTTGGATCATTCTTGACGATGATGTAAATGTGCAGATAGGCGACGAGACCCACGTGGCTAAATCGGGGGAGGAATTCTTTATTCCCTCCGAACAAGTGCACCGACTGGAATCCCTCGGCGGCACTTGCCGTATCCTGGAGATCGCTTTTGGCTACTGCGTCGAGGACGACATTCACCGCCTCGCCGATGACTACGGTCGTGGCCTTGAGATATGACGGCCGATTACTACCGGATCCTGGAAGTGGACAAAGATGCTTCAATTGAAGTCATCAAGAAAGCCTATCGGGCTCTTTCGCTAAAGCATCACCCTGACAGGGCAAGCGGTGACTCGGATGCGGCTCTGACCGCCATGGCCGAGCTAAACCAAGCGTATGAGGTGTTGTCGGACCCGGTGCGTCGACAAGCTTATGACGCTTCTCGGGTCACTTGGGAAGTTTGGCTAGATGATGGCCTAGTGGGACTGGCGCGTAATTGGTTGAGCGTCTTAAATAAATAGAGCTTGCATGCCTTATCGCCGTATGCTAGTATTTTTCCCCGTCGTTAGTTTCTAAAGGAGCCGTCGCTAGATGAAGAACATCTGGGACCACTGGGTCTCTATGGAATTACCAACCACTGTGAACAACGAGCGCTACCAAGAAGCAAAGAGAGGCTCGAAGCGCTTCTGTGGACAAATCGTTAAGAACCGACGCGACGCTCTAACCGCCCGCCATGCAGATGGCATGAAAGGGCCGCACGACCTTTTCTTTGATTCAACCTCACCCATAAGCCCGTCCTGGCACAACAGCTAAACGCCAAAAACTCACTACTTAACATAAGATATATTATCAGGCGTTACTAGTGGAGCTTGGTTTTCCGGCTCGCCCAGCCAGTTGCCCGCACGCCGCCTTGATCTCTGCACCAAAGGCGAACCGCTGAACATGGTTGATCTGCAGCTCGTCCAGGTAATTCTTGAATTCGCTTACCTCTCGACCAGAAGGTGCGCTGTAACCAGAAACGCTGGCGTTCAGGGGAATCAAGTTAACTACATAGGCGGCACCGACAGCGTTGATAAACTCCCTTAGGGCCATGGCGTCTTCGTAAGACGTATTTACTCCGGCCAAAAGAACATACTCCAGCATGATCTTTCTTTTAGTTTTGGCGAAATATTGTTTGAGGCTGGCGGCCAAAACGGCGACTGGCGACTGGCGGCCCTCTGGCATTAGCTTCACTCGTTTCTCGTCGATCGCTGAGTGTAGCGAGACCGCCAAGTTGACCGGGAGTTCATTCTCACCGCTCAACCGCTTGATGCCGGAAGTGATACCGCAGGTAGATATCGAAAACCGTCTGGCGCCGATGTTCAAGGTGTCCGGACGATTCAGGAACTTGATAGCGGCGGAGAGATTATCGTAATTAAGGAAAGGCTCCCCGATGCCCATGAAAACGATGTTTGTCACCCCTGCTTCTTCAGCCTTGAGCACCCTCTCAAAGAGCAGCACCTGCCCGACGATCTCTTCGAAAGTCAGGTTTCTGGTCAGACCATTTGTTCCCGACGCACAGAAAACACAGCCCATAGGGCAACCAACTTGCGTAGAGACACAGACCGTGTTTCGGCTGGCAGAACGCATTAGAACCGTCTCGGTGTAGTGTTGGTCGTCAAGACGCGTTAGCGCCTTGGTGGTGCGACCGTCCTTAGACTCAAAGAATTGTGACTCTATCGCCAGGGGCGCAGTTTTTCGGAGCTGTTCACGTAGAGCAGCCGGTAAATCAGTCGCTTTTTCCCAGGAATCATAAGCATGCACAAATAACGCACGATATATCTGGGCGCGGCGATATGCGGGCAGATCCTTAATGGTGCGCTCTATCTGATCTAAGGGTAGCATGTCAAAAAGGTGTCTTACCGGCCTGAGCTGCCGAAACCACCGTCACCTCGGGTAGTTTCGTTAAGGGTGTCCACCACGTTAAAATCCACCGTCACCACTGCCTGGATAACTAGTTGGGCAATCTTATCGCCACGCGCGATTGAGAAGGTCTCGGTCTGGTCGGTATTGATTAGGATCACGCCTATCTCACCCCGATAATGGGCGTCGATCAGACCGGGAGCGTTAACTACTGAGATGCCGTGCTTGATGGCCAGGCCCGAACGGGGCTGCACAAAACCGGCAAAGCCAAGGGGAATGGCTAACGCGATGCCGGTAGGCACTAACCGACGCTTCCCAGGCGCAAGCTGTAGGTCAATAGTACTGCGGAGGTCACACCCGGCATCACCATCATACGCATATTCCGGCGCCGGCAACCCGTCATCTAGAAGCTGAAGATCAATCTCCACTATAGTCTTCCCCGGGCCTTGGTTGGCAAGAATTCACAGCAATCTGCAGCGGCTGTCTCAAGTAGGCCGCTTGGATATGGGCGAACCGCTGCCAAGCTCTCATCCAGCACTGTATCGGGGTTGAATTGTTGAATATAGTAGCGACGCCCACCGGACTCCCCCAGATAACGAGCGACTTCCAACAGCGCTTGTGGCTCAAAAAAACCGGGGACAACAGTAGTTCTAAATTCATGGTCAACCCCGGAAGAAATGATCGCTTCTACCGATCGTCTGACCGGTTCAGCCATGCCAGAAACCTTGCTGACCTTGTCGTATATATCGAATGGCGCTTTAATATCGAGCGCCACATAGTCTAGCGCCGACTCGTCCAGCAGTTCAGTTAGTACCTCAGGGTTCGTCCCGTTCGTGTCGAGCTTGACACCAAAATCCTCAGCTCTGATCCGTTTGACGATATCAGGCAACTCAGGGCTGATGGCAGGCTCTCCGCCAGTGATGACTACCCCATCGACCCAACCTTTTTTCTCGCGGAGTTGGCTAATAACTTCATCCCAGCTAAGATGTGCCGTCTCCGCAGTCCTAACTAACTCTGGATTATGACAGTACGGACAGCGGAGATTGCAGCCCTTCATAAAGAGGACA
The DNA here is from genome assembly GCA_964196305.1 of uncultured Acidimicrobiia bacterium. GTDB lineage: Bacteria > Actinomycetota > Aquicultoria > CAJVYJ01 > JAUVQD01 > DAOUYN01. The sequence goes on from CAXMSJ010000102.1 coordinate 7,037, forward strand.
GACGCAAGTTTGCCCTCCCAATCGACCATGCTGACCGGCAGAAGACCGGCAATCGAGCGCAGCTCGGTGATTACAGCCACTGGCTCAGTTCCGAAACCGCTGGGACCTCGCCGCGAAACGATGCGACTTCCGAGCCATCGTCGTTGCTGATCACTAGGGATGGCGTGGACATAACGCTATAAAAAGCAGCTTCCGCCAGTCCGGAAGGATCATCAAGACTGAAATATTCGACCCCATTGATCGCGGACACAGTCTCCTTGGCCGCCGGGCACTTCGGGCAGTCATCTTTCCAAAACAGCTTAAAAGTCATCGTTTCCTCCGCTTTTCGCTTTTTTCCTGCAATTTCTCAAGTTCATCAGTAAACTCCTCGATATCTTGAAATTCTTTATATACAGAGGCGAACCGGATATAGGCTACTTTATCGAGCGCCCGCAGCCTGTCCAAGACCATGTCTCCCAGGCGCTTGGCCGTTACCTCGTATTTGAACTGGTTGCGTAGGTCACTTTCAATATCAGAGACCAGACCTTCCAGCTGTTCCCTGGTAATGTGACGCTTGACGCTCGCCCGGAGTAAGCCGGCCATCAGTTTCTGGCGGTTCAGCGGTTCGCTCTCCCCGCCCTTCTTGATGACAGTTATCGGGGTCTCCTCGAGCCGCTCGAAAGTAGTAAATCTCAGGTTACAGCTGAGACACTCCCGGCGACGCCTGATAGCGTCCCCGGATTCAGTGGTGCGTGAATCTGTAACCTTGGTGTTAGTTGAACCACAAAATGGGCAGCGCATGACGAGATTATACAAGATATAGATCTATAGGTGAACCGGTAATACCAAATATTGCGTGAAGTTAAAACTTTTCCGCTATCTCCGGCGTAGTTTGGCAATGAACATACCATCAAGGCCGTGCGTGTCCGGCCAGAGTTGCAGAGTGCCCTCAGGCGCAGATAGAGAGGGCAAGTCGAATGCCTCCGGGGCGAATTCCGGATGATCTGTCAAAAAAGCGGCGATGACTTCCGTTGTTTCAGCGCTGGTCATCGTGCAGACAGAATAGACTAGCACCCCATGAGTGCGCACCAGGGAGGCAGCGGTGTTCAGCAACTGGCCCTGCAAGAGAGCCAACTCAGCAATCTGGGCTTGGTCCTTGCGCCAGCGCGCGTCCGGACGTCTGGCCAGCACCCCAAGACCACTACAGGGCGCATCGAGCAGGACCCGATCAGCTTCGCCTAGGCCCAGGGCCGACAGAGACAACTGGTTCGTTGCGTCGGCCAGAACCGGGCGGATCGACTTTACTCCCAAGCGTCGACAATTCTCCCGGAGTATGTCCAGGCGGCTACGGTTGATTTCGACCGCGGCGATCTCACCCTCATCCCCCATCAGCTGGGCGAGACCGGTCGCCTTCCCGCCGGGGGCAGCTCCGATCTCAATGACCGACTCCCCTCTTTGGGGATCAACTACCAGCGCAACGAGCTGGGAAGCCTCGTCTTGGGCGTACGCCAAGCCTCCCTTAAAAAAGTGCGCCGGTATAAGCTCACTAACCGAGAGGGCTGATTTAACGTACTGCCCCTCCCCTGTTCTTATACCGGCCTTCTCTAGTTCGTCCCGAAGTCCAGCAGTGGTAGTCCGTAAAGTGTTTGGGCGTACGGTAACCCGAGGTCGCTGGTTGTCAGCCTCTAAAAGCGCCTCGGTCTTTTCAGTGCCGATCTCTTTCAGCCAGAGCTCGACCTGCCAGCGCGGATGCGAATAATAAGCCGACAGGAAACCGACCTCATCTTCAGACCGGCTCGGCCACGGTAGCTGGGATTGTTGGCGGAGAGACTCTCGTAAGACTGCATTTACAAACTTCTCCGCCCCGCGCTTCAACTTCCGCTTGGCCAGTGCTACCGACGTATTGACAGCTGAGTGGTCTGGGACACGATCCATAAATAATATCTGATACAGTCCCAGCCTTAGGATCGCGAGAGCGTGCTCGTCGATCTCACTTGCCGGACGCTTGGCGAACTGCCCGAGAAGCCAATCCAGCGTCAACCGCCGCCGGATAACACCATAAACCAGATCGGTGACAAACCGACGGTCGCGTTGGTCCAGGTTTGTGCGGGCCAAAAAAGCGGGCAGAGCCAGGTGAGCATAGCGTTGGCGGTGTTCAATGTCTCTTAGCGCGCGCAACGCCATCGCTCGAGCGCGCAGCCCGGTCATTGCCAAGACGGCTCGCTTAACGTCGGCTTAGGCCGACATAGTACAGCAGCATCAAGATAGACGTTAGAGTCGCCGCCAGATAGGTATAGGCGGCAGCGCTCAGAACTTGTCGAGTCGGCCCATATTCTTTCTTGGAAATTAAGCCGCCTTCACGAAGCATTGTCAGAGCGCGGCTGCTAGCATTAAACTCAACCGGCAAAGTTACCATCTGAAAAAGGACGGCGGCGGCGAAAGCCGCGACGCCGAGCTCGATTAGGCCGGTAAAGCGCAAGAAATATCCGCCGATGATCATGATCGGGCCGATAGAACTCCCAAAGTTAGCGACCGGAACCAGTCCCGCCCGAATACGCATCGGCACATAGGCGCGCGCGTCCTGTACGGCATGGCCAACTTCATGGGCGACGATCCCAGCGGCGGCCACAGACCGCCCGCCAAATATGCCCTCAGAGAGTCGCAAAACTTTGCCACGCGGGTCATAGTGGTCGGTTAGCTCCCCGGCAACCGGCTCGACCGTGACGTCCCTGAGCCCATTTCTATCGAGCAAGGTTCGGGCCAGTTGCGCTCCCGTATGCCCCAAAGAGCTTTGCACTTGAGCATATTTTTTATAGGCGCTCTTCACTTTGTACTGCGCCCACAGGACTGCCAAAAGACCTGGGATCATATAGAGAAAATAACTTCCGTCAAAGAATAACATTGCCTGAACTCCCTCCGAGAATACTGACTAGATTATACCACTCGACGAGAATATCGCCCAAGTGGTCGCTCCAGGGAGGAATTCAAACCAGAGGGCCCAGGGGGGCCTCCGCGTCAAGGCGATGACCACGGACGAACTCGGCCGCGGTCATTTTGCGCTTCCCTTCCGGTTGGATCAATAGCAGTTCTAAGGGGACTGTGCCCGTGCCCACATCGAGCAGCTCGCCGGCTATCCTTAGCTCACCGGGCTCTAAGGAGTCTTGGCGGCTAGACACCGCCGAGCGGAGAATCTTCAGCCGTTTTCCATTGAGCCGCGTAAAGGCCCCCGGCTTAGGCGCCAAGCCGCGGATAAGGTTAAAAATAGAGGCAGCTGGCTGTCGCCAGTCGATCTGGGCTTCCTCTTTTATGATCGGGGGTGCCTGGGTTACCAGCTGCTCATCCTGTCTCGTTGCCGAGGCAGTGCCGGCCTCAAGTTCAGCCAAAGTCACCAGTAGGGCTTCAGCTCCTAAGTGCGATAATCTCGTGGCCAAAGAGCCGTAATCATCGCCTGGCTTAATATCAGTTTCTGCCGTTTTCAAGATATCGCCGGCATCCGTCTCCAGCACTACCTGCATGATGGTGACACCGGTCTTTTTGTCGCCGGCCATCAGCGCACGTTGGATCGGAGCACTCCCGCGATAGCGCGGCAGTAGTGAACCGTGAATATTAATAAAGCCCTTTTTAGGTACATCCAACACCAGCTGCGTAAGCAGCCTGCCATAGGCAGCAACTACACAGACATCCGGTTGAAGCGCTGACAGGGCGCCAAGAAACTCGTGGTTGTCCTTCAGGTAGGCGGGTTCCAGCACCGGAATCCCGTGCTCTTGAGCCCATTGCTTTGTCGGTGACGGCTGCGGTCGCCCATGCCGGCCCCGGGGTTTATCAGGCTGCGTGACCACCGCTTTGAGACGGTGTGCGGCGGCGACCTTCTCCAGTGCGGGCAGAGCAAAAGGTGGGGTTCCAAAGAAGACGACGTCCAAGTCAGGCGCCCTCTTGGCCCTCAAAGAACTCACGAATAGCCCGACGCCTTTCACTAGTCTCGGTCCGATCAAGGATTGTCATGCCATCCAGATGGTCTATCTCGTGCTGCAAGATCCGGGCCAGCATGTCATGTGCCTCCAGCTCCACCGGACGCCCTTTCATGTCTAGGGCTTTAACTACCACTCGTTTTGAGCGCTCCACCGGCACACTGACATCCGGCAGGCAGAGGCAACCTTCCTCGTCGGCCTCTTTTTCTTGAGAGTATTCGACAATTTCCGGGTTGATATAGGCCACAAACCCGTCCTCATTCATCTCGATCACGATGACCTGTTTTAAGACGCCGATCTGCGGCGCGGCCAGACCAATGCCTTTGGCCTCATACATCGTCTCGGCCATGTTTCTGGACAAGATTGAAATATCTTTATCTAGTTTGGCAACCTTCAGAGATTTCTCCGTAATCACCGGATCTCCGAAGAATCGCACTGGGAATACTGCCAATCTGCCTCCGTTTTGCTGTTTATTCTCTGATTAGATCGTAATTGACTATATTCTACCCGAACGGGCCCGCTGGGTCAGGGTGTACTAGAGAAGCCACACAGGATCGACGTCCATGATAATCCGCACGCCTGCAGGAGGGCTATTTTCAGCGCTATCCTCCCGCAGTATCTTTTTCACCGACTCCGGCTGAGTGGTGGTCAACACCAGGTGAAAGCGATAGTAACCCTTTACTCTCTCAATGGGCGCCGGGGCCGGCCCCAGGAAACGGGCTTGTTTGCCAATGGCCGAGCGCAGTCGCTTGGCCACAGTCTCGGCCGTCTCCTGGGCCAGCAGTTTCTTTGGCGAAGAGAAAATAATATTGAACATTGATGTGTATGGTGGGTAACCTAGGTCGCGGCGGAAGGCCAGCTCCCGCTGAAAGAAACCACTGTAACCACTGACAGCCGCCTGAACGGCGTAGTTATCGGGATTAAACGTCTGGACCAACACTTCCCCAGGAACATTTCCGCGCCCGGAACGCCCGCTGACTTGGATAATTAGTTGCGCGGTCCGCTCGGCAGCGCGAAAATCCGGCAAGTTAAGGGCGGTATCTGCGTTGATGATACCGACCAGCGCCACCTCCGGAAAGTCCAGCCCCTTGGCCACCATCTGAGTCCCTAGAAGAATAGCTCGCTCTGCTTGATGAAATCGGAGCAGTTGATCACGGTGGGCGCCCTGCTGCCCAGTAGTATCGGCGTCCATTCTGACAACGGTAGCATCAGGTAAGCGTTCATTGAGCTCGCTCTCGACTCGCTGGGTGCCTACACCCGGGAAGCGCCACTCTTCTTTTGCGCACTTGGGGCACTGCTCAAGCGGGCGCCGAGCCGCCCCGCAGTGGTGACAGCGGAGCCAGCCGCCATTTTGGTGGTAAGTCAAAGATATCGAGCAATTATCACACTCTGGGACATACCCGCAATGCCGGCAGACTGTAAAACCGGCATATCCCCGCCGGTTCATCAACAAGATGGCCTTATGTCCGTTATCCAGCGTTGTTTGTAAGTCCTCTATCAAGCGCCTGCTAAAGACACCGTAATTGCCCTGCCCGACTTCAATACGCATATCAACCACAGTCACGCTCGGAAAACTTCCCTCTCCTACCCGATTCTTAAGCGTCAAGTGAGAGTCCGTCCCGGCTAGCCCCGCGCCGGTCTCTAATGAGGGGGTGGCGCTGCCAAAAACAACGACCGCCTGATGCAACTCGGCTAGTTTTTTGGCGGCTTCACGTGCATCGTACCGTGGCGCCGAGTTTTGTTTGTAGCTAGTCTCATGCTCCTCGTCGATGACGATCAAACCTAGCTCCTTGATCGGCGAAAAGAGCGCGGAGCGAGCGCCGACGATCACTCTCTTGCGCCCCGCAGCCACCGCCCGCAGCATGTCGTTCCTCTGACCGGTAGCCAGACCGCTGTGGATTACTGCCACCTGTGGGCCAAATCGCAACGCCAGTCGCTCTACCAGCTGCGGCAACAGCGCTATTTCCGGCACCAGGAAGAGCGCGGCCCGCCCAGCGCTAAGCGCCGCATCGGCCGCTGCCATATAAACTTCGGTCTTGCCGCTGCCGGTGACCCCCTCCAAAAGAAAAGATCGGTAGGTGCGCGCAGCCAGGGCACCAGTCAGCTGCTCAACCGCCGTTTTCTGCTCCGCAGATAGGACTATTTTTTTGACCAGTGGATTTATGAATGAGGTATCGAAAGCCCGCTCCTGGGGTTGTTTGAAGAGCTCAATCAGTTCCTTGCGCGCTAGGCCGCGTAGACTGGTTCGAGCGGCATCACACTCTTGCAGCAGCGCCCGTGTCGCCTTTGGTGAACTTTTTTCCAACGCGCGCATGATCGCCCGCTCCTTAGGACCGCGAGCGGCCTCCGGGTCCCCCGCCAACTTGGCGAACTCAACCATCTTAGGCTTATCCGGTGGATCCTCGAGAGTAAATTCCCGGCGGAGATCGGTCTGGCGTAAGAGCCGCTCCACGGCCCCGCGACCGAATTCCTTCTCCACCTCAGCCTCACGAGCCCGGCCCGCTCGCGATATAATCCAGTGCAGGGCCGGGTCGTCAACTCCCTTTTGCTCCACACCTTCTGTTTTAGACGGCTCGGCCTGGTAGATAAGCCAAGGAGTCAGCCGGTGCCGTTGCGCGCTCGGCCTGACGAGCTTAAGACTTTCGTTAAGACCGCAGAGATAGTGGTCGGCCAGCCAGCGGCTCAGCTCAAGTTGCTCCAACGTGATTTGCGCTGCCCCGCCAACCACCTCGATTATCTGGCGCAAAGTGCGGTCCGTTCCGGGGTCAGCAGTTAATTCCACCACATAACCCAGATTCTCACGCGCCCGCACTGGGACAATGACAGTACCGCCCGGCTTAACCTTGTCGGCTAAGTCGGGCGGTACGATATAGCTGTATGTGTGTCTATTGTAGCTGGAGCTTAGATCTAGTATGACCTCAGCGATCAGCAAAGGCTGTCTCTCCTCGGTCACCTATCGCGCACTACGCCGTAGCGCCGACACCTGCGGCCTCGCGGAGGATATCAGCCTTGTCAGTCTTCTCCCACGGGAAATCGCCCTCGCGTCCGAAGTGCCCATAGGCGGCTGTCTGGCGGTAGATCGGGCGGCGCAAGTCTAAATCCCGAATAATCGCCGCCGGTCGCAGATCGAAGTGCTCATCAATGAGCTTCAGTATTTCCTCAACAGGAATGCGCTCGGTTCCAAAGGCCTCAACCATTATAGATACCGGGTGTGCCACGCCGATCACATAAGCCACCTGGAGCTCTAAGCGGTCAGCCAGGCCGGCAGCAACGATATTCTTGGCGACATAACGGGCAGCATAGGCAGCACTCCGATCAACCTTGGTCGGGTCTTTGCCCGAGAAAGCCCCTCCCCCATGGCGAGCCATCCCGCCGTACGTATCAACAATGATCTTACGTCCGGTCAGCCCGGCATCACCCATCGGCCCGCCGATTACGAACTTGCCGGTTGGATTTACTAGGAATCGCAGATCGGAATAGTCGACCATATCAGCCGGCAAGATCGGCTTAACCACGTGCTCCATCAGCTCGTCGACGAGCCTTCCGGTGATATCAACATCAGCATCATGCTGAGTAGAGATGTTAACCATGTTGACCTTGACCGGGCACCCATTGCGATATTCAACCGTCACTTGAGTCTTGCCGTCTGGGCGGAGGCCACAAACGATCCCCTTCTTGCGAACCTCAGCAAGACGTTTAGACAACTTGTGCGCCCACATGATCGGCGCCGGCATTAATTCCGGCGTTTCGTTGCAGGCATAGCCGAACATCATTCCCTGGTCGCCGGCGCCTAGAGAGTCAAGATTGCCGGAAGCTCCGTCCCGTTCTTCCAGCGCGTGATCGACACCTTGGGCGATATCAGCCGACTGCTCATCTAGAGTGGCCATAACGGCACAAGTCTCGTGATCAAAGCCGTATTTAGCCCGAGTGTAGCCGATCTCCTGTACGGTCCGACGGACCACATCGGGAATAGATACATAGGTGTTGGTAGAAACCTCTCCGCCGACCACCACTAGTCCCGTGGTGACGAAAGTCTCACAAGCCACTCGCCCCATCGGGTCATTGGTGAAAATAGCATCCAATACCGCGTCCGAGATCTGATCGGCCATTTTATCGGGATGACCTTCTGTTACCGACTCCGAAGTAAAAACGTAGTCACCTTTTGCCATAACTTCCTTCCTCCTTAAAACATAAAGCCTTCTTCAGACCGATAGAAGAAGGCTCGCTAAAAGCGTGCGCTCTCATCTATCGGTTCTCCCGCAGGAATTGGCACCTTGATAGTTATTTACCACCAGGTTGCCGAGGTTTCACAGGGCCGGTCCCTCCACCTCTCTGCATAAGAGCTATGCACCATTAGACTAGCAAAATATTTGGTATCTGTAAATGAGAAGAGGTTACTTTAGGTATGTCTTGAAGATATCCTGGTACATTCTCATCCTGGCCGAGACCCCTTTGACGACCCCAAGCTTCTCCTCTTTCATCACTTGAGTCAGGTCGGACAAGATGACTTCCGCGGTCTTAATGCCGATGGATTTGGCGTGGCGAGTAATAACAACTTCCACCCCGAAACGGGAATCAACCAGATCAGGAAGGCCGACCACGAAGTCACGGCGGAGAGCTCTCTGTCCGGAGATCGCCGGTAGCAAGTTTTGCGACAGATCAGTGCGTAGACGCCCACCAGAGAACTTGCCAATAGTCATCATTAACTCGGGATCGTCTAACAGGGGCTGGATTAAAGAGTTAAAGTGCTTTGGGGTCAAACCGATGATATCGGCATCACTAAAGGCGATGATCGGAGCGTTGGTTGCGGCAATGCCCGCCTGCATCGCAGCCCCCTTACCCATGTTCTCTGGCAATACCACTACGTTGACGCCATGTGCCTGCGCCACTTCAGCCGTGTTATCCGTGGAACCGTCATCAACGACGATCATTTCCGTAAAATGTTTGACGTCGGCGGCAGCCTGCAGGACGGCGCCAATCCGTTCTTCTTCATTGAAAGCGGGAACGACCAGGGCGGCAGCCATTGTTATATCACAGAGATGCCTGGAGCTCGCGAATCCAGCCCGGCAGTCTTTCGATAGGCAATTCCGTCCGCTCGCCTGTCGCCCGCACCTTCACCTCCAGCTCGCGGGTCGTCGTAAAATTTTTACCAACTATCACCTGAAAAGGCAGACCGATGAGATCGGCATCCGAGAACTTAACGCCGGCGCGAACCGGGCGATCATCATAAAGGATGTCGAAGTCCGCCCCGAGTAACTCGTAGACCTTATCAGCCTCAGTCATTACCGCCTCGTCTTTTCCTAAGGCAATCAGATGGAGGTCGTAAGGAGCTAAGGCGGGGGGCCAGATGATCCCGCTCTCGTCGGAACACTGTTCAATAGCCGCAGCCACCATGCGGCTAACGCCAATACCATAGCAACCCATGACGAATGGTCGAGCGCCGCCACTCTCGTCAACAAACTCGGCCCCTAGGAGGCGGCTGTATTTTTCGCCCAACTGAAAGATGTGTCCGACCTCTATACCACGCATTGTCTCCAGGCGGCCGTCGTCGCACTGCGGGCAGCCCTCCCCCGCCTTTGCGATGACCAGGTCGGCCCAGAAATCGACAGAGACATCGGTGTCAATATTGACATTGAGATAGTGCGCGTCAACCTCATTCGCACCGGTAACGAGGTTGTGCCGGCCCTTCAATGAGAAGTCAGCGATGATCTTAATATCTTTCAGGCCCACCGGACCGACAAAACCACGGACCAGATCAGGGCGGTCGCTGAAATCATCTTCGGTGAAGAGCTTAGCCCCGGCCATTTCTGCGATACCGAGAAGTTTGGCGAAATTCAGCTCTTTGTTGCCGGGAATAAGGGCCGCTATAACTCCATCGTCTGCTTGGAAGATCAGCGTCTTGACCAGACGCGAATCCTCCACTCCCAGGAATTCGGCCACTTCGGACACGGACTTTTTTCCTGGAGTAGATGTCTGCTCGATAGAAAGGTGGCCTCCGTCGGGAACGGCGGTATGCCATTTAGAGGTAGCCGTTTCCAGGTTGGCGGCATATTCGCAGACCGGACAGTAGATGACAACATCTTCGCCGGTCTCCGCTAAGACCATGAATTCTTCCGACACAGCCCCGCCGATAAGGCCCGCCGCTGCCTTAACAGAGCGATAATTTAAGCCGCAACGCTCGACCACGCGACTGTATGCCTCGCTCATCCGCTTATAGAATTTTTGCAGGCTCACCTCGTCGGCATGAAAGCTGTAGGCATCCTTCATGACAAACTCACGACTACGCATCACTCCAAAGCGCGGACGAATCTCGTCCCGAAATTTTACCTGGATCTGATAGAGACACTTGGGCAGATCTTTATATGAGCGGAGCTCCTTAGAAAGAGTGGTGATCATTTCCTCATGGGTCGGACCGAGACAGAACTCGCGCCCATGACGATCAGTTAACCGCATCATCTCATCGCCGTAGGCGTCCCACCGTCCCGTGGCCTGCCATAGCTCGCGCGGCTGCAGGACCGGCATCAGTAGCTCCAGGCAGCCGGCCTGATCCATTTCATCTCTGACAATCTCCTCAACCTTCTGCAAGGCCCGCCGGCCCAGCGGCAACCACGTGTAAAAACCAGCGGCGGATTTACGCAGCAGTCCGGCCCGGACCATCAGCTTGTGGCTGACTATCTCAGCCTCGGCTGGATCTTCTTTTAAAGTTGGTATAAAAGTGTCTGAAACGCGCATTTTTCCCTCAGATCTCCTCGACTGCAGCCAACAGCTCAGTCAAGAATTCGGACTCTAGTACAGTTCTGACCGGCTTGCCACCCCGGAAGATAACTCCCTTGCCCTGACCAGCCGCCAGTCCGACATCTGCATCAGCCGCTTCACCCGGACCGTTTACCACGCAACCCATCACTGCGACTTTCAGCGTTTTCCCCGATTCCTTGAGTCGATCCTCCAGGGCCTGCGCCAAGGGAAACAGATCTACCTCGCAGCGCGCGCATGTTGGACACGCGATGACCTCAGGATAAAAACGCCTCGCCCCTACCGCCTGCAGTATCTGCTTGGCGACATCTATTTCCGCCACGGGCTCAGCAGCTAGGGAAACTCTGATTGTATCCCCAATGCCATCAGCCAGAAGCGCCCCAATACCGACCGCAGAGCGAATGGCCCCAGTGTGTCTGGTGCCACTCTCCGTTACGCCCAAATGTAACGGATAATCCACCTGACGGGCAAGGGCACGATAGGCTTTAACTGTCTCCATGACATCAGAGGATTTGGCCGAGACGATAATATCAGTAAATCCGAACCTCTCAAGTTCTTCAATATTCTCAAGAGCACTGGCGACCAGTTTATCAGTTGGAGAAATATCTAGCGCCCGGATGCGTTTGCTTAATGAGCCGGCGTTGACGCCGATCCGGATGGGTACCCCAGCCTGACGAGCTGCTTCTGCGACCAACTTGACCTGCGCAGAATCTCCGATATTTCCGGGGTTGATACGTACTTTGGCAACCCCGGCCTCAATCGCCCGGACAGCAAGCTCGGCCCGGAAATGGATATCTGCGACGATTGGCACGGGTGCGGCCTTGATTATCGACTCCAGTGCCGCCGCAGAGTTATCATCCGGAACTGAAACCCGGATGATCTCGCAGCCAGCAGCGGCTAACTGATTAATTTGCTCAATTGTCGACGGGACATCAAATGTCTTGGTATTGGTCATCGACTGAATAGAAACTGGGCTACCGCCCCCGACAGCGACCTCGCCGACCATGATCTTCTTGGAAGTCATGTGTTCATTCTATTGCAAGACGGTCAATCTGAATATATCAGCGACGATCACGTAGGCCATCAACATCAGCAAGACGGAGACTCCAACGGCATTGACCACGATCAACGATTCCTTATGGATTCGCCGCCGAGCAACGAACTCCAGCGCTGAGATGAAGACTCGCCCGCCGTCCAGGGGTGGGATGGGAAGGAAGTTGAAAATACCGATAGCAATGCTGATACCGGCCAGCGTGACCGCATATTCCAACAGGTCGCGCTCGGCGATCGGAGCCGTCTCTTGAACTACACCGATCGGACTTCGCAGCTGACCGAGCACAGTGCTCGGTCGCATGACCAGGCGGCCGAGCACCTCGAGGATTGCACCAGTCGCCTGATAAGAGTAAACGGCACTCTCTTTGATAGCGGTCAGCGGCGGCCGTGGTCGCCGCACTAGCTTGGTCCCGATACCAAGGAGACCCTCGTCGGATTTAGTTCGCAACTTGGCGGGCAACGTTTTCGAAGCGGCATTTCTAATAATCCCCACATCGACGCGTTTGCCGGCGTTGCTGCCGATAGCCTCGGTAACACTCTGCCAATCCGGAGTTTTGTTCTTCCCGACCGATACGATCTTGTCGCCGGCCTGGAGCCCGGCAATCTCCGCTGGGCTGTCAGGGATAATCCAACCGACGGTGTTCGTCGGCTCGGCGAATCCGATCATTAACACCCCGGCCAGAATGACCACCGCCAGGGCAATGTTCATTAGTGGTCCAGCGGTCACTACCAGAGTTTTTCGGGCCAGGCTCTGCCCATCCAGGGTGTCTGGTAAGTCGTCAATAGTGATGTCTTCAGTGGCAGCCGGACCAGCCCCGATCCGCCCGCGCCCGTTCACGAGCGGAAGTGTGACGCTCAGCTCGAGTGTCGCTCCTTGGCGCTCGATCGCGACAGCCACGACCTGACCTCCTCTGGTGGAGACGATCTCGAAAATATCATGCCAATTCTTGACCGGCAGGCCGGCAATACTGGTAATAATATCCTCGCCCTGCATGCCAGCGGTTTCCGCTGGGCCACCGGCGGTCAGCTTGTCGACCTCAGTACTGCCCATGGCCAGATACTCCGGAAACTTAACATAACCGCCGAAAAGCACCGGTTTGACCCCGTATAACGTCTCACCCAGGCGAAAGCTGAAGAGTGGGCGACCAATCGGCAGCCCTAAGAAAAATTCCGTTACTTTCAGCTTGAGGAGCTTGCCGGAGATAAAGTGGCCCAATTCGTGTATGAAGATAATCAAGCCCAGGCCCAGAATGGCTACGATCAAGCCGATACTCACGCTTGAACACCTCTCTCCAAGAACGTCGTGGTGGTCTCCTTAGCCCAGTGATCAACGGTGGTGAAATCGTCAACAGAATTAATATCGGACGGCTTATGTGTTTCAAGCACCCTGGCAATCGTATCCCCTATATCATTGAATCTGATCCGACCGGACAGGAAGGCCGAGACAGCTATCTCGTCCGCAGCATTCAGAACGGTTGGGTAAGATCGTCCGGATCGCCCCGCTGCCAGCGCTAAGTCGAAACATGGAGCCTGACCCGGCTCAATTTTTGATAGAGTGAGGTCACCAACTTGAGTGATGTCAAAGGCCGGCAGTCTGGGCTCAAGTCGACGGGGCCACGACAAGGCATAGAGGATTGGCAGCCGCATATCAGTCGGCCCAAGTTGTGCCTTGAAGGAACCGTCAATAAATTCGACCATAGAGTGAATAATTGACTGCGGATGAATGACGACATCTATATGGTCATACGAAAAGTCGAACAACTCGTGCGCCTCAATAACCTCGAGCCCCTTATTTAACAATGTGGCTGAATCGATAGATATCCGCTGCCCCATCTGCCAGCGTGGATGTGCCAGGGCCTCCGCCGCGGTGACAGAGTCCAGCTCAGTAGCGACCCGGCCCCAAAAAGGCCCGCCGGAGGCTGTTAAAATCAGCTTGGCCACTTCATTCCGATCTTCACCAACCAGGCACTGCCAGATAGCGTTGTGTTCGGAATCGACAGGAACCAGCGACCCGGAGCTGCGCTTGAGCGCTTCTTTAACTAAACCGCCTCCGGCGACCAGCGACTCTTTGTTCGCTAATGCCAGCCGCTTCCCTGCTTTTAGTCCGGCTAAGGTGCTCGCTAGTCCGGCGCCGCCAACAATCGCATTCAAGATAGTGTCGGCTGTCTCCCATGTCGCCGCTACCTGAAGACCTTCTTTGCCAACCAGTAAAGTCGGCTGCTCTTGGCCAGGCAGCCGGTCTTCACGTAGCCGGCTGGCCGCGCTCTCGTTGACCACACAGATGAACTCTGGCTTTGTTAGATCGGCTTGGGCCATCAGGGTGTCGATGTCTGAGTGAGCGGCCAGCCCCACGATCTGAAATTCTTGCGGGTATCTCGCTATAATGTCTATCGCTTGGCGCCCAATAGAACCGGTAGAGCCGAGTATGACTATTTTATTCAGCTGTGCTCCCTTGTCCGACTGCGGGCTTCCGGCTACCACGCCGGGCAGCATATTATCACAGAAAAGTGAAATCTATATGAAGGATCAACGGTCAGTTGGACCAGACCGCCAGCAGGAAGTAGGCTAACGGGGCTGCAGCTAGCAGGGAGTCCACCCTGTCGAGCAGCCCACCATGTCCGGGCAGAATAAAACCGCTGTCTTTCAGGCCCGCTTCGCGCTTTAAGGACGACTCGAATAAATCTCCCAGGATAGCCATGCTCGCCATGCCGACCCCGAACATCATTCTCTCTCCGGCCGAGAGCTCACCAAAAACCCAGAGATACTTTAAGGCCAGCGCCGTAACAATAATCGAACCAAGTGCCCCCTCTAATGTCTTGTTGGGGCTTAGCGAGGGGGAAAGAGGGGTTCGTCCAAAAAGTCTACCGATAAAGTAGGCCGAAGAATCAGCCACCCAGATGCTGACAAAGAGCATTAAGATCGAGTAAGGGCCGGAACCTTGGTGGTAGCTGAGGGCCAGCACTGCCGGCAGGATGCCGACATAGAAAAAACCAAGAACTGTCGCCCCCAGCCGCGAAATCGTTACGGTCTCATGATAAAAGACCTTGGCAATCATCAGGGACCCGATGAAAAGGATTGTCCACAAGGCGGCCGTTGATATATCGCGAAAGACAAGGATGGCCGCCAGCGGCGTCGCAAAGAACAGCAGGAGCGGCGTCAAGGGCCTGGCGCCAGCGGCGCCGGCCATGCCGGAAAATTCCAGGACAAGCCCGACGACTACCACAGTCACCAGCGCAGTGAAGGCTCCCTGACCAAACCAGATCGCCGCCACTAAGATAGGGATGCCGATGGCAGCCGTCAAAAGCCGTTTACCGAGCACTAGGCTCCTCAGTCAGCCCGCCGAAACGCCTGTCTCGTGATTGAAAAGCGCTGATCGCGCTCCGCAGATCATTGGCCTTGAAGTCCGGCCACAAGATGTCAGTCACCCAAAACTCAGCATAGGCGCTCTCCCATATCAAGAAATTGCTTAGCCGCATTTCACCGCTGGTGCGAATGATCAGCTCCGGGTCCGGCGTCCCAGTAGTTGCGAGGCGCAAAGAAAAGGACTCTTCGGTAAATTGGACTGTCTGTCCGGAGGCCGCCGCCTCCTCAACCACCTGGTTGACGGCCTTAAGGATATCAGCACGCCCACTGTAATTGAGGGCGATCGTCAAGTTCAGCCCAGTATTGGCGGCCGTTTGCGTAATAGCTTTCTCAAATTGGGCGCGGGTGCCGGCACTGACTTCATCAAGTACTCCGATCACAGTGATCTTGACGTTGCTGCGATGCAGCTCGTCCAGCTCGGCCCGGAGTATTTCCTCAAAGAGCCTCATGAGGCCACTGACTTCATCTTTTGGTCGTCGCCAATTTTCGGACGAGAACGCATAGAGGGTGAGGTAGCCAATACCTAAGGTCGCTGCCGTTTCCACCACATCCCGGACGACCTTGGCGCCCGCCCGGTGCCCTGCGATCCGCGGTAAACCACGACGCTGGGCCCAGCGTCCATTCCCATCCATGATCACAGCAATATGCGTGGGGAGTCTCCCGGATTTGACGTCCGGCTCTGCCTTAGGGGCAGTGCGCAGTAGTTTGCGAAAAGATGAGATCACGGAGGGTCACACCTCCATGATCTCTTTCTCCTTGGCAACAACCAAGGTGTCTATCTCTGCAATGTGTTTATTGGTCAGCTCTTGACACTTATCATGTGACCGTTTGCCGTCATCTTCGGCAATTTCATGGTCTTTCTCAAGTTTCTTGATGTGGTCATTGGCATCTCGGCGAACGTTTCGGATGGCGATGCGTCCATTTTCCGCCAACTTCTTTACGTGCCGCACCAGTTCTGTCCGACGCTCCTCGGTAAGCGGGGGAAATGGTACTCTAATTATATTTCCATCATTCGATGGCGAAAGCCCCAGGTCGGACTGGAGGATTGCTTTTTCTACCACCTCAAGGGCCGTCTTGTCCCATGGCTGCACCACCAGCATCTGTGGCTCCGGCACAGTGATAGTCGCCAACTGATTCAGTGGAGTTCTAGCCCCATAATAGTCAACTGATAGATGTTCGATGATCGCGCCGGACGCCCGGCCTGTACGCACGGTCGCCAACTCATGGCCCGCAGCCACAACCGCTTTGTGCATCCTGTCATCAGCATCATTAAGAATATCGTCGGTCATAGTTACCCTCCATTCATGATAGTGCCGATGTCGTCACCGCGCACTATCCTTAGAATGCTATCCGGCTCATTTAAATTAAAAACGATGATCGGCAACCCATTGTCCATCGCCAAGGAGATCGCGGTAGAGTCCATCACTTTAAGTTCTTTGTTCAGGGCTTCCCTGTATGTCAGAGTTTTGAACATCCGAGCCTCTGGATTGACGACTGGGTCGGAATCATAAACGCCGTTGACCTTAGTGGCTTTCAAGATAACCTCAGCATCAATCTCCAGGGCTCTCAACGTGGCGGCAGTGTCGGTACTGAAATACGGATTACCGGTTCCGGCGGCAAAAATCACGGCGCGCTCACGTTCTAAATGCCGGACAGCGCGGCGTCTGATGTATGGCTCGGCCACTTCGTGCATGCTAATGGCCGACTGAACGCGTGTATCAACATCTAGTTTTTCTAAAGCATCCTGGAGAGCCAGGGAGTTCATCACTGTGGCCAGCATGCCGATGTAATCAGCAGTGACCCGGTCCATGCCGCGGGCGCTGGCCGCCAGCCCGCGAAAAATATTCCCGCCGCCAACAACGACGGCCACTTGAATGCCATCGTTGTTGAGACGGTGAATTTGCCCGGCGATCGCCTGGACCACCCCGGGGTCGATACTGTAGCCGGATTCGCCCGAGAGCGCCTCGCCGCTCAGCTTTAAGAGAACCCTCCGGTAGCGGTAGTCAGTCAAGTTTGTCTCCTAAACCTCTTCGCCGAGTTGAAAACGGGTAAATCGCTTAACAGTAACGTTCTCCCCGATCTTGCTGACCAGTTCTCCCAGCTGGTTCTGGACGGTCTTCTCTTGATCCTTGATGAAGTTCTGCTCCATCAGACAGACAGTATGAAAGAATTTCTCCATCCGCCCTTCGATGATCTTGTCAACGAATTGCTCGGGCTTGCCCTCCTGAAGCGCTTGAGCCTTGTAGATCTCTCGTTCAGCCTTGATGAGATCTTTAGGCACCTCTTCGCGCGTCACAAACTGGGGATTTGCCGCAGCCACTTGCATCGCCACATCATGCGCAAATTGGCGAAAATCATCGTTGCGGGCCACAAAATCCGTCTCACAATTTACTTCGACCAGCACCGCTATTCGTCCGCCGCCATGGATGTATGCATCCACCAGCCCCTCATTTGTTTTGCGCTCGGAGCGCTTAGAGAGATCGGCTAGCCCTTTTTCGCGCAATAGCTTGACGGCGTTGGAGACGTCGGCCCCCGACTCCTCCAACGCCCGCTTGCAATCCATCATGCCGCACCCGGTCTTGTCGCGCAGCTCTTTTACGAGCGCAGGTGTAACACTCATTTACATTCCTCCAAAATCTTTACTTACGCCGTCGCTCCCGCCTGTTCTTCAGGCTTGGGTCGACTCTGCAGCCCCGCTAGGGCCGCATCGGCTAGGACGCTCGTGATCAAGCTGATCGCTCGGATCGCGTCGTCATTTCCAGGAATCACGTAATCGATCTCGTCCGGATCACAATTAGAGTCAACAATAGCTATGACCGGAATATCCAGCCGCTTTGCTTCTTGCACTGCAATGCACTCTTTACGCGGATCGACCACATAAACAGCATCCGGCAGACGATCAAGGTCTTTAATGCCACCCAAGTTACGCTCGAGCTTGTCTCGCTCCACTCTTAACTTTAAGAGCTCTTTCTTCTGTAAGTGGGCAAACTTCTCATCCGTGTCCATTTCGTCAAGTTCACGCAAGCGGTCAATCCGTTTTTTGATGGTGGCAAAGTTAGTTAATTGACCACCTAGCCAACGGTGATTGACATAGGGCATCTGGGCTCGTGTAGCCTCTTCGAGAACACTTTCTTGAGCCTGCTTTTTGGTTCCTACAAACAACAGGGTTCCCCCTCGCGAGACCAGATCGGACACGAAATCGTAAGTGTCTTCGATCAGAGCCAGGGTCTGCTGTAGATCTAGAATGTAGATACCATTGCGCTCAGTGAAAATATACGGCTTCATTTTGGGGTTCCATCGACGTGTCTGATGGCCAAAATGGACACCGCTCTCAAGCAGATTTTTCATTGAGACAACTGCCATCTTTCGGCACCTCCTCTCTTGGTTTCTCCTCCGCTCCACTTCTCCCCCGCAACCTACCTATAGGCACCAAAGGCCGCGAGTCCATGGGCGTGTGTAATACGCCAGAGTTTAACATAGCGATTTTAAGATAGGCAACTAGGGCCGGTGTATCAGGCTTTGTCCGCTTTGGCCTGGCGAAGTTTAGCCTTTAAGCGAATCACTGATTTTGTGTGCAATTGTGAGATCCGGGACTCGGTCACGCCCAGTACTTCGCCTATCTCCCTTAGGGTGAGATTTTCGTAATAGTACAGCGCAATCACTGTTTTCTCGCGATCCGGCAGCCGCTCAATCGCCGTAGCCAGGATGCTCTTCATCTCAGACATCTCAAAGCTAGCGGCCGGCCCGACAGTCGAATGGTCCTCAATCATATCTATCAGGCTGACTTTGTCCTCGCGATCGCTCCCCACCGACCAAAGCTCCTCTAGCGCCACTACAGATGTGTAGCTGAGCTGACTGAGAATGCCATGCAGCTCCGGGATAGACATGTTGAGTTCCTCGGCCACCTCTTCATCGGTGGGCACCCGTTTAAATTGATTTTCAAGCTTAATATAAGCGCCCTCAAGTTCCTTGGCGCGCGACCTGACTGAACGAGGGACCCAGTCCATGGCCCTCAATTCATCTATGATCGAACCCTTGATCCGAGACATGGCATAAGTCTCGAACTTTATCTCCCGTTTGTGGTCAAACTTCGAGATCGCATCGATCAGTCCAAAAATTCCGTAGGACACGAGGTCTGCCGAGTCGATCATCTGTGGAAGGTTGGCCGACACCCGACCGGCTACATATTTAACGAGTGGGCTGTAGTGCAGGATAAGTTTGTCCCGCGCATCTTGGTCGTCCTGCTCTTTTAAAGAAATCCACAGACTAGCTATTTCTGTGTCTCTAACTTCTTTCACTAAGAAACCCCGTATATCGCTCACCCAGTACTTTAGTCACCGATCGCCACCCCCGCGAGGATGGGCCCGCACATAGGTTTTGCGCAGCTCAGACTTACTCAGGTGAGTATAAATCTGTGTCGTCGATAAATCAACGTGACCAAGGAGTTCCTGGACAGCCCTAAGATCAGCCCCTCCTTCTAAAAGATGAGTGGCAAAAGCATGCCGTATTGTATGCGGAGTGACCCCGGCTATCCCAGCCGCGCGACTCATATATCTGTGGACCAGGCGGCGCACTGAACCGGCAGTTAGCCTCCCGCCCCTATTGTTCAAAAAGAGTGCCGATGTGGCCTGCACAGAGCTCCTGAGCTGTTCCCTGCCCCCATGCAGATAAGTAGAGACGGCAGCGGCCGCAATCGAGTTGAGCGGTAAAAGCCGCTCTTTATCTCCCTTGCCGATAACCCTAAGTTCGCTTATTTGTGGATCAAAGGCCTCTAAGTCAAGGCCGACAAGCTCTGATACACGCAACCCGGCCCCATACAGAGTCTCTAGAATCGCTTGGTCGCGCTGGCCCAGTGAGGTTTCAGCGTCAGGAGCAGCCAAGAGTGCAGCAATCTCCGATCTTTTCAGCACCTTTGGCAGTCGGCGGATAGTTTTTGCCGGAGACACCAGAGCGACCGGGTTCGAAGAGAGGTGGTGTCGGCGATGGAGAAAGTCAAAAAATGCGCGTATTGCCGCCGTTTTACGTGCCAAAGAAGAGCGGGCTAGATTGAAGTGGCTAAGGTAAGCCAGATAGCCCCTGATGAAACGATGGTCAAGGCTGTCCAGGCCAAGCTTGGCTCGCGAGACATAAGCCAGAAAATTTCCGACGTCGCCTCGGTAGGCCCTAAGAGTATGCGGAGATAGGTTTCTCTCCGCCCTCAGGTACGTAATGAACGAATCCAAGGCTTTGTCTTTGTCTGCGTGTATCAGATTCACCCGATGGGACTGAACTAAATGATAGGTAAATCACCCTCTAAACACAACCCCACACGCATACTCCAGCTGCTCAATCACCGCAGGCGGCTTATTAGCCCACCGGCATTGCGGATAATTAAGCCTGCCAGCTCAAGTTCACTGAGTCGTGGGAGCACACTGGTGGCCACGCGGTCTCCGACTATGCTATCAAGCGAAGTTGGCTCAAAAGGGATAGTCTCGAGCAGCTCGCGTCCCGCGGCATCAATGGCCTCCAAGGAGGACCCCTCTTTGGTGTTGCGCGACTTTAGCTGCTCGGAAAAATCGTAGCCGAGCGCCGCGATGATGTCCTGGGCGCTCGTGACTAGACCGGCGCCTTGCTGCAGCAAACGATGACACCCGACGCTGGCCCGGCTGCGCACCGGACCAGGCACTGCCAGCACATCTCGCCCATGCTCTAAAGCAAAATCCGCAGTTATCAACGCTCCGCTTCTGGCGGCCGCCTCAACAATAACAACGGCGTCAGATAGACCGCTGATCAGCCTATTTCTGGCCGGAAAGTGAAGCGGTAAGGGCGGGGTATTCGGAGGATATTCCGACAATAACGCCCCGTCTGAAGCCACCTGTTCGGACAGAGCGAGATGTTCAAAAGGATAAATGCGATCCAGCCCACTGCCGAGAATAGCCCAGGTCACACCGGCAGTTAGCGCTCCCTCATGAGCCGCGCCGTCGATGCCTCTAGCTAAACCACTCACAACGGTGATGCCGGCAGCAGCCAGTTCATGCGCCATCTCCTGGGCGATGGCGCGGCCCGCCGGGGTGGCGCGGCGTGAGCCCACCATCGCCACCCGTGGGCCGTCACACCGGATTGTGCCGCGAAAATACAGAGCCGCCGGCGGATCGTAAATATCGCGCAAAGTGGTGGGAAAGTCATGATCAGCGCGCGTGACAACCTGAATCCCGGTGTCCTTTAGGTGCTGCAACTGAACCTCCAACTCCCTACTTGATAAGGCAACTCCAGAACTTTCAAACACTTTTTGGTCCATGCGCAGCAGCCGTGAGGCCGTTAACGGCGTCGCATCAAGCATAGCGGCGGCCTCGCTGTCGGAAAGATTGCGGCAGAATCGCCAGAGGGCCGGGGCATTTGAGATAGCGAACCAGGCAAGACGGGCGCCACTCACGAAACCACTGCCCGGTACTGAGCGGCCTCGGCCAGATGTTCAATGGCGACCATGTCCGCTCCGGCCAGATCAGCCACTGTTCGGGCTACTTTCAAGAGGCGGTCGCAGCCCCTGGCTGTTAGGCTAAAGCCTTCGATGGCCCGACCCAACCAGGCTTTGGTCTCACTTTCCAGCTGACAGTACTCGCGGACTTCCGTGGGATTCATGTCTGCGTTGGTGCGCATGAGGGAGTCGAGCCGGGCAAATTGCTGGTTCCTGGCTCTCACGACCCTGGCAAGCATTAAGTTAGATGGTTCTGCGGGGCGCTCATTTAGCATCTCGTCCCGCCTGAGCCGCGCGACACGGACATGAATGTCGATGCGGTCGAGAAGTGGCCCTGATAAACGCGAATGGTAGGCCTCAAGCTTACCCGGCGAGCAGGTGCAGTCCTTGAGGTCGTCGCCGTGATAGCCAAATGGACAGGGGTTTCTCGTTCCGATTAGCATAAAATCAGCCGGAAACGTTAAAGATAGCCCGGCTCGCGCGATTGTCACCTCTTTAGACTCGAGCGGCTGCCTCAGCGTTTGCAATAGGCGCGGTCCGAACTGAGCCATCTCATCTAAAAAGAGCACGCCACGATGGCCTAGGCTTAATTCACCGGGGGCCAGGGGGTGCCCACCCCCGACTAAGCCGGCGGCCGAGATGGTGTGATGTGGAGCTCTAAAAGGTCTTTCCGTTACCAAGCCGCCGCCGGCTCTCGTACGTCCGCGAACACTATGTACCCTGGTAACCTCAAGAGCCTCTGTGCGCGACATCTCGGGGAGAATTGACGGCAGGCGCTTGGCCATCATCGACTTTCCGGAGCCAGGCGGCCCGGTCATGAGAAGGTTGTGTCGCCCCGCCGCGGCGACTTCTATAGCTCGGCGCGCTGGCGCTTGCCCGCGGATGTCCGAAAAATCCAGCAGGGTCCGGCTTGAACTCCTTGGCGCCTCTGCCAAGGGTGAGGCTATCGGTCGCTTCCCTGATAAAAAAAGTAACGCCTCGTTGATGTCGCCGACCGGAATGACAGGTAATCCGGCGGCCATCGCCTCGTCCGCGTTGGCTTTTGGGGTGATGATCCCGGCTGCGCCTGCTTCCGCGGCAGCTAAGGCCAGCGGCAGGGCGCCGCAGACCGGCGAGACAGCTCCAGTTAGCGATACCTCACCGATCATCCAGTAATTACGGAAGCGATCCAGCCGCTGCTCCAACCCGAGCGATAGCGCCACCCCTATGGCGATTGGCAGGTCAAAATGGGGGGCAGTCTTAGGTAAGTCCGCCGGCGCCAGGTTGACCACTATTTTGCGCGGCGGCAGAGTAAAGCCCGAATTCACCAGCGCAGACCGGACGCGCTCCCCCGCTTCGCGCACTGCCGCCCCAGCCAGGCCGACCAGTCGCATGCCCGGCAGACCGTGGGAGCAATGGACTTCTACGACGACCTCGTGGCCCAAAATACCGACCACGACCCCGCTTTTCACTTCCTCTAGCAACGCCGGGGCGCACCCGGCGCGCAATCATGTGTATACGAACGCATGTTTGCAGCATACTAAACTTGTCGTAGTCGGTCAATGGCCAATCATTAGATCAGTCCAAGGCGTTAATCAGGTGTTCCAGGCGCGCCTTGCCGGCTGTTCCCAAAATCGAAATAATATCAAAGCGCAGTGGGCGATCTCGATCTGATTCGAATTCCCAATAATGCTGAGCCGCCCGTCGCAGCT
Organism: uncultured Acidimicrobiia bacterium; assembly: GCA_964196305.1. Classification (GTDB taxonomy): domain Bacteria; phylum Actinomycetota; class Aquicultoria; order CAJVYJ01; family JAUVQD01; genus DAOUYN01. The sequence goes on from CAXMSJ010000102.1 coordinate 30,298, forward strand.
TAACCTGCTTGGCGGGCGTAATCGACTCGAAGGGGTGCCCGGCCCGGGCGTCTACGCGCGCCTTGACTTCGCAGATGACGATCGTCTTGCCATCCTGCGCAATGATATCTATCTCCCCGGCCGGACAACGATAATTCTTGACAAGTATTTCGTAGCCCAGACCATGAAGATAGTCAGCAGCCGCAGCTTCACCGGCACTGCCGAGACGGACACGAGACGTACTCGCTGGTTGACCGCGCTTAGCGGACAACTATATTCACTAGTTTGTCAGGGACAATTATGACCTTCACAATCTCTTTGTCCTCCAAAAAGCGCTTAACATTGTCGGTTCTTAAGGCCAACTTTTCCACTGCCTCACGCGGGAGCCCGCGCTCGACGCTGATGCGGTCTCTAACCTTGCCATTGACCTGCATCACCAAGGTCACTTGATCGACCGCTGCCAGCTTAGGGTCGTACTCCGGCCAGGAATGACGGTGCACACTAGCTGGGTGACCGAGGTCGGCCCAGAGTTCCTCGGCCATATGGGGTGCAAAGGGGGCGATCAGAGTTACTGTAACCTCTGCGACTTGTTTTAACAGTGTGGTGTCTCGCTCACTTTCCGAGACATTATCGAGATATCTATACGCTGCGTTCACCAGCTCCATGATCGCGCTGATCGCGGTATTGAAGTTGAATCGCTCCACGTCCGCCGTAACTTTCTTGATGGCGGCGTGCATCAACTGCGTCAGTTCTTTCTCCTGTCCGCCGCCGTGAGGCCCTAGATCGGGACTATCGATTATGGTTTGCGTCAACCGCCAGACACGACTGAGAAAACGAAATATCCCCTCCGCCCCTTCATGGCTCCACTCCAGATCCTTTTCGGGCGGAGCGGCAAACAGAATGAAGAGTCTGGCGGTATCGGCGCCGTATTTAGCGATGATCTCATCGGGCGAGACAATATTCCCGCGCGATTTGGACATCGCCGAACCCTCCAGTTTTACCATCCCTTGCGTCAGCAGGTTCTTGAACGGTTCACCACATTCAAGCAGCCCCAGATCACGCATCACTTTGGTAAAGAATCGCGCGTAGAGAAGATGGAGGATCGCATGTTCAATGCCGCCAATATACTGATCGACCGGCATCCAGTAATCCCCCGCCGCTCTGTTAACCGGCAAATCGTCATCCGAAGGACTGCAGTAGCGGGCAAAATACCAAGATGAGCAAGTGAAAGTATCCATAGTGTCTGTCTCACGGGTAGCCGGCACACCGCATTCAGGACAGATGACGTTGGAGAATTCCTCATGATTGGCCAGCGAGCCACCTTCAGCGTTCAAGTCAACATCGTCGGGCAGAACTACCGGGAGATCGCTCTCGGGAACCGGAACTATGCCGCAGATGTCACAGTAGATCATCGGGATCGGATTCCCCCAATAACGCTGCCGTGAGATGAGCCAATCGCGCAGGCGAAAATTGATCGCCGACTCGCCTTTGCCGCTCGCAGCCAGCCATTCGGTGACGGCAGCTATACTAGTGGCACTGTTTTGACCGTCAAAAACCCCCGAACTCGCCATATCACCCGTCCCCGTGAAAGCCTCAGTCATCTCGGCGCCATCCAACGGAGCCCCCTCAGGCTGGATAACCGGGCGTATCGGGATATTGTATTTCCGGGCAAACTCAAAATCGCGCTGGTCATGAGCGGGTACGGCCATGACCGCGCCTGTTCCATATTCCATCAAAACATAGTCAGAGACCCAGATCGGTATTTTCTCTCCATTGACCGGATTGACAGCAAACTTGCCGGTAAAAGCACCTTCCTTTTCCAGCTCACCAGCGGCCCTCTCGACCATCGTTCGGCCAGCCACCTGCTGGCGAACTCGCTCTACTTCCTCGCGGTAGTTGGTTCCCGCGACCAACTCGTCTACCAGCGGGTGCTCCGGGGCCAGGAGGAAGAATGTCGCGCCAAAAAGCGTATCGGGCCTGGTAGTAAAAACCGTGATCGTCTTGGTCGTGTCAGCCAAAGTAAACTTGACTTCGGCTCCGTGGCTCTTCCCTATCCAGTTTTTCTGCATTGTCTTGACTCGATCAGGCCAACCGTCAAGCTCTTCAAGGTCGTCAAGGAGTTCCTGCGCGTAATCAGTGATCTTAAAATACCACTGGGCCAGGCGTCTTTGCTCAACGTGCGTGGAGCAACGCCAACACTCACCGTCCCCCAGGACCTGCTCATTGGCCAGAACTGTCTGACAGGAAGGACACCAATTGACACCGGACTCGTCCCGGTAGACTAACCCCTTTTCGTAAAACTTAAGAAAAAGCCACTGCCCCCACCGATAATAGTCCGGCGAACACGTAATAACGGTCCTGTCCCAATCGTAGCTTAGGCCTAACCGAGCCATCTGCACTTGCTGCCTGGCGATGTTTTCGTACGTCCAATCTTTGGGATGAACGTTATTCTTGATAGCGGCATTCTCCGCCGGCAGCCCAAAAGCATCCCAACCGATAGGATGGAGGACGTTAAAGCCGCGCATCGAGTAGTAGCGGGCGATAACATCGCCAATAGAATAGTTGCGTACATATCCCATGTGGAGATCGCCAGATGGGTAGGGAAACATCTCGAGAATGTACCGCTTCGGACGACTGTCATCCTCGGACACCGCATAGAGCCCGTCGGACTGCCATTTCTCCTGCCACTTAGATTCAATCCTTTGAGGTTCGTATGCTTTCAAATCAGCTCTCCAATCAGACTTATTGTCAGATTTTAGCGCAAAAATGAGTAGCCCGTAAACGGATCGTGACCGCCGGAATTGCTGGTATACTGCACACTTATGAAACGCAACCTATTCTTGTCGGGCTTGACCGCCATACTAATCACCTGGTTGATCCTGATGGGGCTGCCGCAATCGCGCGGACCGCTCACGGCTCTTCGCATCAGCAGCTCCGGCACTACTTCACGGCTCGCCTGGTCTGCTTCTGGAGAACGTTTGGCCCGCGCTAACGACGGCAATATCTTCGTTTATGATTTGGCTAAATACATCTACCAAGACCCCCGCGAGACTAAACCAGTGCTGGTCGAGAGCATCGTGGCCCCTGGAGTGCACAGCCTGCAATTCTCGCCAGACGGTAGCCGTCTCTTAGTCGAAGTAGAGACGTTTGACCTGGCTAACCCTTTTATTATGCTTGACTTAGAAACAGAAGAACTGCTGACGCTGAATGTGGATACCAAGAATGTACTCCTCTCTCTCTTCTGGCTTGACGATCGCACTCTTGGCGCCTTTCCGGGCGTTGCCCCTTTAGTTGGGAAAGACAGGCTAGCGACTATCGACCTGGAGGCAGGGTGGCGAAACGCTGGTGAAAAAGCCGGCAAGGGACTTCTGGGAGGAGACATACTTTTCCTACAGGTTGAGAGTGACCGGGTCGTTCGGGGCCACAACCTCAGAAAGCGTGTGGAAAGCAGCTGGGAGGCTGTTGGCAAGCTCGACGGAGGTCCGCTGCTGGGATTGATCCGGGACCCCAACAAGGCAACGGCAAGATTGTTGGCCATTGATATCGAGAGCGCGCGTGGTCGCGTGTTGGCAGACGATCTCCTGGATATCTCGGTCGCCGCTAACGGCCGGGCGGTTGCCTGGGTGGAGAATATCCGCTTTCCCGTTCTAGCCACTGTCACTACTGATTCAGTCGAATTCGGTCAACTCCTGGTGTTTGAAGACCATCTGGGTCGGACCCTCTACCCCGACAAGTTAAGTTTGTCGCGAAACGGACAGTTTCTGGCTTTTGATAATGAGGCGCCGGAAGTGCCCGGCGTTTTCGTCGCCCCGATCC
>CAXMSJ010000103.1:0-3207 GCA_964196305.1 uncultured Acidimicrobiia bacterium
GCCGGTATTGGCGATAATGGCGCCATCTTTCATAACTTCAAAATGACCGCGGTCAAGAACATGCATGTCGCCCGTGATCGTCACCACGATATCAGCTATCTTGGCTGCTTCGACTCCCGGCATCACCCGGTAGCCGTCCATCACTGCTTCCAGCGCCTTGAGCGGATCGATCTCGGTAACAACGACATTTGCGCCCAGGCCCTGGGCTCTCCTCGCTACTCCCCGGCCACACCACCCGTAGCCGCAAACCACAAAAACTTTGCCGGCAATCAGTCTGTTCGTCGCCCGTAAGATGCCGTCCATAGTGCTCTGGCCGGTGCCGTATCGGTTGTCGAAGAGATGTTTGGTTTGGGCATCATTGACTGCCACGACCGGGAACTTCAGGACATTCTGGGCGGCCATGCTTTTGAGACGAATAACACCCGTGGTCGTCTCCTCCGTCCCTCCGATGATGTGGTCTACTTGATCGGCCCGCTCGCTGTGGATAATAGAGATCAGGTCGGCACCATCATCCATGGTTATCTGGGGCTTACGATCAAGAGCTTGATTGATGTGCTGGTAGTATGTCTGGCTGTCTTCGCCATTAATGGCGAAGACCGGTATCTCTGCCTTGACAAGAGCAGCGGCCGCATCGTCCTGAGTGCTCAACGGATTCGAGGCACAAAGAGCGACATCGGCCCCACCAGCCTGCAGGGTCAACATCAAGTTGGCTGTCTCTGTGGTGACGTGGAGGCAGGCCCCGAGTGAGAGACCGGCAAGCGGTTTGTCTTTCGTGAACCGCTCTTTGATCTGCCGTAAAACCGGCATCTCCCGCTCAGCCCAGTCGATCCGCAGTTGTCCAGCGGCTGCTAATCCTAGATCTTTAATGTCATATTCCATTAATCGCTCCTTGGTCGTTTGATTTCCTACAAATATATACTTCTGCCCACCTTGTCGGGCCGAGCCGATATTACATCTGCCGCAGCAGTTCGTGCAACCAGGGCCCGAGAGTCGCGGCGGCGGTCGAGCCGACCTTGACGACCTCGCTATGGGTTACCTGCCCACGCTGCCAAAGGCTGTTTGTCACACACGAAAGCCCGACGACCTTCATACCGCAGTGACGAGCTACGATCGTTTCCGGCACGGTTGACATGGTCACTGCATCCGCTCCCGCTCGGGCGAGAAAACGCGCTTCGGCTTCTGTCTCATAGCTCGGGCCGCTGACTGCTGCCAGCACGCCAGTATGCATGGAGACGGAAAACCGCTTTGCCAAAACTAATCCGCGCTTGATGAGATCAGGATCGTACGCCTGTCTCATGTCTACAAACGGTGCGCCCTTTTCCTCATCTGAAACCCCGATAAGCGGGTTGTCGCCCATCAAGTTGAGATGATCCCTTATCAACATAAAATCGCCGGGCTTGTACCGGCGATTGAGCCCACCCGCAGCGTTCGTCAGAACTATGCCGCGGACACCCAGACGACCCAGGACACGGATAGGAAACGTTACCCCCCGCATGGTGTAGCCCTCATAGTAATGGAACCGTCCCCGCAATACCAGAACTGTCTTCTCTCCGACGCGACAGAGGGAGAGCCGGCCCTGATGGCCGGCGACGCTTGAACCGGGGAAATGAGAGATATCGCTGTACGCCAGCTCTTTTTCGACCTCCAAATGAGAGGCCACACCGCTCAACCCTGAGCCAAGCACCACGGCAAGATCAGCTTGAGCAGTCAGATTCTTAGAAAGAAACTGCGCTGTCTCTATGACGTTGTCGGTTAAGTGGTCTATCTAAGTCGCCAGCCGTTTCTTCAATAACTCGATCCGCTCGACCGGACTGGGGTCAATACCGTTAAGAAGAGCCAAATAGATACTGGCGAAGTCTCCTAAACAGACCAGAGAAAAGAAGCGGGCTGCCCTCGAGTCGCCGCCGGACTCAAACTCGTCGACCCCATCGAACTGGTCGGCTATCAGGTCTTTAGTCGCTTGTACCCGTTTTTTGACTTGTGGATGTTCATCTCGATCACGTAAGAAGATCAACCGGAACTGCTTGGAAAGAGATTGGAGTTCCTGCCAACCAGTGATCTCATTGTGGTCGAGCTCGGGCAGGACATTCCACCCCCCAGCGACCTTAGAATTCTCGTTGAATTGACATCGCCAACGAAAGGTCGCCAGACCAGTGAGCCCCTGAGATCCATACATTACCGGCATCTTTCCGAGCAAGCGCAACGCTAATTGTTTGGCTTCGTTTTGGGCCACCGGCACCTCGGGACCATAACGTCCAGCCAGATGGGCCAGGGCCTTGATCGTCTCCTCCCAGCCCGGCACTGTATCGGGGGCCAAGCCTAACCGGTGTAAAGCCAGAGCGCTGGGAATACTGAGATATCCCAGGGCCGCCCGCGGCTGGAAACCTGCTGGAATAGTGATGAGCGACAAGTCTTTCTCCGCTGCCATCTTGCTGATCCGCCCACCGCTGGAAACTACCATCACCTGAGCGCCCCGATCCAGCGCTTCGTTAAAGCTGGACAGTGTCTCCTCAGTATCCCCTGAATAGGAAGCGGCAATGGCCAACGTTTTGGGGCCGACAAACGCGGGTAATTGATAGTCGCGATTGACAAGCAAGGGAACCTTCAGTTGGTCTTCAAAGAGAATGCGGATAACGTCTCCGCTGATTCCAGAGCCGCCCATGCCCATCACCACAATATCTGTAACACGCTCGGGATCTATGTTGAGCTTAGCAGCCTGTCCGATCTCCAAAGCCTGGCGACACTGCCGATCAAAAGTCATCGTAACGCCGAGCATGTCCGCCTTATCTAAGGCAGACATGGCTTCAAGGTCATCCAGATCGATGGCGGGGTTTCTCAGCTTCTATCCTTTCCGATCGACCATTAGAACCGGATGGTACCGGGAGCGAGGGTAACATCCGGGGACACCTTAATGCCCCGTCGCAACCAGTTCCCCTCCCCAACGACCAACCTGTCTCCTAAGATAGCAAAATCGTCGATATGAACACCTCGGCCCACCTCTACCTCTCGACCAAGGACTGAGTTGCGAACGACCGCGCCAGGCTCAAGACGACAACCAGAGAAAACAACAGCCCCCTCCACTCTTGCTCCGGCGCTCACATGGCAACCATCGCCCAAAGAGGTCGGGCCGATGATGACTGCATCTGCTTCAATAGTACAATTTTTGCCCATCACTACCGGACCATAAAGAAGAGCTTGTGAGTCCAC
>CAXMSJ010000104.1:0-21513 GCA_964196305.1 uncultured Acidimicrobiia bacterium
CTGCAATGGTTTCCAAGTGCTGGTCAAGTTGGGCCTGCTGCCCGCGAATGACCGCGATTGGGTTCAGGAAGCTGCGCTGACATACAACGAGTCGGGCCGTTTCGAGGCCCGTTGGGTTTACTTAAAAGTAGAGCCTGATTCCCGCTCTGTTTTTACGAAAGACTTGCCCGACGTGATCTATCTGCCTGTCCGGCATGGCGAGGGCCGTTTCTTGGCGCCAGACGTAATGGATCATCTGCGTGACAATGGGCAGATTGCTCTGCGCTACACTGATGAAAATGGAAACCCCGGCGCTTATCCGGTCAACCCCAACGGCTCTACTGATGACATTGCCGGTCTCTCTGATCCAACCGGTCGTATTTTCGGCTTGATGCCGCATCCGGAAGTCTTTGTCCGGGCCAGCCAGCACCCGCGCTGGACGCGCGGGCAGGGGGGAGCGCTCGATGGTATGGGTATTTTTCGTAATGCCGTACACTCCGCCCGGGATCTCGGTTAGTTTTCTAGGGCTTTTTGGGCCTCAAGCGTTCGTTCGTTGGCTGCCTCCGCCGCGTCGCGCGCTTTGTCTGGTGCTTCCAACATCTTCGCCGGGGCGGAATTAGAGTAACCGGAATCGACCGGCGGCGACGTGTCCGTGGCCGATTCGCGCACGCATCCAGACGCGAGCATTATTGCCGACAAGAGCATGATCGTGATTAAGCGTCTCATGCCATTACTATCGACAAGTTTTGCTTACATCTGATTCAGGGCGATGATATTGCCTTCCGTATCTTTAAACCAGGCTGATTTTACTGAATCAAGCGTGGCGACATGGTCGATAGTCTTGAGGCCGGGCATATCATAGTCTTCAAATGTCACGCCTTTGCTTTCAAGTTCTCGGACCTCTTGGGCGACATCGTCGACATTGAATCCGGCCACGGTGTGGTCTGCTTTGGTGCCGTCCGACTTGCTGTAGATGAATAACTTTGTGCCTTCTCCGGCTGCCAGCATAACGCCGTTTGCCATGCGTGACTCTTCTTTTAGGCCCAAGGTGTTCTCGTAAAAAGTGGCGGCTCGATCCAGATCGGACGCCGGCAAAATCGCTGCTACTGCTTTGTTTGTTAACATGTTCTACCTCCAAAATCGGTGTGGTCTGACAGTCATTTATATTCCCGTTTTTGGCAGACTGAAACTGCGCTGCTTGTGTCGCATTGAACAAGGAATACTGATAAGATGAGAACGTGACCACGAGAGATGATGCGCTCGTCCCAGAGCCTCAAAACTATCTTTCTGACGATCACCCGGAGGAGGCCTGCGGGGTTTTTGGTATATACGCTCCCGGGCAGGACGTCTCCCGTCTCACCTACTTCGGACTCCATGCTCTACAGCATCGCGGCCAGGAAAGCGCTGGTATCGCTGTGGCCGACGGAGAGTCGACAGTTGTGGTCAAAGACATGGGGCTGGTGCCACAAGTATTTGATGAGAACAAGTTGGCCGGCTTGCAAGGGCATATTGCGGTGGGTCATGTCCGCTATTCAACCACTGGGTCTAGTCATTGGGAGAATGCCCAGCCCATCCTAAAGGTTACCGACAAAGGCACGCTGTCTCTGGTTCATAACGGTAATCTTCTCAACAGCAAGCAACTGCGTGACGAGGTTTTGACCAACGGTCATCGCCTTCGCTCGACCAGTGACAGCGAATTGATCGCTGAAGCGATCGCGTCGCGCAAGGGTGAATCAATCGACACCGCGGTGGCGGCCACGATGGAGCGTCTGCACGGCGCCTATTCTTTATTGATCATGACCGAGACTGAGCTGATCGCCATCCGTGACCAATATGGGGTCCGCCCATTGTCGATCGGGCGGCTGGGAGATGGTTGGGTGGTTGCCAGTGAGACCTGCGCCTTGGATATTGTCGGGGCCGAGTTTGAGCGCCATGTAGGCGCGGGCGAGATGGTGGTCATCGACGGGAACGGTCTCCGCACTTTGCAAGTGATCGAGCCGGCCAAGCCGTCGCTCTGCGTCTTTGAGTTTATCTACTTTGCCCGCCCCGATAGCCAGGTCTATGGCGAGAATCTATATGTAGCTCGGAAGCGGATGGGTATTGAGTTGGCGAAAGAGGCTCCTGTCCACGCCGATCTTGTCATCGGTCTGCCGGATTCCGGCACCCCGGCAGCGATTGGTTTTGCCCGGGAGTCCGGGATACCATTTGGTGAGGGAATGATTAAGAACCGTTATGTCGGGCGGACATTTATCCAGCCTAATCAGACTTTGCGTCAACTTGGGGTACGACTTAAATTGAATCCGTTGGCCGAAGTGATCGAGGGCAAGCGGTTGGTCGTCATTGACGATTCGATCGTCCGGGGAAATACAAGCAAGCAGATAATCAGTCTTTTGAAGGCTGCCGGAGCGAAAGAGGTGCATGTGCGCATCAGCTCGCCGCCGGTCAAATGCCCGTGTTTCTATGGTATCGACACAGACAGTGGAGACCAGCTGCTCGCGGCCAATAAGAGCGTCGAGGAGATCCGCGAATTTATCGGCGCTGACAGCCTGGAATATTTGAGTTTTGAGGGGCTCATGCGGGCCACTGGCAGACCGCGAGACGACTTCTGCCTCGCTTGTTTTGACGGCAAGTATCCTATTGCGCTCTTAGACGAGCAGCAGATGGGTAAAATGTCGCTGGAACAGGAAATTGTCAAAAAGTAAGCGGGTTATCGGTGTCCTCATATCCGGGGGCGGCTCAAATCTCCAAGCGCTGATTGACGAGTGTTCGCACGTAGATTTTCCTGCTAAAATCGGGGTCGTTATCAGCAACCGTTCGGATGCTTTTGGTCTTAGTCGGGCGGCGACCGCAGGGATACCTCATTATTGGGTCGACCGTCAGTCGGTAGATTCCAACGAAGCCTACGACACCGCTATCTGCGACAAGCTCCGTGAACACGGAGTCGAACTAGTCGTGTTGGCTGGATATATGAGGCTGGTGCGAGCTCCGATCTTGGCGGCTTTTCCGGGTGCGGTCATGAACTTGCATCCGTCGCTTCTGCCCTCATTTCCCGGAGCGCACGCGGTCAAGGACGCCATTGACCACGGAGTCAAGGTTACCGGCATTACTATACATTTTGCGGACGCGACGTTTGATACCGGCCCAGTGATTATTCAAGAGACGGTCCCGATTGAAGAAGACGATGATGAAGCGTTGTTGTTGGATCGGATACATATAACAGAGCATCGGCAGCTGCCATATGCGGTTGAGCTTTGGGCCAACCGGCGGCTGAAGGTTGAGGGCCAAAGAGTAAGGGTACTCCCCAAAGGGGAATGATTTCCGGGAGGATATATGAAGGTAAGTAGGGCGCTGATCAGTGTCTCTGATAAGACTGGGATCGTAGATTTCGCCAAGGGTCTGCGCAAATACGGAGTGACGATCATTTCGACCGGCGGCACGGCACAGGCGTTGGCTGATGCCGGCATCGAAGTCGTCAAGGTGTCGGACGTCACCGGGTTTCCGGAGATCCTCGACGGTCGGGTCAAGACTCTCCACCCAAAGATTCACGGGGCGTTGTTGGCTCGTCGGGATATCTCCGGCCATCTGGAACAGCTCGGCGAGTACGGCATTGAGCCGATCGATCTGGTGGTGGTCAATCTCTATCCGTTCCAGGAGACGATCAGCAAACCGGATGTGACTTTTGAAGAAGCCGTTGAGAACATCGATATTGGCGGCCCGACGATGATCCGCTCCGCCGCCAAGAATATGGAGGCTGTGGCCGTGGTGGTCAGCCCGGGTCGTTACAATGAGGTGCTGGATGAGATGGGGAAGAACGGTGGCGAGCTGCAAAGCCAGACGCGGCGTGATTTAGCCAAAGAGGCTTTTTCGCACACGGCTGATTATGATGAGGCGATCCATGCGTATCTTGAGGGCGAGCAGGATTTTCCGCCAGTGCTAAAGCTGGCCTTTGACAAAGTCGACGACCTCCGATATGGCGAGAACCCGCACCAGAAAGCCGCTTACTATCAGGACCAGTCGGCCCCTCCCGGGACGCTTGTCCGGGCTCGGCAGCTAGGCGGGAAAGAACTCTCTTTCAACAATATTCTAGATTTAGATGCAGCTTGGCGGGTTGCCCATGAGTTTGAAGAGGTGTGCGTGGTAGTCGTTAAGCACAATAACCCTTGCGGCGTCTGTGTGGCCGACACCCCGACCGAGGCCTTCGAGCGCGCGTTTGGCGCCGATTCACTGTCCGCTTTTGGCGGCATTGTGGCCGTTAATCGTCCGGTGGAGCAGGACTTGGCCAAGCTATTGGTTGAGCCTTTCCTGGAAGCGGTGATTGCCCCCAAATTTACTGATGAAGCCCTGGAGGTACTGGCTGCCAAGAAGAACTTGCGGTTGATGGCGGCTCCGGAGGCTCCATACAAATCTGAACCTTGGGATATCAAGCGGATCCAGGGCGGGGTCTTGATCCAGGAGGCTGACAACTTGACCGAATCACTGGAAGATATGGATGTCGTGACCACGGTAATGCCGAGCGAAGACGACTGGCGAGACTTAGTCTTTGCCTGGCGGGTAGCGAAGAACGTCAAATCAAACGCCATTGTTTTAGCTAAGAACATGGCCACTATCGGCACCGGGGCTGGTCAGATGAGCCGAGTGGATTCGACTCAGCTAGCTGTCAAAAAAGCGGGCGAAGGGGTGGAGGGAACAGTGCTGGCCTCTGATGCTTTCTTTCCATTTCCCGATGCGGTGCTGACGGCGGCGGCTGCCGGAATACGGGCTATCATCCAACCCGGAGGTTCTATCCGTGACGATGAGGTTATTCATGCAGCTAATAAGCATAAGATCGCCATGGTCTTTACGGGGTCGCGCCACTTCAAGCATTAGTACTGGGCGAGACTCCCTTGCTCCCGACTATGGACAAAATCGCGCATTATATGGTGAAATAATGCGAGGTAACTGGTCTTAACTGGAATTTTACGGGGGTTAACGTGGAAATCAGTCTGTCACAGACGATCGGCATAGTACTCGTGGGTGTGACCATTATTATGGCGCTCGGTGTTTTGTGGTATGCGAACCAGCGGGCCAGCTATATCTACCGCCGCTCCATCCGGACCACCGTCACCTGGGTTATTATTGGCCTGGTGGTGCAGACGGTATTGTTATTGGCTATTGCCAACGGCTGATATTTCCGGGTCGAATGAACGAGGCGGCCTGATAACAAAACATGTCTGAGCTTAGACAGAACTGCCTAACGGGAGACTGGGTTGTCATCGCCACTGAGCGGGCGAAGCGGCCCCATTCTTACGCTCGAGAAGGCCACGCGGCCGAGTCCGGCCCCAGTGTTGATTGTCCTTTCTGTGCCGGCAATGAATCCAAGACGCCACCCGAAGTTTTTGCGCTGCGCTCAAGTGGTGTTAAGGACGGGGTTGGCTGGGATGTGCGCGTAGTGCCCAATAAGTACCCGGCTTTGGCCCCCAAGCCGCAAGATATTTCCTCCGGTGATTTTCTCCACCCGGTGCGGGCGGGTTTTGGGATACACGAAGTCATTGTCCATGGGCCGGATCACCACCGCTCTTTCGGACAGATGACGACCAAAGAGGTGGCCCTGGTTTTCTCGGTCTACCAGGAGCGGCTACGCGCGGCTGCCTCCCGTCCCGAGCTCGAAGGGGCAGTGGTCATTGTCAATCACGGACCCGAAGCCGGTGCCTCGATTCGTCACCCCCACTCGCAACTTTTTGCTATTCCGGTGGTCCCGCCGTTGGTGGCTCGGGAGTTGCAGCATTTTCGCGAGTATCAGGATTCGCGGGGCACCTGTCTGCTCTGCGATCTGGTCGAGAGCGAACAGCAGAGCGGAGAAAGAATCGTCGCCGAGACAGAGCGCTTGGTGGCTTTCTGTCCGTATGCCTCGCGAGTTCCGTTTGAAATCTATATCTCCCCCAAGGGTCATCCGGCAGACTTTACGGTCGCCGACCCAGGGTTTATCGAGGAAACAGCCGATCTGAGCCGCGAAGTGCTTAGCCGCTTGTTCAAGGGGCTGGGGGATATTCCCTACAACATCTATCTACACACTCGTCCGTTCCATTCCAGTGAACCCTACCACTGGCATTTGGTGGTTCTGCCCAAGACGAGCATCATTGCTGGTTTCGAGTATGCCACCGGCATCATTATCAATGTAGTCGAGCCAGAGGCAGCTGCGCTTTTCTTGAGGGAACAGGGCGGCAGTTTAGGTAGCCGAACAAGCGGGTAGAAACTAAAGGCCCCAGCTGTTAACCCCCTTCTCCTTGTTGATAACTGGGGCATTTTTTTTGTCCAAACAAAACAGGAGCCCCCTTCTTCTCAGGGAGCTCCTTTGTGATGCCTCAACCCGCTACCACGTATTTTCTGTTTAACGAGCAATATATATATCGGGTTTTCGGGCGCCCGACTTTAGCAAGGTAAGCGAGAAAGTTGACAAACAACTACAATATTAGTAGTATAGCGAACAGATGTTCGTTATGGAGGGAGGGATATGGAAGATATTACTTATGAGTTCGACAAAGGCAACGATGAGGTCATCAGAGCCACGGTATCTAATTTTGCCGGTAAGCGTCGGGCCGACCTTCGGGTCTACTTCAAGACCGACGACGGTGCTTGGCGACCCACTAAGCGCGGAGTTTCGCTCCCCGTCGACATGGTTGGAGAGCTACAGAAGGCGGTCACAAAGTTGGCCGAAGTAGCCGAATGAAGCTCGACCCCCGGGGCGCTGACAGTGTTCCGGGGGGCAGGTCGTTACAGGCTAGGTGGTTGGGAGTAGAATGGTGAATTTGCTGCCCAGTCCGACCGTGCTCTCCACCTTGACTTGTCCATTGTGGTTTTCCACGACGTGCTTGACGATCGACAACCCTAGCCCGGTGCCGCCCGTCTCCCGGGAGCGGTTCTTGTCTACTCGGTAAAAGCGCTCAAAGATTCGCTTCTGGTCACTCTGGGGGATACCGATCCCTGTGTCTTTGATGATCAGAGCGACAAATCCGCCTGTCGTCTTGGTCGACAAAAGGATGTCGCCGCCTTTTGGGGTGTACTTGACCCCGTTGTCTATCAGGTTGCGCACTAGTAGTTCTAGTTGCTCTTCGCTACCGGTGATTTTGGGGAGGTCTGTCGCGAACTCGGTTCTTAGGGAGATTCCCGCTGAGGCGGCGGCCTCCGTCTGCTCCGTCACAGCTTTTAGGGCGACATCCGACAGAGAGATCTGCGTAGATACCGGTCGCATTTTTTCGGCCTCCAGTTGCGAGAGATCAAGGAGATCGCGGACTAGCTGGGCCAGGCGGTCGGTCTCTCGCTTCAATTTACGGGCGAACGCCTTCGCTTGGCTGGGGTCAGTTTCCAGTCCGGTGATTATCGTATCAGCCAGTAAGGTGATGCCGCTGACCGGGGTCTTTAGTTCATGCGAGACATTGGCGACGAAATCACGGCGGACTGCTTCAATTCTCTGTTTGCCGGTCGTGTCGTGGATGACGAGTAGGACCCCGGACATACCCAGTTCATCGCGGATCGGCAGGCCTACCGCTTCGAGGTGTCGCTCTCTCGGCATAAACGTGTCGAAATCCGCCTCCGCTTCTGCCTCTTTGGCAATAACCGAGGCAACCAGGTCGTCCAGTTCCTGACTGGGGATAGCGTGAACGAGGGTCCGCCCAACTAGGTCGCCGACGTCCAGGCGGAAGATCCGGCCGATAGCCGGGTTTGCCAGTATTATTTCAGCCTTGGAGTCGAGCAGTAGTACCCCGTCGCGCATGTTGTTGAGGATCAAGTCCCGTGTCTCTTTATCGGTAGTCAACTGGGCGATCACCTGACGAAACCGGTTATCAGCTTCAGTTAAGGCAGTGGCGACCGGCTCCAGGGAGTCTGGGTCGTCCGGTTCACGCGGGGGGCTGTTCTCGTCTCCGAGCTCACCGATGGTGGCGGCCAGACGGCTTAGCATATCCGCGGTCGATCCCGAAGCATAGTAGGCGGCCATCAGGGCGATCACAACTGCGATAATTAGCGCCGGCCACAGAGTTTCACTTAGAGTAGTCGCAGCCACAAAAGCCGCCAAAGCCACCAGGACGTATGAGGCGAAAAGCTTTGCCCGCACTCTACTGCTCATCCCGGGGCTCAAGATCAAACCGATAACCAAGTCCATGGATCGTTTGGAGAAACCGGTAATTGCTCAGTTTCTCGACTTTTTCTCGCAGCCGCTGGATATGGACATCGATCGTCCGTGAGGAGCCGACAAAATCGGTACCCCACACCAGAGCACCCAGCTGCTCGCGGGAGAAAAGTGTGCCGGGGTTTGCGGCTAGAGTGCTGAGCAGTCGAAATTCCTTTGGTCGTAGCGGGACAGGTTCCCCCCCTACCAGGACCTCGTGCTTGATTTCATCGAGCGCGATGTCTCCAAAGGCGACAGTGGCGTGCCTGCTCGCAGAGCCGTCAGTCCGGCGGAGCTGGGCTCGCACTCGAGCTAATAATTCATCAAAACTAAATGGCTTTGTAACATAGTCATCGGCTCCGATAGTCAGGCCGCGCACCTTGTCTGGGCTGGTGCCAAGGGCAGTAATCATGATGATACGGACGTTCTCATCGAGCCGACGCACCTGCTCGCAGACTGCCAGGCCGTCGATTCCCGGCAGCATGACATCCAGAAGTATCAAGTCCGGCTTCTGGGTCACTGCTTTCTCGAGTCCGGTCTCACCGTCGGCAGCCGTGGTGACATCGAGTCCGGTTGCTTCGAGATTGAAGGCCAGGCCTTCGCGGATATTCGGATCATCTTCAACTATCAAAATGCTGTTCATATGCTTGATTATAGAGGGGACTTTGTGAAAATGGCTAGTTTGACTCGGAGAGCGCGGCGGCGGGCTGTCTCCAGACTGACAGCTCCCGGTCGAGGAGAGCCTCGAGGCGGACGATCTCCTCTTCAAAATCCGCATATAGTTTTGTGCGAATCTCCAGGTCGAGACGGGGCGCTTCAGAGTCCTTGCCTTTAAGTAGTGTCGTTTTGACTTTCTTGAGCATTGATTGGGTTTTCCATCCGGTGTTCATTTGGATGAGATCCCGCGCCTTCTTGGCCAGCGCATTATTGTAGAAGACCTTGTTGAGCCTGGACGAGCTCGAGCCGCCGCTACGATTCAGATAGACATCGAGGGCGAAATCGAAGCCTTGGGGGAGGCCGAGAAAATCTACGATTCCCGTCAGTTGCGCACTGGTGTCGGCGGTGAACTCTTCGAAGAGAACATACTTGATGCGGTCGGCTGAGAAATAGTCCAAATATCTGGCAATCGCCTCAGAGTAGGTGCTTTCTTTCACGTATTGAAAGCCGTACTTATGCTCATATCGCTCCAATGACTTGGTGATTCTGGCGTCTTCGCTACGGGCGACGGCTTCGGCAAATGGCAGGTCCTCGAAATGGTGGTTTCGGAGCATAGAGTAGTGCGAATAAGCCCTCTCAACAGGATCTCTAAGCATGAAGATGATACGGGTATCGGCACCGAGTGCATCATGGAGGCGTTTTGGGCATCTCTCGTCGACTAGATAGACAGGGGAAATGTCGCCAATGGCCGGTTCGTTTTGGACATTGGCGTAGTAGGTCTCTTCGTACCACTTCAGACCTTTTTCGTAGTCTTGCGTGAAGAAGCGGGTCTCTTTTAGGGCCGGCAAAAAGATCTGGGGGTGCTGGATGAGCAGATAATACAGAGCAGTCGTCGCTGACCGAGCCGCGCCGGGGCAGACAAAATTAGGGAGCATTGTTATATGCCGCAAATTTGAGAAACCATAGCGTCATTCTAACCCATAGAAGCGCGTGGTTGTTTACATTCACGCCAGCCCCACTATACTGCCAATTGTAAGTTGGTTCCGGGTGCCGGACAGGTCGTTTTTGGCCTGAATGGATAATAGGGAAGTTCGGTGATCCTCGCGTAAATGGGAGAATCCGACCTGTCCGTTTTGGACAATCTTCGAGGATTGAGGTGGTTTGTGGTGCAGGCCGAAAAGCATTTGGGTCGGTGACCAAAACGTCTGATGCGGGACTAACGTTGGTGATTGGCGGCGTTCGGGCCGGCAAGTCCAGCTTTGCTCTCAGCCTGTTGACCCATGCTCGGCGGCCTGTTTTTATGGCCACCATGGACTGTGACGACGAAGAGACGCAAGTTCGGATTGATGCCCACCGCCAAGAGCGCCCGCGGCAGTGGCGGACGGTCGAGGCTCAGGCGGATTTAGCCGGCCACTTGGCCGACGTGGACGCTGAGGTTGATGGCGTGTTGATCGACTGTCTGACCAACTATGTCGCCAACTGTCTTCAGGCCGGCGAGGATGAGAAAGCAGTCGCCGTTCAGATCAATGAGTTTCTCGATGTTTGCGCTCGCGCGACCTACCCGATCGTTATCGTCTCGAACGAGGTTGGGTTTGACCTTACTCCTGAATCCGAGCTGGGTGCCGTTTTCCCTGCCTATCTCGGTTTAGCTAATCAACTTGTAGCCGCCAGGGCCGCTCAGGTTTACCTGGTAGTGGCGGGGGTGCCGGTGGCGCTGAAGTGAGCCGTCGCTTGATTGGACTTCTGTTGTTATCCCTCTTTGCGGGGCTGATGGCGGTAGTCATAGTCGTCGAGGGCAACTCCATCGACCGGGACCTGGCTGATCTTTTGACAAGTCATAGGACTACCCTGCTCACTCGGATGATTGTTGGCTTTGATTTTTTTGGGTCTTATCTCGGAATCGGCATCGGCCTAGCGCTCTTCGGTCTTTGGTGGTGGCGGCACGATCCGGAACTTGTCTGGAGAGTGGTCTTTGGGACTGTTTTGGTGGCTTTCCTGGTCAGCGTGCTGAAAATGTTTGTTGCGAGAGCTCGACCTGTCGATATCTTCTCCTATGCGCAAGGGTATGCTTTTCCTAGTAGTCACGCTGCTGTCAGTGCCTATTTCTTCGGTTGGCTCTGGGTATTAGCCGGCAAGGGAGAGCGCCGCTGGTGGCGTTACGTGGTGCGAATCTGGTTGCCGGTGCTGATCTTAGTGATCGGGGCTGGTCGGGTTTATTTGGGAGCCCACTGGCCGAGCGATGTTGTCGCCGGAGTTTTGCTGGGCCTAGGTCTTATGGTGATGGCTAGCCTCTCGATCGGGTCTGATCGCCGCGCGCCAGGCGGTAAAAACCAGCGTGGCCACGGTCAGGGGCAAGATGAAGATGAAAAAGACACGGCTTAGAATAAACACACTGGGGTGGTCGATGACCCTCATGATCAAGAAGCCTAAGTACACCCAATAATAAGCGAAAAGCAGTCCGCCTTCCCAACGGTGGATACGGTGACCGGCGAAGAAGATCGGCAGAGCGGCGAGCGCAACTGCGATCATCACCGGCATATCAAAACGTAAGACTGAGGCATCGACAGTCACACCGCCTGGCGCCACCAGCCCGGTTAAACCGAAGACAGCCAGGATGTTGAAAAGATTGCTGCCGATGGCATTCCCGACAGCGATATCACGTTCGTTACGGAGGCTGGCCAGGACCGAGGTGGCCACCTCGGGCAGAGAGGTGCCGATGCTGATGATCGTTAGGCCAATTATCACATCGCTGATTTTTAGGTACTCAGCAATGTCGACCGCGCCGGTCACCAGGACGCGGGAACCGACAACTAGTAGCAGGACCCCGCCTAGCGTCCAGCCGATGTTGCGCGGGACTGAACTCTCCGCAGCCGTGTCCTTGGTGCCGCCAAATTCGGCAGTATACTCCTCGGCTACTTCTTTCTTTTCCCGGCGACTCCGGCGGATGGCCCAGATTGTATAGGAGATGACTCCGGACAACAGAAGCAGGCCGTCGAGGCGGCTGACCAAGCCGTCAAGTGACATCAAGTAGAAGATTATTGAAACGCCGATCATGATCGGCACTTCGAGCCGGACCAGCTGCTGAGAGACAACGAGCGGCGCCACTAAGGCCGAGAGCCCCAGGACAACAAGGATATTGAAGATATTGCTGCCGACCACATTTCCGACTGCTATGCCGCCCTCACCGGCGGCTGCCGACCAGACGCTGACGGCCGCCTCGGGGGCGCTGGTACCAAAGGCTACCACGGTTAAACCGACCACTAGCGGGGCGATGCCGAAAGCCAGCGCCAACCGCGACGCACCCCTGACCAAGAAGTCGGCTCCGACGGTTAGAGCAATGAATCCGAGTAATACGAAGACTGGTGCCAATGGAGACATGGTCTGCATCGTATCACGCGGGGGTCAGGTCTTGCATCGTTGCGTTTGCAGCGGGATAATGATGGCAGGAGAGGGTATTTTGCCAAAAGTAGCTATTGTTGGTGCGGGCCGGGCAGGTTTGTCGCTGCTAAGAGTCCTTCACGACAACGAACATATAGAGATAGTCGGTGTCTGCGATATCAGCAGCCAGGCTCCCGGCTTGATTGAGGCGCAACGCCTCGGTGTCACCACTTTTCAAAACTGCGAAGACCTCATTGCCGGGGAGGTCACTCCAGATCTGATCATCAACGTGACAGCCAACACTGAACTGCCGGGGCGACTTGAGGAACTCAAAAAGCCTGGAATGGAAGTGATCCACGGATCGACCGCCGAGCTTGTCTGGGAGTTGATCACAGCCCAGCAGCGGATGATGCATGATGTCGAGGGGCGGATGACAGAGATGAAAGACCTCTATCAGCTGGGCATTAAGCTGTCTTCCAGTACAGATCTCAAGGAAGTCTACAGCTATGTTATCCGCTACGCCACCAGGTTGACCAATACGCCGGCCGGCTCGATCGCTCTGCTCGATGAGACAGCCGGGGAGATGTATCTCGCTCATGCTGAGGGCTTTAGTGATGATTTTAATATGATCAGCCGCTGGAAGTTGCGTGCCGGTGGGCTGACAAATTATGTCTTGAACCGCGAGGAACCGGTGATTGTGCCGGACATCACGAAGCTGGATGAGGGAGTCAATCCTGCCCTAGAGAGAGAAGGGGTCAAGTCGATCATCGCTACGCCGCTGACGGCACACGGCAAGATTATCGGCATCCTTTACGTTGACGATTTTGTCGAGAGGCATTTTAGTGACGGCGAGGCCTCGATTCTCGGGCTACTGTCTGGATACGCTGCTTTGTCTATAGAGAAGATGAAGCTACTTGACGACACGCGGCAGATGGCCATCACAGATGGCCTGACGGGGCTCAGGAACCAACAAGAGTTTATCTCCCAACTGGAAGCTGAGACAGTCCGAGCTGAGCGGTACGGACGGAGCTTGACCGTGGTCGGACTCGATATCGATAATTTTAAGAGTTATAACGATAAATTCGGGCATCTGTCCGGCAATGATCTGCTCAAGGTGTTAGCGAAGGAGATCGAGAAGAATAGCCGTAAAGCCGACCTTTGCGCTCGCATCGGTGGCGAGGAGTTTGCCGTCATCATGTCCGAGACCTCACTGCCCGAGGCAGTCAGGTCGGCCGAGCGCCTTCGCGAAACGATTGCGACGATGCATGAGCGGCACCCGGACGAGACAGAGAGAGCGATCACGGTCTCTATTGGGGTGGCTGTCTATCCGGACCATGGGGGGACCGCCAAGGAACTCTACAAATCTGCTGATGACGCACTTTATGTGGCCAAGCAGAAGGGCCGTAATCAGGTTATTGTCCACCCACAAATTTCGGCCGCGGAGTTTCTGCAGAGCCCTCTTTCCTCCTAGAGATCGGCTTGCCCCCCAGGGGCGCAATTGGTAAACTACTGAGCGTTAGCACTGACTTCAAGTCCTTGGGTTTTGCGCCCGCAAAAGAGGTTGGTTCGCGGCGCCTTTGTCCACTGGCGCCGTTTATTTATCCGGTAGTGTTGTAGTCCCAAGGGGGGAATATGAAAAGCGATATCGAAATCGCCCAGGAATCAACGATGAAGCCCATTCAGGAGATCGCCGCAGGTATCGGCATCGACGAGAATGAGCTGGAACTCTACGGTCCCTACAAGGCCAAGATCAATCTCAGTATTCTTGATCGCCTCAAAGACCGACCGAACGGCAAGTATATTGATGTCACCGCCATCACCCCGACACCGCTTGGCGAGGGGAAGACAGTTACGACGATCGGCTTAACGCTGGGGCTCAATAAGATCGGCAAGAACGCCATCACGTGTATTCGTCAGCCTTCTTTAGGCCCTGTTTTCGGCATTAAGGGCGGCGCGGCCGGTGGCGGCTACTCCCAGGTTGTTCCCATGGAGGACTTCAATCTTCATTTTACCGGGGACGTGCACGCCGTCGGGGCTGCCAATAACTTGCTGGCCGCTTTTATAGACACCAGTATTATGCAGGGTAATCCATTACGGATTGACCCCTACTCCATCACTTGGAACCGGGTTGTCGACATCAGCGACCGGGTGCTTCGCGAGATTATTGTGGGCCTGGGCGGCAAATTGAACGGTCGGCCGCGGCAGACAGGTTTTGATATCACGGTCGCTTCCGAAGTCATGGCTATCTTGGCGATGGCTACTGATCTCCAAGACTTGCGCGTGCGTCTTGGCCGTATCATCATCGGCACGAATGTGGACGGAGAGCCGGTCACGGCGGAAGATCTGCAGTGCGCCGGGTCCATGGCGGTCCTTTTGCGTGACGCCATCAAGCCAAATCTGATTCAAACAATTGAGAACACGCCGGTCTTTGTTCATTGCGGTCCGTTCGCCAATATCGCTCAGGGTAACAACTCGATCATCGAAGATAGGATCGCGCTGAAGCTCGGTGACTATGTGGTGACTGAAAGTGGTTTTGGGGCCGATTTGGGAGCCGAGAAATTTCTCAACATCAAGTGTCGCTATAGTGGGCTTACTCCTGATGCCGCTGTGATTGTTTGCACCATTCGTGCTCTTAAGATGCATAGCGGAAAATATCAGGTCGTGGCCGGTAAGCCGCTCGATCCGGGCTTGGCCAGTGAAGACCTGGACGGGGTCGAGAAGGGCTCGGTCAATCTTCTCGCCCATATCGAGAACGTCAAGAAGTTTGGCGTTCCGGTCGTGGTGGCCATCAATCGTTTTGTTGACGACACTGACGCTGAGATCGACCTGGTCCGTAAGCTGGCCACCGCCGCTGGAGCCGACGAAGTGGCGATGAGTGATGTCTGGGCCAAGGGCGGCGAAGGCGGTCGGGAATTGGCGGAAGCGGTCGTCAGAGCTGCCGACAAGCCGAGTGATTTCAAATTTCTCTACCCGGATGAAGCTTCGATCAAGGAGAAGATCGAGACGATCGCCACCGAGATCTACGGGGCCGACGGTGTCGATTATTTGCCGGCCGCTGAGGCCAAGATTGAACTTTACACCAAGATGGGCCTGAGTAATCTGCCCATCTGTATGGCTAAGACACACCTGTCTCTCTCACATGATCCGACTCTTAAGGGCCGCCCGAAGGGCTTCCGTCTGCCGATCCGCGACATTCGCGCCTCTGTCGGAGCCGGGTTTCTCTATCCGCTTTGCGGCAACATGATGACGATGCCTGGTTTGCCGGCCAAGCCAGCTGGGCAGAATATCGATATCGATGAGAACGGCGTGGTGAAAGGACTCTTTTAGGGGTCGAGCCGGAGCAACCTAAAAAAGACATATGCCAAAAGTCACTTTTTTGCCGCCTGGAATAGAAGTAGAAATAGTTGCGGGCGAAGACATCTTGACGGCCGCCGCCGCTGGCGATATTCATATCAATGCTTCTTGCGGTGGCGATGGCACCTGCGGGAAATGCAAGGTCCACACCAAAGGGGCTAAGCTCCAGTCCAGACCCACTGCACGACTAAGTGAGGCGGAGCTGGCTCAGGGCTATGTTCTGGCCTGTCAGACCCCGGTCTATGATGACCTGACCGTTGAGATCCCGCAGGAGGTAGAACTCCTTTCCAAGGGGCAAACACGGATCAAGACACTGACCGCCGGGATCGATGAATGGAATAGGCAATTAAGCGAACTCTCCGCTGATCCACCGGTAGTCAAAGCATATTTGGAACTGCCGGAGCCGTCGCTCAATGACTCGGTCAGTGATTTGACTCGGATCACTCGCGAAGTGCGCCGGCAACTCGATGTAGCCGATGTGCTGATAGATCTAGAGACGACCAAGCAGGTGCCGGAAGTTGTTCGTGCGGGAGATTGGCGGATCACCGTGACTCTCTATCGTGAGGCTCAACACGTCCGGATTACGAAGGTGGAGCCGGGAGATACCACCGGGAGCCACTACGCTTTAGCCGTCGATATCGGGACCACTACCTGCTCGGCGCAGATCATCGACCTCAACAGCCAGAAGATATTAGCCGAGGCATCAGCGTACAACGCTCAGGTCAGCTATGGGGAGGACGTTATATCCCGCATGGTATACGCCAAGAAGCCTGAGGGGCAAAAGGTCTTACAGCGCAAAGTAGTTCAGACTATTGATGGGCTGGTGAAGGAGCTTAACGAGAAAACCGGGATCGATCCCGCCGAGATCGACGTGGCCGTTATGTCGGGGAACACAGTCATGACTCATCTGATCCTTGGGGTCGGCACCGATCAGATACGCGAAGCCCCGTATGTATCTGTTTTTAGGTTCGCGCCGTCCGTGACGTCGGCGGAGCTGGGCTTCAAGCAGCTCTTTGATGTGCCGATCATCTTTCATCCCTGCGTCGCCAGCTATCTTGGGGGCGATATTACTTCCGGGATAGTTGCCGCCGATGTTATCAAACACGAGGGACTGGTTCTCTATATAGATATCGGTACGAATGGTGAGATAGTCTTAGGTAACAACGAATGGTTGATCGGCTGTTCTTGTTCGGCCGGGCCGGCCTTTGAGGGGGCCGGGGTCAAGGATGGTATTCGTAGTATAGACGGCGCCATTGAGCGCATCTCGATCGAGCCCGACACGCTGGAGACTGTATTCACGACGATCGGGGGCAAGCTGCCTCTCGGCATCTGCGGTTCCGGCCTGATAGATCTGGTGGCCGAGCTTTTTACAGCGGGCGTTCTCGATAAGCGCGGGAAGTTCCATAAAGACTTGGAGACGATCCGTGTCCGGGCCGGTGAATATGGCTGGGAGTATGTGGTTGTCTGGGAACAGGTGGCTGGAGTTGACCGGGATATTGTTATCACAGAGGTAGATGTCGACAATCTAATGAGAGCCAAAGCGGCTGTCTACGCGGGCATCACCACCTTGGCCGACAGCGTTGGCGTGGCTCTGGCCGATTTGAGTGAGATCATGATAGCCGGTTCGTTCGGCAACTACATCAAAGTGGAAGAGGCCATAGCCATCGGGTTGCTGCCCGACTTGCCCCCCGATAGATTCAAGTTCGTTGGCAACTGTTCGTTGCTCGGTTCGGCTAAGGCGGCGCTCTCGCGTGAGATCCTAGACCGCTCGGCTGCGGTTACCCGTGGTCTGAGCTATATGGAGCTGAGTGCGGACAACACTTTTATGGATAAATACATGTCGGCCCTGTTTCTGCCCCATACTGACAAGTCGCTCTTTCCTTCAGTCTAATGGACGGACGCGCCGTACCTCCCGGGACCCCGACAAAAGAGCGCCGGACTATCCAGGCGATCTCCACCGGAGCGATGACGCGCAACTTTTTGTCTGCTTTGGCGCTGGTCGCCGTGCTCAGTGTGGTCGCCTTTTTATTGTTGCGAGCGATTATTGTGACTCAAGAGACTAGTGCCGCCGCTATCAACATCAGTGGGAGACAACGCATGCTGTCGCAGCGGATCGCTCTGTACTCGCTACGGTTGATAGATGTGGTCGATAGCGGCGACCGCGTGACGGCCCGTCGTGAACTCACAGAAGCGGTGGCGCTCTTTAAGCGTTCGCATGCCGGCCTGGTCGCCGGTGATACGGCACTCGGATTATCCGAGCCGTCTGACGCAGTCGAGACTATCTTTTTTGAAGCTCCTCACAACCTAGATTCCCAGGTAGAGCGCTATATTGTGGAGGCGCTGGCCCTGGCGGTCGACCCTCATGACGAACTAGATTCAACCAATCCTCATCTCGGTCATATCCAGAACGCTGCCTCAATGGAACTACTGGTTTCTCTAGATACCGTCGTTCGCCAGTTAGAACAAGAGAGCGAATCGGCTGTGGGCCGCCTGCAGGGGGTGGTGGCACTCTCGCTGATAGTCATTCTCGGTGTACTTGCTTCCGAGGTCTTCGTTGTCTTTAGGCCGATGATCAGGTTGATTACTTTTGAGAGCCACGAGCTGGAGGGCGCTTTGGCTGAAGAACATCGGATCGCCTACACGCTGCAGCGGAGTTTGGTGCCAAGCTCAGCCCCGGATATCGATGGTCTGCAGGTAGAGTTCTTTTATCAGTCTGCCACTAAAGCCGCCGCCGTCGGGGGCGATTTCTATGACTTCTACCAAACACCGGACGGTGGTTGGGCAATCGTTGTCGGGGACGTGGAGGGCAAAGGGATAGATGCCGCTGCCGAGACGGCTCGAGCTAAATTCCTCTTGCGGGACCGGGCGCTCTCCGGATTGTCGCCGGCGCAGGTCATGGAGAGTGTCAATGACGCCTTGGTGAAGCAGGGGGTTGAACGGTTCACAGCTCTTACTTTTGGCATATATGATGAGTCTACCTCGACGCTGGTCATTGCCAACGCAGCCAATCCCTATCCTTATTTGTCGGGCCCCGATGAGTTTCTAGAGCTTACCAACATACCATTGTCACTTTTTGCCGGCGAGACGTACGCCGAACGGCAGATTAAAATGGAGCCTGGAGACACAGTCATCATGTACTCCGACGGCCTGGTCGAAGCGCGCATACGCGGGGAGCTTTTCGGAGCCGAGCGGCTCCGCGATTATGTAAAGTCTCACCCTGAACTGCCCCTTTCAGACCTGCTGGAAGACCTGGTAGAAGAAGCACGCCGGTTTTCCGAGGACCACCTGGCCGACGACATCGTTCTGGTCGGACTGCGAAAGAAATAGATAGCCTTGTTCAATTAAATCGACAGGCGTGGTTTAATGGAGCGGAAACCTATCATGCGCAGGGTGTTTTGTGAAAAAAGTAAACAAGTGGTTGCGTTTTGGAATACCGGCGGTCGTGCTGTTATTGGCGCTGGTCTACTATGTGGTTATTCCGCAGTTCAAGATCGAGAAATCTTCGACGTCGGTGCAGAGAGTATATTATTGGGGCCTTGAAGCGACAGGCCTGATAGACACCGATCCGACTTCCGCCTTCATGAAAGAGACCCACCGGGCGACTAGGGTTCGTTTAAAGGACGAAGAGACCCCGTACACTTTTCAATACGAAAAAGAGCACCTGGATATAATCGAAGAAGACTCTCGCCGGTGTGAAGCTTGCCATGGTTCGATGCGGGGAATGCGCAATGGAAAGCCCCAGTATCGTATCCATCGGGCGATGCTCACGGCCAAGCTGCTCAATTTTCACTGTACCGATTGCCATAAGACGGTTGATTTACAGGAGCGGTCGCCCGACTCGCCGACATTCCATGTTGATCGCAGCCAATGCACGAGGTGTCACGAGTCAGACCAGGGCGATGAGCCAGTCGCTTTAAAGCTGGTCAAGCCGGCGAACACTGGGGCCGTCATCTCTAAATATCTGATCAGCAACCATGGGACAGACACAAAGGGAGGCGAGCGCTGGATCAAGCGGCATGGGGAGATGGCGACCGACGTGGGCATAAAGGAATGTCGTCGGTGCCACATGCTCGATTCGGAACTTGATTTGTGCGATGAATGTCATGGCGATGAAGTCATGGAGTTGTGAAAAACTACACATGCTTCTCGTCTCGTATGCTGCTTGACAATTACAATTGTGGTTTGCTAGCGTGCAGTTACAGCTCCATTATTCCATCAGCATCGGATCTCTTTTTACTAAATATCGGTGGAATGCCTTCGTTGCACATATGAGAATCCCGCCGACCACAAGTTTTGTGGCAAGTGTGGCGAGCCGCTTCTTCGGGTCTGTGCTGCTTGCGGCGGCGAAAACTCTCTTGATAATCAGTTTTGCGGACTGTGTGGAGCTGACCTAAAAGAACCCGAAGTCCCCAAGCTCCTCGGTGAGCGCAAGCAAGTTACCGTCGTCTTCTCAGACCTTTCCGGCTACACGACGATTTCCGACAAGCTAGACACCGAAGAAGTCAAAGAGATAATGGACTGCATTTTCGCCGGAATCATCGGGATCGCGGCCAAATATGACGGGAATGTCGAAAAATTTCTCGGTGATGCGGCCATGATCGTTTTCGGACTGTCAAAGACACACGAGGACGACGCACTGCGGGCAATAAAAGCGACGACCGAGATTCACGCGATGGTGGCCGAACTCGAGCCCAAGATGCGTCTGGGTGCCGACCGGCAACTGATAATGCACAGCGGCATCGACACGGGACCGGTCGTCATCACTCCAGCAGATCTGGCGAACTTAGCGGGGGCGACCATCAATCTGGCGTCACGCCTGGCCGATCGAGCTGAGGCCGGCGAAATATTGGTTGGCAAGGAGACCTATCGCCAGGCTGAGCGTTACTTCGACTTCGCGACCCTCGAACCGCTGAGCGTCAAGGGCAAAACAGATCTTGTTGACGCCTTCAAAGTCTTAAAGCCCAAAGACAAACCGGCCACCGTTCATCGCCTATCTGGTCTCAAGGCCCAACACGTTGGTCGCCAGCTTGAGCTCGGGGAGTTAAAGGAGACGGTCGAGCTGGTACAGGAGGGTTGTGGCAGTATTGTGGCGGTCTCGGGTGCGGCCGGGACAGGGAAGAGTAGGCTGATAAGCGAGTTTCGCACGGCGCGGGATGTGGAGAATATCCAGTGGCACGAAGCATATTCCTATTCATATGCGCAGAACATCCCTTACTTTCTCTTTACCGATCTCTTGAGTCGGGCTTGGCAGATTAACGAGGGCGATCCACCCGAGGAGATTCGGGAGAAGATCAGGTCTAATACCCAGCGGATATTGGGGACAGAAGAGTCGGTGCCTTACATCGGTGGCCTCTATTCTCTTAAATACCCGGAGATTGATGAGATCGACCCCGAGTTCTTTAAGAGCCGGCTCTACGACGGCATCAAGGGCATTATCAAGGGGCTGTCGCAAGCCGGACCGACTATCCTCTTGTTGGAGGATATCCATTGGGCGGATCCTTCTTCTATCGAGCTGCTCCGCTCGATTCTGACGGATATGCGCTCTCCTGTTTTGATTCTCTGTACCTACCGTTCGCATTTCTCGATCCTTGGTGGTGAGCAGATCCTTAGCCTGGGGAGCGCCTATCGCGAGATCGTTTTGAACAACCTCTCCTCCGCAGAAACCCAAGACATGTTGGAGTCGCTGCTCGGGACAGAGGACATCCCGCTCGAGCTCAAGCAGTTCGTCAAAGCGAGCGTACAGGGCAACCCGTTTTACCTGGAAGAAGTGATAAATTCATTTAGCGAATCGGGGACGTTAGGGCGGGTCGACGGGGAGTGGGAGCTCTCCCGGTCGATCGATGAAATAGACATACCTCAGACGGTCAACG
Organism: uncultured Acidimicrobiia bacterium; assembly: GCA_964196305.1. Lineage (GTDB taxonomy): Bacteria > Actinomycetota > Aquicultoria > CAJVYJ01 > JAUVQD01 > DAOUYN01. The sequence continues at coordinate 21,382 of CAXMSJ010000104.1, forward strand.
GCGTCATTGCCGCCAGGCTAGATCTTCTCGATCAGACCACGAAACGGGTACTGCAAGAGGCTTCAGTCATCGGGAAATCTTTCCACCCTGAGATACTTAGAAAGATCACGGAGTGTCCGGGCCAACTGGACG
>CAXMSJ010000105.1:0-11052 GCA_964196305.1 uncultured Acidimicrobiia bacterium
GGATCGTCGTTGTCTTCCGGCAGTCGCGTGCTCATATCACCGGCGACTACGCGATCGACAAAGACTCTAAACTGTTCGATTGATGATTCAAGACGGCCCTTGGCCTCCGACTCAGATGTTATGGTCCCTCTGACTTGCGCGACCATTTTGTTAAAAGCCTTACTGACTCGCGAGAAGTCCGGCCCAAGATCAGTATCTAAGGTCACATCAAAGTCTCCACCAGCCACTTTGTCAGCGCCCTCTATCATCCCAGCGAGTGGCTTAGTCATACTACGTCCGACCAGCACTGCCGCTACCGCAGCGAGAAAAAGCAGGATCGACAGGATTAGTGGCAACAGGATATAAGTAGAGCGCAACTCGCCGGCTGCTTCTTTTGGAACAGCCACGGCGATCAGCCAGTTATTTCCGGTATCATCAGGGCCAACTAATGCTCCTGAGCTCAAGTAATAATCTGTTTCGTTGGTGTTGAACGTCAACACTTCTTGGCCCAAGTCGTGCTCTTCATGGTCTGTCAGTTGGCTGGTGCCCACGGTGGGAGCACCATGACTATCCATGTCCTCGTCATGATCAGCTTCCGGCTCATTGCCGGCATCATCCATGTCTCCGGCCGGCATAGATGAGGGAGAGATGTTTAGGGCAGCAAGCATTCCGTCAGGTACTGTTGCCATAAGCATGTCGTTCTGGTCATCCACTACCTGAGCGTTCACTAGAATGGGGTTATTGGAGCCGTCAAAAATGGCCGCGATTTCGCCCTCCCGGCGCAGAGTGCTGTTGATGAGGGTACGGATCTGGTCGACCGACCGCTCGAAATGTAGGATCGCTACCTTTTTCCCAGTTTTATCGGTAATTGGGGTAGCTGTAGCTATCACCCAACGGCTGGTGTCGGGGGAAAGATAGGGAGCACTGTGGTAGACCTCTTCGGAGGCTGTCTGAAAAGCTGGGTCAAAAAACGGGGCCGATTTCTCATCCAGGGAAAGATCGTATTTAAGCTCTCCCTTGACCAGACGCGTCCGCTCGGCGCCGTCATCGCCGATAAAGCAAAACTCATCGATTCCCAGTCCGCTGGTCTTATTCAGATAAGTAACGACTCGCTGTTGCTCTTGGTGCCATGCGTCTCGGTTTTCAGGCTCATTTATATAACCGGTCCACGAGGGGCTGGCAGACATGGCCAGCAGCGTTAGCTTGGACTCACGGAAGTAATTGTTTATCTGCTGGGCTATTTCTTCTACGCGGTCATGAGCTTGGTCGCGCACGATGCGATCTATCGTCGCCTGCCCAGTCCAGTAGATATAGGCGCCAACCACCGTCAACTGCAACACGCTGGCCACGATTACAAAACTAGCGATCTTTGTCCTCAGACTCATTTTTCGCCAGTTCAATCTATCAAGTAGTTGCATTGCTAATTCCTTTCCATTTTTTAGTCTTAAAGTCTGTTAAGGATGATTCCAGACGCACGGTAGGGTACCATAACTATATTACCTCTGGGTCGCTGAGAAGAAACATCGAGACAACTTCATTTAGGCCCTCGCCTAACTCCGTCAGGGAGGCAACGGCGCTTTCTGTCTGCTTGTTCGAGGCCCGCGAATCCGTCATCGCTTGGTTGATGTCGGCCATCGAGCCGGCTATTTGGTCCATCCCGGCTGATTGCTGATTGGCTGACGCGACAATCTGTTGAGCTGAAACTGCGGCCTCATTGATAGCTGTTGCCAAAGTCTGAATAGTGACGCCTGATTGTTGCGCCAGGGCCATTCCGCCCTCGACACCGATGGTGCCCTCATCAGTCGCTGCGGCCACGGACTTGATGGCTTTTTGGGTAGCGCTCAGGATTTCTCTGACTTGAGCAGTGGCTTGCTGTGATTGCTCGGCTAGGTTTCGGACCTCTGTGGCAACTACAGCGAAGCCCTTGCCCTGTTCGCCGGCGCGGGCCGCTTCGATAGAAGCATTTAGCGCCAACAGATTTGATTGCTCAGCTATATCGTTGACTGTCGAGATAATGTTGCCTATCTGCTCGGTCTGCTCAGATAGCGCTTTTATGTTCATGGCGATCTGTTCGACCTTCACTTTAATGCTTTCCATTCCCGAGACAGTCCTCTCGACGGCCTCTAAGCCCGTTTCGGAGATCTCTACTGACCGTTGCGCGGCGTCGGCAACTGTTTGGGCCCTATCCGTGTTCTCCTCGGCTGTCTGCCGAACCTCGTCGACTGTGGCAGTCGTCTGGCTGATCGATAAAGCTTGTTCGCTAGACCCGGCATTATGTTGGGAAGTGGCAGCATGGATTTCAGTTGAGGTGGTAGCAATATTAGTGCCGGCACTTTGAACCTTGCCCACAAGTGAACTGACAGATTCCGCCATGGAGTTTAGGTTGTGTCCTAGGTGCGTTAGCTTGTCGCGCTGACCGTTTACCGGCAGGCGCTCCGAGAGCTTTCCGTCAGTGATTCCGTCAACAAAACGCGTATAATCGTCGACCGTGGCATTTAGGCTTTCGACTGCTTCCGCCTCGTTTTGAGTTCTAAGGTTGAGGTCCGCGGTGAGCCGGCTGAATGTCGCTGCCAGACGGCCGACCTCATCTTCTCGCTCCGTCACCAGCTCTGTCGTCAGGTCTCCTTGGGCAATCTGCTCTACGGCGTGGACTAGCTCGGTGAGAGGCGCTGTCACCTGAAAAGTGACTGTCAACCCCGCTGCGGCTGTCAGAATGAAAACCAGCAGTAGGGTGACCCCCGAACCGAAAATAATTGAGAAAATAAGAGGGACAAGAGCCACCCCAACAACGACCAGAAATATTTTGGTCTGAAAGCTTGTGAAGCGTGTCACTAATAACTCCTCTCCGAGGCCGTGGGGTGGGCGGCGATTAAGAATAGTATCGGCTTGTGAAAAGAATAGTTTACCGGTTCGTCGCAGAGGTATGCGTTAGAGGTCGTCGAGGAGACTAAGAATTTCTGGATTTTGAGGCCCAAGCCTCCAGATCGAGATACCGGCAATACCTAGCTTTTGCGCCAGCTCTATCTTCGCCTGGAGGCTCTCGTAGTCTTCGAACCAGACCACGTGCGCCCCAGCTTCAGACTCATAGGAAAAGTAGGGGGATCTGGCCTGAAAGTTACGGTGAATGGTCGAGTCGTAAGAGGCGGCCAATTGCACCGCGTCATCAAGGAGAATGCTGCTGGCGCGTCCACCGTCTGCCGGCCAATCATAGCCAAAGGCCGGCACCCCGAGGATGACTTTGTCCCTGGGTATTTTTTCGACAGCATATGTAAGAACGCTCTCTATCCATTCCAAGGAGGCGATCGGTCCAGGTGGTCCGCCGGGATAGTGTTGATCGTAACCCATTATCCGGACGTAGTCTGAGCCGGCGCCAATAGGGCGGTAGTCGTGCCCATAGGAGCTTCCCGGGCTTCCGGGAAAGGCGGTTTTGGCATAGACCGTGGTTACCAATATTTTGTTGTTGGCTCGCAGTGCCTCGCCAAGTTTCGCGATAAAACTGCTAAATGACTTGCGGTCGTCGGGGTGGATGCTCTCATAGTCGATGTCTATCCCGTCATAACCCTTGGTGACCACCAGTTTAACTATTCGCGCAATATGCTCGCGGCTCTTTGCGTCGTCAGTTATGACCGATGAGGTCACCGTGGCGTCAAAACTTCGTATTGTTGGGATAATCTTGAGGTCCAAATCACGTAGCCTGGCGATCACCTCAGGTCGCTCCGGTTTTGGATAGCTGACGACCCGTCCATCGTCTCTGGATTCGTACCAGAAAGGACTGACTTGGTCGAAGGCCTGCGGGACTGCCATAATGACATCCATGCCTTCGTCGGTGGCCCAGTACGGCAACCAGCCTGATACCAAAAACTCGCCGGCTTTAGTAGGCGGTTCCGGGACCTCCTTTCGCTCAGGTTTTTTCTCTATCGGTGGCTGCGCCTTAGACTGCTCACGCGTGATTTTCGGCGGGCGTTCTTCGTCGGGAGGGCTGTCAGGCGATCCTGAGTCGATTGCCAGGGAAGCAAAAACTAAGGCTATGGCGCAAATAGCAACAGCTCCCGCCGATAGTCGCCGGGCGTCACCAGAGAGGTCTTTTTTAAGAAAAGTTTTCATCAGCAGTTAGTCATGACTTAGGGCGTGTGGTAGGTCGATGGGAGCGGTAGCGCCCTCCTTCACTTCGATAATCCGTAGGTCTTTTGGGTCTAACGTGCTGGTCGAGCTAGAGTCCTGGTCATCAATAAGCTTCAAGAGGGGCTTGGAGGGGTCGGCCGGATCTACTCCGCGTACCAGTGCGGTAGCGCCGGTGCTCAACAGCACGATAGATCCGATCGGGTAGATACCGATCAGACGGAAAAACAGGCGGACAAAAGTCGGATCAAAACTGTGCTCCAGTTCGCCAAGCATCAAGGTAACGGCTTCACTGGGGCGTTTGGCGCGTCTGTACGAGCGGTCAGCAGTCAGGCCGTCGTAGACATCAGCGATCTGAACCAGGCGACTGAACGGATGTTGAAGTAGCCCAGCGGGGACCTCGGGGTAGCCGCTGTGGTCGAAGCCAATGTGGTGCTCAAAGGCGACGACCAAGGCCGCGTGGTTTTCGCCCAACCGCTCAATTATCAATTTTGCCCCATCCTCGGGGTGCAAAGAAATTATCGCCCACTCTTCAGTCGAGAGCGCACCCGATTTTCGCAATAGTTCCCTGGGGACCAAAGCCTTGCCGATGTCGTGTAAGAGGGCGGAAAAAGCCAACTCCTGGAGGTCGGATTCGCTCAGGCCGCACGCGCTTCCTAGGGCGGTCGAAAAGAGGGCAACGTTTACGGAGTGATGGCAGAGATATTCATCGTGGTTACGGACAGCGGTTAAGGCCACAGCTCCCTCGGGGTCTTTCTGGCTGATCGTGGCGATCCACTGGGCAGTACGCCAAGCTCTACTTGGGTCTATGCTTGTCCCGCCGACGCAGGCGTCAAAGATGTTCGACAGGTCACCGATGGCTCGTTCATATCGGAGATAGAGGGCCTCTCTATAACCAGCCGATCTTTTGGTAGCTTGCTTTTTAGTCATGCGCCTGGACATTCTCTTGACTGTCACGCCTTTTACTCCGGCCTCTCTGATCGAAGCCCCCAGTGTTGGCCGCACAGCGGCGGTATCAGGCTCATCAACGGGCTGTCCGGCAAGAAGCTCCAGGAAGCGATCAAGCTCCTCAGCCGAGAAGTCGCTATCAAGGCTAAGCCGGTTGCCCTGGCCACGCTCAATGGTGTTAATGACCTCCTGGCAGAGGACACACTCGTCAGTCAGCAAGACTCCATCGAAGAAGACCTGGCCGTCCTCGAAATCATAGACGAGAGACTTAAAGTTACTTATATGTGCGGCGATGTTTGTCCACAGTCTGTCGCTGATCGCCAGGGCCCGTGGGTGCTCCGAGCCATAAAGCCGATGCTCTTTGAGTGCCTGCTCCAACAGATGGAGAATTTCTTTTGCAGACCGAAGGGAAGCCCTAGCCATTAGCGTCCCGCCTTTTTCTTGATTCTAGCGCTGGCCGAACGAGCCGCGCTGATTAGACGGTTGCTTTGTCCGCCAGCAGCGCCCGCAGCGAGCGACTGCAACAAAGGTAGTGCCGTTTGGTCACCGAGGTGCCCCAGCCCCTCAATAGCAGCGACCCGCTCGTCAACGTTGCGATTGAGCAGATCGCGAGTGGAAGCCGCTTCGATCAAGAGCGGGGCAGCCTGGGGATTACCGGTTTGTCCGAGGGCTAAAAGGGCTTCAATGCGGACAGCCTTCTCATCGTTGATCAGTCGCTTCAAGGGCCCGAAAGCTTGGGAGCCAAGGTTCGCAAGAGCCCGGACGGTCTCGAGCCTGACGCGGGGATCATCGTGCGACGCCGCATGATTCAAGTAGCGAATAGCTTGTGGGTCCCCGAGCTGGCCGAGAATTGAGACGACATTGCGCACCAGATACCAGCGGTGGTCAAGCACCTTACTGCCAAGACTTGAGAGATTATGTCGACTGCAGGAGGCCAACAGTCGACATATCAGACTGCGTCGCTGTGCATTTGACTCGCCACCGAGCAACGCGAGTAACGTGACGATCCCGTGGTTGCCGAGTAATATTAGGAATTGCTCTGCCTCAGAAAAGGGCAATGGCGGGTCTGACTCCAGGGCGTTAACAATGACTAAAACAATTTCTTGGCGACCGGCTACCCCCAAGGCCTTTTTGATGACAGTCGCCTTCGGGACGTCATCGTGCCGTTGACGTAATTCATTAACAAGGACGTGAACGAGGGCAATGGCATGGGTAACATCTTGAGCGCTGACCGCCCGCTCAAAGGCGCTCAGTAAACCATTGACTAGGCTCTCGAAGCGCTCGTGATCGCTCTCGGTATCGATGAGATGGGCTAGTATTCTGGTAGCGGTCTGACGGAGCGCCGGGCCGCGGGCGGCGGTCAAATCAGCGCGGGTGCGGGCCAGGTCATCGTCTGAAACATCAGCCAGTGCAGCCGCCAGTCTGGGTACTGTTTTCGGGTCTTCCCGGTAGGGATCAGCGGTCGGTCCGACCATGCTGCCAGTGATCTTCTCGAACAGACGCTTCCGATCGATCTCGGTGAGCTGTAATTTTTTTGACAGACCCAGGCAGAGTTCATTGAGGCGTGTAGAATCGACGACAAGGCCGCTTACGGTTTCAACCAAATGCTTGCTGCGAACCTCGCGAACACGTAAGCCTTCAACTAAGAGGTTGGACAGTTCTTCAGTCGATAGCTGCTCCAGTATGTGACGTCGACTGAGAGTGGCAGAAGCAGAAATAGTGCGCAGCATTACTGCGGCTACATTGGCGCGAAGATCAGCCTGTAGCAAGAGGAGCGATTCGGCAATGAGGCGGAAGATATAGTTCCGATCGTCTATGGTGTCATATCTTGCGAGAGCAACAAGCCGAGGCAGGGCGCCTTCGGCAATAATCTCACCCTGCTCAGCCGCGGTGCCGGAACCACCGACGTGAACCAAGAAAGAGGCCAAGCGTTCAACGTCATTTAGGAGCTCATCCTTGAGCAGCGTGTCCCGCTTGGGGTCTTCGTCGCTATCTTCAAAGAGGAGGCGATGGAGTTCGACAAGATCAAGAGATTCCCTAAACACTTCGCTGACTTCCTGAAATTCATAAATGTGCTTGGCAACCCTCTCCGAAACCGTTATGTCATCAGTTTGGGCCCGCCAGAGTATCTCCACGGCGCCACCAGCTTCGGCGGCTTCCTCTGGATCCATACACAGGAGCGACAGGAAAGCGCCAAGCTGGCGAGCATTCACGTTGGGCCCTAACGACACCAGTTCAAGCTTGAGGTTGAAAAGATCGTCTGCCAGCGCACTGACAATATTATTGTCGATCCCGAACGTCTCGCCGTCCACTGAAAGAGCAGACTTATCGATGCCAAGGTTGAAGCGTCCGAACGCCTGGTGAAACTCTCTGGCTTTTTGCAGCAATGCATCGAGAGCCTGGCGACTGACCAGGTGTTCCGGCGGATATAGGTTTAGTGACTTGTACGCAGCATTGAGCTTTAAGATGACTTCGTGCGCCAACTCAGCTTTCGCGCGTCCTGTCTCGTTCCGTGACTGCATATTTGTAGTTGTCTCGGCGTCCTCCGCCGGAACAACTAGTCCTCTTTCAGAATATAATCGTCGTACTCAGTTTCCAGACGTAACTTGTGGCGGGCCTCCTGCTTGGCTAAAAATTCGAATATCCCTTTTAGTTCAGGATCTTCAGCGTGTGCAGCCAAGCCCTCGTAGAGAGAGTGAGAGTGCTCCTCGTTCTTCATGGCAAAGACCAAAATGTCCTGATAAGTCATGTCCGGCGAATAGCTGACATCCTTGAGGTAGTCGCTGATCTTCAAATCCGCGATGTCGCCCACTTTGATCGAACTGATGTGGTCAGAGTCCAGATGGGTCAACGCTCTGTGGTGCTTACTTTCCTCCACGGCCAGCTCGTTGAATATTTCAGCGGCCCGCGCTGAGTCAGACTGTCTAGCCAAGATCTGATAGAGACCCTCGGACTCAGCTTCTTTTTCGAGCGCAAATTCAATTACTCCCTGGATAGACGAAATTTCTCTGCTCATAAAACCTCCCACTCGTAAGCTTACTACGGCTTCCTTTTGTTTAACCTAATTCTCGATTATCTTTATATCATGCTTTTTTTCAAGTTGAATCGGAGGAAGATGGATTTGTGGTACAAAATATAGACGAGCGAACAGAATACGTGGCGAGGGTGCAGACGTTGCCATGGTATGACAGATTGCTCGGTGATTTTGTCGCTTTTCTAAATCCGGCGCGCGAGACATCGATCCTCTGTGTTCAGGGAGGGAGCGGCGGATTAGCGATCAAGCTAGCCAAGCGTGGACTGACAGTGGTTAACACGGACAGCTCGCCTGACTTAGTTGAATTTACCAGATTAGCCGTTAAGAGAGGCCGCGCTCGTGCGTTAGAGACGATCAAGGCCGACCACTTGCAACTTCCTTTTGAAGACGGGCGTTTTGATATGGTGGTGGCCGTTACCTTGCTAGGTTCGGAAGATGATCCAGTTCCCGCGCTATTGGAGATGGGTCGGGTGGCGGCGCCGGCTGGGGTGGTGGCGACCTTAGATCCATCCATAGAGCTGCGTTCCGAGAGAGCATTGGCCTTCACGGCGCGCAATTCCCTGAGGGGCTTTTCCTTTAAGGCCTTTCAGTCGTGGTGCCAAGAAGCTCAACAAGGTGAGAGGTTTTCAACTTTGGAACTGGAGAGCTTGTATAAAAGGGCCGGACTTGTTGCTGGACGCTTTGAGGAGCAGATGGAGCGGATGCTGGTAGCGACGATTGCTCACAAAAGTTCCACTGTGAGCTCAGGTCGCATTGTCTGAAGGCCGCTTTTTCGCTAAACTTTGAATATTATATGATTGCAAATCTGCTGACAGCGAGCCGCTTACTTCTAATCCCGGTGATCTTCCACTTCATATTGGCCGGTGAATCTGGATGGGCATTAGGTTTGTTTGCGATTGGAGCTATGACAGACTTTCTGGACGGGGCGGTCGCCAGGCTTCGCGACGAGGTTACTGAGTTAGGCAGAGTGCTTGATCCACTGACGGACCGGCTCTTTATTTCGAGCATCGTTGTGGCCTTGTTTCTCAGGGAGGGCTTCGGTCCGCCTTTGTGGGCGCTGGTCGTGCTTTTAGGAAGAGATACACTGATGTTGGCGGGTTCTGCCTGGCTGAAATGGCTGGGACAGCCTATCGAGGTGACGATGGTTGGAAAAGTGGCGACGGCCGTCATGTTAGTGGCGATATTATTATTGGTGGCCGGGAGCGAAATCGGTCTCTGGTTTTTCTATGTTGGCTTGGCGCTCTACGTGGTGTCTGGTTATATATACCTGATACGCGGAAAGAATGTATGGAAGTCCAGCCGGAAAGCGACGCAACAGGTGGAGAGATATTGAAAGCCGTGGTAATGGCCGGCGGGGAAGGTACCCGTCTACGACCGCTCACTAGTAACCAACCAAAACCTATGGTGCCTGTTTTCAACAAGCCCATCATGGAGTACACGATTGAGCTGCTCAAGGCTCACGGAATCACTGATATCGTGGTGACGCTTCAGTTTATGCCACAGATGATCCGAAACTATTTTGGTGACGGCAGCGACCTGGGCGTAAACCTTATTTATGCCGTTGAGCAGGAGCCGCTCGGAACTGCCGGGAGCGTCAAGAACGCGGAGGAACATCTTGACGAGACATTTATCGTTATTAGCGGTGATGCCTTGACCGACATTGATCTTCAGAAGTTCATCGATTACCACGATAAAAAGCAGTCGATGGCCACTATTGCCCTCAAGAGCGTGGAAAACCCGCTTGAGTTTGGAGTTGTCATCGCCAACGACCAGGGTCAGATTGAACGGTTCCTGGAGAAGCCGACCTGGGGCGAAGTGTTCTCGGATACCATCAATACGGGCATTTATGTGCTTGAGCCGGAGATCTTCGAATATATCGAGGAAGATCGTTCCGTAGACTTTTCAAAGGAGGTCTTTCCGAGCCTGCTGGCTGACAAGCGTCCACTTTATGGCTATGTCGCCGAGGGGTACTGGTGTGACGTCGGTAACTATGAACAGTATGTCCAAGCTCACCAAGATTTGATGGACGGCAAAGCAGCGATCGAGCCTCCCGGCATTAAGATGCGCGAAGATGTCTGGGTGGGGGACGGAGCTTACATTGACCCCAGCGCTGATATCGTTGGCCCGGTGGTGATCGGCCAGAACGCCAGGCTAGAAAAGGAGGCTACGATCCACGAGTACTCGGTGATTGGCAACAACGTAGTTATTCGCTCCGGGGCGCACTGTCATCGGGCGGTTCTGTGGGAAAATACGTTTGTCGGAAACCAAGCACACCTGCACGGCTGCGTGATCGGAAAGAACTGTGATATCAGAAATGGAGCGCGGGCCTCACAGGGCGTTGTTGTCGGTGACGAGTGTGTCATCGGGGAGAACGCGGTCATCAATCACGATGTCAAGATATATCCCTTTAAGACCGTGGAAAGTGGCGCGGTCATCAATAACAGTATTATTTGGGAGACACGGGGGACCCGTACCCTCTTTGGCCAGGAGGGGGTGACCGGGCTGGTCGGTATCGACCTGACTCCTGATCTGGCTGTGAGGCTGGCTATGGCCTATGGGACCTCTCTGCCCAAGGGGAGTGAGGTGGTGATCAGCGGTGACGTGAGTGGCCCATCGCGCATGCTCAAGCGAGCCATGATCGCCGGGTTAAACAATACTGGGATCAACTGCCGGGATTTACGGGTTGTCCCGACCCCGGTCAACCGCTTCAACATTATCGCGGGGCAGCGGGCCGGTGGTATTCACATCCAAGTTTCTGAGGTCGACCCTCAAGTGGTGACAGTCAACTTCTTTGATTCTCAGGGTCGCGATATTCGCGAGGGCGACAAGCGCAAGATAGAGAGATATTACTATCGGGGTGATTTCAGGCGTGTCTACTACGCTGAGATAGGCACAGCTCAGTTTCCAGCGCGCAGCCGAGAGGACTATACCGATGGGCTTTTGCGCACCGTAGAGACGGGAATTGTGAAGGA
>CAXMSJ010000106.1:0-16394 GCA_964196305.1 uncultured Acidimicrobiia bacterium
AGCCGCCTGAGCGGAGCCAGACCTTTCTCTTCAGCGCACTCTCCACTTGCGAGTCAATATTATTCTTGTTAAACAGAGGTTGCTTGCCCTTGTACTTGCGAATACGCTCTGCCAGCTCCGGCGCGACTTCTGCGGCGATAGCACGCAAAGTGGCAGCAGTGGCCTCATCATCCACAGTCACCTCAGCATATTCCGGAGTTAAGATATCGCGAATAACGCGACCAGCGAGGTTGAGGTCGCTATAAATCAACGTCGGGGGGCTGGCTGCTGCTGCCCGCTCTTGTATAGACTGCCAGCGCCGGGCTAAAGACTCCAGGTCGGCTTCTAGCTCAGCCTTCGTCGCCCCGACCGCGGCCGTTCTGACAATCACACCAACATCATCCGGACAGACTGCGGCGGCAATTGCCTGCAGTCTCTCCCGTTCTTCCCCTTCAATCCGCTTGGAAATACCTGTGGACCGGCTGTATGGCATCAAGACCAGCTTGCGACCAGGCAAGGACAGTTGGGCCGTCAACCTGGCTCCCTTGTTTCCATTGGGATCTCTAGTGGTCTGGACCAGCACTACCTGCCCGGACTTGAATATTTGCCCAATATCCATGTCGCCGGGCTGACCGCCAGAGCCCTCGCCAACAACTTCATTGACGTACAGAAAAGCATTCCGCTCCAGGCCGATATCAACAAAACAAGCTTCCATTCCAGGCAAGACATCTTTGATGCGCCCCAGATAGATGTTTCCCACTGTCCGCAGGCTCACGGATTCTTCAATATAAAACTCGACCAACCGACGGTCTTCGAGTATTGCTACTCTGGTTTCGAACTCGTCGACCGAAACCAGGATCTCTTTATGTTTCGCCAACCACTATCCCCCGCTAGGCTCGCCGTCAACTATCGACAACGGACTCACTAGTTGCCCGTCTACATTTACCCACAGCGCCAACCGATCAACTCTTGCGTCCCGCCAAGGCAGACGCGTCTCGTCTTTTGTGTCTGAAGCAGCCGCTAACGCCTTAAAGCCTACCGGAACGCGGGCCGTCAACCACACGTGGTCGCCGCTCATCTTTTTAGCGATAATTTCAGCTCCCGTCAAGCCTTGCATCAACTCGACCTCCCGTCGGCGCGGCACTTGAAACCGATAGTCGGCGGTGTCGATCACCGCATTGAGCGAGCGATGCTTTGTGCCCTCGGGGAGAACCACACCAGCTTGCATCAGCAGCCCTATTGGTGTCAGCTCGTTAAGCCTCGCAACCACCTCGTTGACCTCATATGCTTCAAGTAGGCCCACATCCAGGTATTCCGCCTCGCCCGAGATCCCAACCGGGAGTGCCGGCCCAAAAGCTATCTTCTGATGAGGAGAAAAACCTTCGCTATATTGGAGAGACAAGCCGGAGCGGACGAACACCCTGGCCCAGGCACGGGCCAGATCCAAGTGCGACAGCCAGCGTAGTGAGTCGGCCATGCTGAAAACTAACCTGAACTTCATTGATTCTGCTCCTCGGCTATCTCAAGACCCTCAAGCGAAGTGCAGGCACCACAGTCCGTGCAGACTCCAAAACGACAATCTTCTGTCTGATCGGCACGGAGCGAACGGGCATACTCCTGGCGGAGCCAGACAGCATCAACTCCGGAGTCGATATGCTCCCACGGCAGCGGTGCATCCTGCGGCAGCACATTGGTTGCCTCACGGTCCAGATCAAGGCCAACGTCGGCAAAAGCTCGGCGCCAGATATCTAGCGAAAAATAATCAGACCACCCGTCGAATCTAGCCCCTAACTCATAGGCGCGTTCGATAGCGTCACCAGTGCGCACTGTGCCTCTGGCCAAGGCAGACTCCACGAGACTGCTACCTCCCTCGTGCCACTTGAGGTCAACTCTTTTCCTCGAAATATTGGCTTTTAACAGGTCTTGCCGCCGCGCGATCTCCTCCAACGGAATCGCGCCTACCCACTGAAAGGGCGTATGAGGCTTGGGAACAAATGTCGCGACGCTCACTGTCAGCTTGACTCGCTTGTTCAGTCTCAATATCTTCTCGACCAGCTCAGCGATCCCAAGTATGTCAACATCGGTCTCAGTGGGCAGACCAATCATGAAATAGAGCTTCAGGCGGTTCCATCCGGCGGCAAATGCCTCTTCAGCGGCGCTCAACATGTCCTCTTCACTCACGCCCTTGTTGATCACCGCCCGCAAACGGTCTGTGCCGGCCTCTGGGGCAAACGTCAAACCAGTCTTTTTACGGCCGGCGATCATTCTGGCCAGACGCACTGAAAACTGATCCGTGCGCATTGACGGCAGCGAGATCGACCGGATGTCCGCCTCATCCCCCGAACCTAGTTCCGAAAGGACCTTGTCGATCTGCGAGTGGTCTGTGGTGCTAAGAGAGGCCAGCGACACATCCGTATAGCCCGTAGCTTTAGCCTGCCTATGAGCTCCCTCAATAATTGTCGACGCCCGCCTTTCCCTGACTGGACGATAGACCATTCCCGCCTGACAGAAGCGACAGCCACGACCACAGCCACGAGTTACTTCAACCACACATCGGTCGTGGATGGTCTCAAGAAAAGGGACAATTGGTTTCTCCGGTATTGGCCGCTCATCGAAATTTGTCAGCGAGCGCTTCCTAATCGCTTTTTGGGGACGTCCATGCGAAGGAATATAGAAGCCCTCAAGTTCGGAGAGTCGCTCCAATACGAGAGCTTTATCTTGCCCGACTGTCTGGATAACCTCCATCAATTCAATAATCGCCTCCTCGGCCTCACCAATAACAAAGAGATCGAAGAAGGGGCTGAGGGGCTCTGGGTTGAACACACCTGGCCCGCCGGCAACAATCAAGGGGTCAGCTGCACCTCGCTCCGTGGCGCGGGGCGCGATTCGGGCCGCGTCAAATAGACCAATGATGTTCGAATATGTCAGTTCCGATTGGAGCGATATCCCCAGCAAGTCAAAGTCGGCTATTGGCGTCTTGGTCTCCAGCGACATTAAGGGCAGATCCACGCGGTCAAGCTGATCTCGCATGTCGGTCCAGGGTGAAAAAACTCGTTCAGCCGCGAACCGGGGGTCGGCATTGATAATCTCGTAGAGAATCCGTAGTCCGAGGTTGGACATGCCAACCTCATAGACGTCAGGATAACTCAGAACCGCCCTTACTTTTGCATCAGCCTTGACGACCTCGTTCCATTCGCCGCCAGTGTACCGGGCCGGCTTTCGAACCAGAGGCAGTATCTCTTCTAGTGCCGGCTTATCTATCCCTTTAAGCCTTCAAAATATTTATGAGCTAAAATGCCCACGGTCTGTGTGCCACTGTAGGCAATCGCCCCTTTGACTGCCCATCCGGCCACGGGCACCAGGCCGATTACCTGACGCGCAGCGGCTCTAAGCGTAAAGCCCCCACCAAGTACCAGTAGAAGTTCTCGGGCACGACGCAGACTGAGTGCTATTCCGTGAGCGCCGGCGATTCTCAGCACCATTCTCATTTGATTGGCAGTCAATAACGGCATATCGGCCCCCGGAAAGAAGCTGGTCAGCCCGATAACGCCGTTCTCATTAGCGATTCCAGCGATGACCCCTGCCACCACGAGCGGTCGAAACACGGGCACAGATGCCGCTAAGCCAATCTCCTTGTCATTCAGGTGATCAACAAGGAAGCCCAAAAGAGAGCGATCATCGCCGGCCGGTATTTGCGGCTCATAGAAGCGGACGCGCCCAGGGCTGAGATCGAAAACTAATTCCGCCTCTACCTGTTTGGCCCCGCGGGCTGCTTCGTTCATCTCGCTGCCATCAATCAGCGCGAGAGCCTCAAGGCCCAGGGACTTGCAACGCTCTGCCTGCTCGCGCCAGTCCGGCCCAAGATCGTGCCGACCAGCAAGAACATAAATAACTATATCGGTGTCTTTGCTGAAAGAGGCGGGTTCAGACGGAGGCGCAGGCACAAAAATCTCGGCAGCCCCATCTCCCAGCCAATTAAGCATCTCGGAAGTATCATTCTGATCTCCGACAAGAGAAATCTGGGGCAATATATCAACTTCGCCACGGGCCTCGCGGAGCAACTTGTGCAGCTCTCTAACGCCCAGGCTCTTTCTGATTGATACTTTTTTCACGGCTCCTCCAGTCAGCGCCAACGACGCGCGTAGATGCTCAGCAACAGACCGGCCGACATGAAGTTCATCAACATTGAACTCCCTCCGTAGCTCACAAATGGTAGTGGTATCCCGGTAATCGGCATTATACCAATAGTCATCCCGATATTAACCATCACCTGGAATATCCACATGCTGATTATGCCAGCGGCTACCAGGAGTCCATAATAATTTCTAGACATTTGGGCGATTCTAAGAGCGCGTGAAACGAGAAAAAAGAAGAGAGCCAACAGCACCGCACCGCCAATCAGCCCAAGTTCTTCTCCGATGACGGCGAATATGAAGTCATTATGGCGCACAGAGGAAGGGAGAAAATCGAGACGGGACTGCGTTCCCGAGAGCCAGCCCTTGCCAAAGACACCGCCGGAGCCGATAGCAATGATCGATTGTCGCAGATTATAACCGCTCCCCAGTGGATCGACCCCAGGATTCAAAAATGTCACCAGACGTGTTACCTGATATTCGTGGAGCACTCCGAATTTTAGGGCGGCCCAGGCCGCCGCCCAGGCCATAACGGCCAAGGACGCCAACTGCCGATACCCTACGCCGGCTGCTAGCAGCATACCGGCAATAGCGGCGATAACCACCAGGGCAGTTCCCAGATCGGGCTGGAGAAGGATCAGCACAATTGAAGGGGCGGCGTAAGCGAGAGCCAACAGAACGTCGCGCCAGCCGCTGATCTCGCCCTTTCGTTCTGATAAAAAGGCTGCCAGCGTCATGATCACAAACAACTTGGTGAACTCTGACGGTTGAAACCTAAATGGGCCGATCATCATCCATCTCTGAGCCCCTAGAGCCACTTGACCGGAAACGATAATCGCCCCCAGCAAGGAGATGTTTAGGATATAGATGAGCACCGATAGATGTCGCAGCCTGGTGTAGTCGACCAAAGCCGCCAGGGTCATGGCAGCTAGTCCGATGCCGACCCAGATCATTTGCTTGGCGGCAAATCCACCAGCCTCCAGTGAACCGGCGGCAATACTATAAAGAGCCACCATGCTCATGGCGACCAACCCTAAGGTGGCAGCGATCAGACCTAAGTCCACGCGGCGAGCAAAATCCCGCCCTGAGATCACTCTGCCTCCCCTTCGCTAAAGATCTCGGCCAGAAGATCGCGGACGGCTGGGGCAGCAGCGGTACTGCCTCCTCCGCCCTCTTCGATTACCGTAACCACCACATATTCAGGGGCATCCGAGGGAGCATAGGCAGCAAAGAGGGCGTAGTCATCTTTGCCAAAGACCTCAGCCGTCCCTGTCTTGCCGCTAACCGTGACGTTTAGGCCGGCAAAAACGCCCTTAGCTGTCCCCGTAGCGACTACTCGTCTCAACCCATCCTTGATCGCAGCGAGTTGATCTGAGGGCAACTTAAGATCGCCTGTCTTCTCGGGCTCAATGTCCCTGATCTTTCGCCCATCAAGGCCGACAATTGATTTGACCATATACGGTTTATAAATCACGCCGTCGGCGGCAATCGCTGCATACATCGAAGCAATCTGGAGCGGTGTCGCTAGCGTGTCGCCCTGACCGATAGCCATGTTCACAGTATCCCCAGGAAACCACGCCTGGTTGTCTGGATTATTTTTATTCCACTCTTTCTTCCATTTTGCCGTCGGCACCCGACCCTCCACTTCAGAAGGAAGATCGATCCCAGTGACCGCCCCCATGCCAAACCGCCGAGCCCAGTCCTGCAGGCGTTCTCCCGGCAATTTATAGAGCCGGTAACCAATATCATAAAAGAAAGAGTCACAGGATTCTTCCAAGGCGCCGACCACATTCCGAGGCCCATGGCCACTACGCTTCCAGCAAAACTTGCCCCATTTTTCACCCATGCCTGTCCATCGCCCAGTACAGACGACGGTCGTGGCCGATGTCATGACGTCGTTCTGGTAACCGGCGGCTGCGGTAACAATCTTAAAGGTCGACGCCGGTGGATAGGCGGACATAAGTGCTCGATTATTAAGGGGGTAGTCGCTCTCGTCGGCCGTCAACTTTGTCCATTGCTTTTCACTTACGCCGCCGATAAAAACTGCCGGATCGTAGGTCGGAAAACTGGCCATCGCCACTACTTCGCCCTTTGGAGTCATGACCACAGTCGCCCCGGAACTGGCATTTCGATACTTATTTTTCTTAGTTCGTAAGATGCCGTCAATCAAAGTCTTTTCAGCCGCGGCCTGAATGCGCCTATCAATGGTTAAAATAATATCGTTTCCTGGGTCGGGCTTTACTTTATCGACCACCCTAAGGGGTTCGGCGAGCGCATTTACCTCAATATACTCGGTTCCTTTGCTGCCTGCCAGCAGGTTGTCATAAACTTTCTCTACCCCGGTTTTGCCAACCATATCTCCGAGTTCGTGCAGGGCATAATCAGGGTCCTCATGCTCCTCCTGTGAGAGCTCTCCCAGGTAGCCAACGACATGCGCGGCCAATTCCCCGTACGGATATTCGCGGATAGCCTCGACCTTCAACTCTACCCCCGGGAAATCGCCACTATGCTCCTTGATGTACGCAATCGCCGCGTCGGGGGTATCACGCTGGATAACGCGAGGCTTGATTGGATCAATCTTATTGCTGGCTATTCGAGAATCGATCTGCGCAATAGACAGATCAAGCACCTTAGAGAGCCGCTTGATCAGGGTGCGGTCATCAGTCCGTTCCGGCTCAAGGGTAACGACGACAGCCAACCGGTTCTTGACCAGAGGGTCGCCATGGCGATCAAGTATCAACCCCCGCGGGGCGTCAACCGAGACCGGGCGGATGCGGTTCTCCTCTGCCAGGCGTCGGTACTCATTTGCCAAGACTCCCTGGAGCATCCACAACCGGCCAAAAAGTATTGCAAAAATAGCTGTGGCTATAAAAGCCAAAACTTTTAGTCGCGCTTTTATCGGATCGCTAATCTCTTCCATGTCACTTCACCGGGTCTATGAGAGCTCTACTGAACGCTCAGCTTGATTCCCGCCCAACCAGCGCCCTAGCACAGGAAAGAGCGCCAGGCCAACAGCGGCGGTATAGGCCGCGGAGGGCAGGATAATCTTTAGGGCAAAAGTAACAAAGTCGATACCCTCGCCACTCAGAAAGAGTACCCCTAAATATGCCCCTTGATGCCCCATGCTCACCAGTGCGATCAACGCCACCGGCAAGAGCACGTTGTCGCCCAAGAGAGTGCGGTCGATCGTCCCGACGCTATAGCCCACCGCTGTCTTGACTAGAGCGCCGACACCAATACTTCCGGGCGCCAGCAGGTCCTGGAGGAGTCCGGCGGAAAACCCCGCAACCGCGCCAAAGGCCGGCCCCCTCAGAACAGCGGAAACAACCACCACGACCAAAAGAAGGTCCGGCTGGACAGCGCCGAAAGCGACAGACGGCACTATGGTCGCCTGTACCACCCATGTAGTAAAAAGAATGAGCGGAAACCTAAGATCAGCTCTCATTCGCCAGGCCTATCCGTCACTACTAGTACCTCAGACAGCTTTCGGTAAACTACCGCCGGTCTCAATAGAATCTCTTTTTCCAGGCTGTAGGCAGTATCGCTGATCTCGTTGACCCGCCCAACCTTGATGCCCCTTGGGTACACGCCGCCAGTGCCAGAGGTGACCACGAGATCACCCTGCTTAATGTCAGCGTCCCCGGCGATAAATCGCAGCCGCAGAGTTCCGTTGAGACGCCCCTCGACTATACCGGTTGCCCCAGTCCGGACAACTTCGACAGCGACACCACTCCGTCTGTCATCGATCATCTGAACAATAGCCGTCCCTTTGGTCAGAGTCACCACCTGTCCGACCAAGCCCCTATCGGTCACAACAGAAGCTCGCTCTTTGATGCCGTCTTGAGAACCGAGGCTGATCGTGGCCACAGACTGCCAACTGGTTGGCGAGCGACCGATCACTAGAGCCGCCGTAGTGCGAAGCTTGAAGTCATCGCGAAATCCCGCTAGAGACCGCAGTCGCTCGTTTTCAGCGCTGACCTGCCGCAAGCGACCAATATTTGCATTTAGCTCGATGTTTTCACGTTGTAAACGCTGGTTTTCTCTTGTGACCTCGCTCAATCGCAAAGAGTATTGGGATATCCGCCGAAATGGCGTCCCGATAGCCGCTACCGCACTCTGTGCCGGCGCAACTACGGTCAGCGCCAGCCCTTGCGCTCTGGAAATCACCCCACCGCTACCTCGATAGTAAAGAGTAATAATCAGCGCAGCGAGAACAAGTAGAAAAACTAGAATCGAACGGCTCCGATTGCTCGTTCTTGAGTACATAGTTGTTTGGTCCCTTATCTTTGGGTGCCTATAGAGACTCGCCTCAGCAGCTCTAGCTCCTCCAAGGATTTACCCGACCCGATTACCACGCAACTGAGCGGATCCTCAGTTATGTGCACAGGAATGTTTGTTTCTTGACGGAGTCGCTCGTCCAGGCCCTTGAGTAGAGAACCACCACCCGTCAAAACAATCCCGCGATCCATGATATCGCTAGATAGCTCGGGCGGAGTCTTTTCCAAGGTACTCTTGATGGCGGCGATTATCTGGGTCATTGTCTCCTCCAGCGCCACCCTGATCTCTTCAGAAGAGAGGACAATGTTCTTCGGAAGCCCAGACAGTAGATCTCGCCCACGAACCTCTACATCCTCTTCCTCGGGCAGAGGGTAGGCAGAGCCGATCTCTATCTTGATTTCCTCCGCCGTTCGTTCACCGATCATGACATTATATTCTTTCTTCACGTGCGCAATGATCGCCTCGTCGAATTCATCCCCGCCGACGCGGATAGAGATACTCGCGACAATCCCACCCAGCGAGATCACAGCCACTTCCGTCGTACCCCCACCGATATCGACAACCATGTTCCCCATCGGCTCCTGAATAGGCAGCCCGGCTCCGATAGCAGCAGCCATTGGCTCCTCAATCAAATGCGCCTCTCTGGCGCCAGCCGACAAGGTGGCCTCGTAGACCGCCCGCTTCTCAACAGCTGTTACGCCCGACGGCACACAGACCACCACGCGAGGGTGGACGATATAATTGCGCTTATGGACTCTCTCGATCAATTTTCGGATCATCAACTCCGTCACCTGAAAATCGGCGATCACGCCATCTTTTAGCGGCCTGATGGCCACGATGTTCCCGGGGGTCCGCCCGATCATTCGCTTGGCTTCAGTCCCGACCGCCAACACTTTGCCGGTATCCTTCTGAATGGCCACAACCGACGGCTCAACCAGTACGATGCCTCGCCCTTTTACATAGACGAGCGTATTAGCGGTACCCAGATCAATCCCAATATCGCGGCTAAGCGCCCCGAAGAGAAAATCAAATATCATGTTAGATAACCCTGCTCTTTCAAACTCAACCAGCGACCGTCGCCGATGATGATGTGGTCATGGAAGTCGATACCCAATATTTTTCCGGCTTCCGAAAGCCGCCGCGTTAAGACAATGTCCTCGCGACTCGGCTTGATATCGCCACTTGGGTGATTGTGGGCTACGATCAGCCCCGCTCCGTTTGCTCTGATCGCCTGTTTGTATAGATCCCGCGGGTGAATCACGGCCGCGCTCAGCCCGCCAACCGCCACCTCAACCTCTTTCTTGAGCCGTATTTTGGCATCGACTATCAGGGCGACGAAATGTTCGCGCTCATAGTCGCGCATGCGAGGCATCAGCTTGTCCGCGACTCTTTCCGGGGAGGCTAAGGAAACTCTGCTCGACGGCTTTGCTAAAGACAAGCGCCGTCCAAACTCAACAGCGGCGACCACCTGGCTCGCTTTAGCTTGCCCTACTCCAGGGATTGCCGCCAACTCTTCCAACTCCACTTGGCCCAACCGCCCGACACCAGCGTCAAACTCATTAATTATCCTTTCGGCCAATCGAATCGAAGTCACCCCTCGAGCACCAGTGCCGAGAATGATCGCCAACAATTCCGCCGTCGACAACGTCGCAGCGCCAAAATCCCTCAATCGCTCCCTGGGTCGAATCGAGGTAGGCATGTCTTTTGTAGTGATATGTTTTATCGGCTTTTCGGCCGCTGTTGTCATAGAAGCATCCTTTGCCTTATTGATCTGCTAAACAAGCCTAATAACGTTAAACCAATCTGCTAAGAATAACAACTTTCGAAAATGACCGGCGTTTGCTATGACACTTGTGGCTTCGGAGCAATGTCTGCAATACGTGGAGCAACTATGTTGACCAGCAGTCCATTGCCGGTGCCGGAAATAACGGCGAAAAAAAGCAGCCAGGGCAAGAGAGTCACGACACCAATATGTCCAAGGACAAGGATCGACAGACCAAGCTGGGTCAGATTGTGCGTTGTCGCCCCAAGCAGGCTGATCCCGACATAGCTCAACCCGCCGTAGAGGTAGCGATGTGCCAGGTACATAACAGCGGCGCTTAGTAGGCCGCCAGTCAGACTGTATAAATACGTCGTCGACAAGAACGTGCCTGTCACGAGACTGACGACAGTCGTGCGCAAGGCAACATGCGTCACCACTTCCCGCCAACGAAAGAGCGCTATCATCAACATCGTGATCGAATTCGCTAACCCAAGCTTGGCCCCTGGGATCATCAGGGAAGGTAGATACAGCGCCTCAATACCTTGCACGATAATCCCGGCTCCCAGCAATAGGGCCGCTTTAGTCAGCTCACTCGTGGTCAGAGGGGTTGTCGGCCGACGGATCAGGCTCACTGAACTACCGCGTCTATCTTGTCGGTGAGTGATCCCTCGACCGAGACGACCACCCGGTGCGGCAGACAGACGATCAGCTCGCCTGCCCGGTCAATAGGACCCTGAGTGATGCAAAGATTGTTGGGGCAATCGGCTGAAACAATGCGTGCTGCGCCGTCCTCGATGGTTAATCGGCAAGAACCGGCCGGCGACGTCACTACCAGATTGACATCCTTGGAGAGAACCAAGCGCTCCTGAACCACCCCGTCGACCTTGACGACCGCGACGAGCGGGCCGTCAGCAACGCCGATCACCGCTCGAACCAGCAGAAAACTGGCCGCAAAGGCCGCGAGGATCATGGCAATCAACACTTTGTCCCAGGTGGTCATACTCCCGGCTCGCGCCGGGTCACTAACCCGCTTCTTTTTTCTGTCTGATCATCAGGATATGGTTGATCTGTGGGTCAAGCATCGAATCCGTCGGGCAGCGCTCAATGCAGTCCCCACACGCAATGCATCTCTCCTGGTCAATCACCGGCAGATTTCCGTCCATGATGATCGCGTCTACCGGGCAAACCTTGGCGCAGAGCGAACAGCCTATACAGCCTCTTGAGCAAACTTCTTTCACTACCTTGGCTTTCTCAGGAGATGAGCAAGCCACTATTACCTTGTCGCCCTCGGCCACAACAGAGATCACGCTCTTAGGGCAGGCCTCAACGCAAATGCCACAACCAGTGCATGTATCATCGTTGATCTCAGGAAGCCCGTTGGCGTCCATCCGCATGGCCCCGAAGGGGCATGAATCGACGCAAGTGGCAAAACCAAGACAGCCGTAGACGCAGCCCTTGTTGCCGCCTCCCAGCAACATCGCCGCCCGACAGTCGCTGATACCCTCATATTCAGAACGAGTGTCACACTCGGCCTCTCCGCCGAGACACATGACTCGAGCCCGCATGGGTACACCGACTTCGACTTCGACTCCAAGGATCTTTCCAATCGCTAGCGCGGTGCTGGCCCCACCGGGTCGGCAAGCACTCGGATCGATCTTGCCCGCCACCAGTTGCTCGGCAAATTGCCGACAACCAGCGTATCCACACGCCGCGCAATTCGCCCCCGGCAGGGCCTCCTCGATCAAATCTATCCGCGCGTCTTCTTCCACGCGTAGCTTATTGTCTGCCAAGACCAGCACCGCGGCCAAGAGTGCCCCCAGGCCGCCCATGCTTAATATGGGGATTAAGTAAGTTTCCATCTCTGATCCTTTTCAGGAGCTTATTTTATGCTGCGACAGGGGCTCTGTCCAGAAAGTCAGATGGTCAAGAGCCCGCTAAAGCCCATGAAAGCCAGAGCCATAAGCCCAGCCACGATCAGCGTGATGCCGGCTCCTTCCATGGCCTTCGGGACAGCCGAAAATCGGAGCTCTTCGCGAATACCGGCCATCATGGTCATGGCCAGGGTAAACCCGGCGCCGGCCCCAAAACCATAGGCGATATTTTGAATAAAGCTGAACTCCTTCAGATCACCAAAGAGAGCCAGTCCGAAGACAGCACAGTTGGTAGTGATCAACGGCAAAAATATCCCCAACGTCCTGTAGAGCGAGGGAGAGCTCTTCTTGATATACATCTCAACAAACTGGACCAGCGACGCGATGGTGATAATGAAAGCCACGTTCTGCAGGTAAGGTACGTCAAAGCCCTTGATAATATAGTTATTGATAATCCACGTCAGAGCGGCAGTCAGCGTCATCACAAAGGTGGTCGCCAACCCCATACTGAAAGCGGCTTCTACCCGTCGCGACATCCCCAAGAACGGACATATCCCCAAGAACAAGGTGAGGACAAAGTTGTTGACTATCGCGGCCGAGATGAATATCAGTACCAGCTGCATCGTTTACTCCCAGTGCTGATGGCGCGCTGCCAGACGCCGGTCGGTGAAATGGTTTATCAGGCCGATCATTATCCCCAATGATATAAATGCTCCGGGTGGCAACATCATGATTAGCCATGGTTCAAACCAGCCGCCCAAGAGCTGCACGCCAAATACCGCCCCTGAGCCAATCAACTCCCGGACAATTCCCAGCGCCACCAGAGCAATTGTAAAACCCAAGCCCATACCAGCTGCATCAGCAACAGAGGGCACCAGGCGATTTTTTGAAGAGAAGGCCTCGGCACGCCCCAAGACTAGACAGTTGACCACTATCAGCGGGACATATGGACCAAGCGACTTGCTGATTTCAGGAACACTGCCCGCTAGAAAAAGATCGGCCATAGTGACAAAAGTGGCGATAATCACCACATAAGCAGCCAAGCGCACCTGCTTGGGGATACTATTCTTGAAAATAGAGACCGTCAGCCCGGAGCCAACAAGCACAAACAGTGTGGCGAGCCCCATAAAGAGCCCGTTAATTCCAGAATTGGTGACTGCCAGGGTTGGGCACATTCCCAACAGCTGCCGAAAGACAGCATTCTCGCTCCACAAGCCTTTCTTGAATTCCTGGAACACGTTCACTCCACCACCGCCCGGCGGACTTCATCGATCATGGCGTTAGCTCCGTCCACGACAGCCTGAGACGAGATAGTTGCTCCCGTGATCGCTTCGATCTCATTTTGCTGCTTATTGGCAGCGATATTCTTGACCAGTATCATCTCACTAAGGCCGCTCAAACCCGCGAATCCGTTCCGCCAGGACTGCTCATCAATCTTGTTGCCTAAGCCCGGAGTCTCAATATTTTCCAAGACCTCCAGGCCAGTGACTTCCTCGAGCCGGGCATCCATGCCGATCATTATGGCGATCTTCCCTTGAAAGCCAGAGAATTCGGTCCGAAAAGCATAGCCGATCACGCGTCCGCCCCCGTCTATCCCCCGATAGATCAAAATATCTCCAGATTTTTCAGATTTTATCTGTGAGGCGCCTGGGACCACTGCTTTAACTGCTTTATTAATGGCTCTCTTTCGATTCTCTAGGATCAACGGCTCAGCGTAAGAGAAGACAATAGCCAGAGCTCCACCAGACACGACACCGATGATCGTGAGAATCATGATTATCCGAGCAGCTCTCATCCTGTTTGTAACCCGCGACCGGCTCAGCTGGCCGGAGCGTGCCCTCCAAATATCTTAGGTTTCGTATACCGGTTTATCAGTGGTGTCAGACCATTGAAGAGCAGGATGGCGTACATGACTCCCTCGGGTAAGCCGCCGGCGACCCTCACAATGACTACCATAACGCCGATGCCGACCCCAAAAATGAGTTTGCCGTTAGGGGTGATCGGCGAGGTGACGTAGTCGGTAGCCATATAAAAGGCCCCCAAGATCAGCCCGCCCGACAACACCATAAACAACGGATCAGGATAGCGGGAGACATCGAGCAGCCGCAGTACACCGCTGAAGGCGGCCACAGAAACAATAATCGCCGCGGGGATTCGCCATTCGATGTAGCCTTTATAGTAGAGATAGCCGGCCCCTAAGAGTAGCGCTAACACCGATGTCTCCCCCAGGGACCCGCTGGTATTGCCGAGAAAGAGCTGCGTTAGCGAAGTCGACTCCCCTTCAAACTTAAAGAGACCCAAAGGAGTGGCGGCAGCGCTGGCATCGACTGCGCGATCCATCCAGGCAGCCGGAACCGTCCACGTGGCCATGGCTACCGGAAATGCCGCTTGCAAAAAAGCTCTTCCCACCAGTGCCGGGTTGAATATATTGTGACCGAGACCGCCGAATATTTGTTTTCCAAGTGCGACAGCCGCCACAGAGCCAATGATTGCCATCGATATCGGCAGTGAAGGCGGGAGAGTCAGGGCCAAAAGAATCCCGGTGATGATCGTGCTGCCATCCCAGACAGTGACCACCTGCTTACGAACTCGTTGAAAGACGTATTCCGTTAGCAATGAGGCCCCTATGCAGACCGCCACCAGCGTTAGCGCCTGGAGGCCGAAATAGTATACGGCAGCACCGGTTGCCGGAAACAATGAATAGATGACGGCAAACATGATCCGTCGAACACTTTCATCTGATTGAACGTGTGGCGAGGTAGTGACGGTCAGTTTGTTTTCGGGCACGGTCCTCCTTAAGCCTTGTTTTTCTTGAGCTCGTATTTGCCTAGCCTAATCTGTTGTACCAGCGGACGGTTGGCGGGACAAACATATGCGCAACACCCGCATTCGACACAATCAAAGAGATGCTCGTCCTTCATTTCATCCCATATCTGTACTTCCGACATCACGCTAAGCCGATTTGGCATCAGCCCCATGGGACAGACCTCTATGCAGCGCGCACACTTTATACAGGCGCGATAGGCCATCTCTGTCAGCTCATCACGCGTTAACGCAATCACTCCCGATGTCGCTTTGACCACCGGAGCGTCGAGGGTCGCCACCGCGACACCCATCATCGGCCCACCAACGATTATCTTAGCCACCCCCTCGGTTAATCCCCCACAGCACTCAATCAGATCCCGCATTGGAGTCCCAATATCTACCTGAAGGTTCTTGGGCACAGCTATACCGCTGCCGCTGACAGTGACCGCCCGCCGAGTGAGGGGCCGCCCCTCACGGACTGCTGCCGAAACAGCCGCAGCCGTACCAACATTTTGTACCAGCACCCCGACATGCCCAGGGAGCGCCCCCGAAGGAACTTCTCGGCCCAGGACCGCGTGAATCAGCTGCTTTTCTGCTCCCTGGGGGTACTTTGTCTGAAGCGCGACAATTGAGATGCCGGTACCAAGGACAGCTCGAGTCAGAGACTCTATCGCTTCGCGCTTGTTGTCTTCAATGCCGATGATTCCGTGCGCCGCTCCGACTGCTGTTAGCAAAAGTCCCAGACCATCAACGATCGCGTCGGCGCTCTCGACCATCAGCCGATCATCGACGGTAAGGTAGGGCTCGCACTCACAACCATTGATGATCACTGTATCTATTGTCATTTCCGCCGGCGGAGTGATTTTGACTCTCGTGGGAAAGGCAGCGCCACCAAGACCAACAATTCCCGCCTCCCGGACAGCCTCGCGGATGTACTCAGCATCGGGGTTATCTGGACCCCTGGTCATCTCCACCCATTTCTGCTCATCATCCGGCGCGATCACTATGCTCATCAGTCTCAGCCCCGTGTAGTGCAACCGCAAGGCGATCGCTTTTACTGTGCCGGAAACGGGACTATGAAGCGGAGCAGAGATGAACCCAGCCGACTCGGCGATTTTTTGACCGGCCAGAACAGTATCCCGTACCTGAACCAGTGGCGTCGCCGGCAGACCGGCACTCTGCTGCAACGGCAGAGTTATGAGCTTCGCTACGGCAGCAGCCTCCAGCGGCTTTTGGCGCGTTGCCCCTTTTTGATCTTGCGGGTGGACCCCTTTTGGGAAAGTCTTCACTTTCATATTAAGTGATAGATTTTATCAGCTTCAGGTGTCTTTAGGTAGGCTGAGTCCAGCCTTGTTCAGCGCTTTTCTTAGGTCCTCCGGGATCGCCGCCTCAACAGACACCTTCCGACCATCTGCAGGGTGAGCAAACGTCAGTCTTCGAGCATGGAGCCAGGGACGATCAAGCCCGAGCCTGGTTCCCGAGGCGGCTCGTCCGTAAACTTCGTCCCCAACGAGCGGGTGCTGAATAAACCGCATGTGAGCCCGTATCTGATGTGTGCGCCCGGTT
>CAXMSJ010000107.1:0-13739 GCA_964196305.1 uncultured Acidimicrobiia bacterium
ACACGCATCTTTCCAGGGGCAATCTGCTCAAATACCACGGGGTCGTAAACCTCTAGATTATAGGCGATCGAATCGATCCCCATAGCGTAACTCGAGTCGATCCAGTAATCGACAGCCGGCGGTTGAGCTTGAACACAGACCAGCACGTCAAACCGCCTCTTGATAGCCAGAATATACGGCTCGAGCAGCGCGATACCGCCATCCGGCGACTGAGTATAGCCGACGTTCAAACAGATGTATTCCGCCACCCCTTCCGCCAGTGCCGCAGCAACTGTCTCCAGAATCTCATCAACGGTCCAGACACGATGATTCCTGGCGCTTAAATCGCAATAATGGCACGCTAAGTTATCGTCAATGAACTCACATACCGGAGTGGGTGACAAGGTCAGGTACCCTCCATAAGTCCGCCCTATCTGAACCATCGGCACGCCGGACTCTGTCGACTGCTCATAGTACTTCGGGGTAGGCACCAGCCTGACCTCCACCGATTCCCCGCTCTTGGCGTGGATGAAAAATCGATCTTGATCCTTCATTAAAGTATATGGCTTCTCCTCTGCCAGGCACTCTAGCACCGGGATATTGACCATAACTTCGTCAGGGAGAATAATGTCGAGCTCTAAAGCGGCACCGGTCTCGGTAGCCAAGCGCAGCGCCCGGGCGATCTCCGGGCTGCCTAGGGCCTCGCGCGAGATCTTCATCCCCCGGATCACCAGGTCTAGCTTGAGGTATCCGGGGTTATTGATCGTGGCGGCCTCAGTCACCGCCCGACCCCCGCATCGACTCTATTAATATCTCGGCCACCTCCGGGCGACTGAACTCCTCTGGAGGGGTCTCGCCGGCCTGGAGCATCTCTCTTACTTTTGTCCCGGAGAGCGAGATGTGTGACTCGCTGTCATGCGGACACGTCTTATATGAAGCCATCCCGCCACATTCCCGGCAATAAAACGTGTAGTCAAAGAAGAGCGGCGTGATTTCAAGTTCGTCCGGATCGAACTCATCGAAAATATAATGCGCGTCGAACGAGCCGTAAAAGTTCCCGACGCCGGCATGATCACGACCGACGATAAAGTGCGTGCAACCATAGTTCTTGCGGACCAGCGCGTGAAAAATTGCCTCGCGTGGGCCGGCGTAACGCATCGCGGCCGGCAGCACTCCAAGAACAACCCGGTCGCTCGGGTAATAATTCTCAATCAGCACCTCATAGCAGCGCATCCGAACATCCGCCGGAATATCGCCACTCTTGGTTGCCCCCACTAGAGGATGGAGGAACAGGCCGTCAACGCCCTCCATGGCGCATTTCTGAATATACTCGTGGGCTCGATGGACGGGGTTGCGGGTTTGAAATCCAACGACCCGCTTCCATCCAAGTTTATGAAACAATTCGCGAGATTCCTGCGGGTCAAGACGGTATTGAGTAAAATCTGTCACTGGCCTACGAGCCAACACGGTCACTTTTCCGCCCAGAAGCACGTCCCCGGAATCGAACAAATACTTAACACCAGGGTGAGATTCGTCGGTCGTTCGGTAAACTCGGTCCGCTTCCCGGTCTTTATCGTAGGCAAAAATATCATCCAAATGCAGGATCGCCACGACCGCGCCGTCCGTCCCAAGCAAGGCCACGTCCTCACCGTTACTCAACTTGGCGGCCTCATCCTCATCGACGGCGAGGGTGATGGGAATCGTCCACGGCAACCCATTCGAAAGCCGCATAACATCGACCACACTGCGATAATCACCAGACGTCATAAAGCCCTCTAAAGGACTAAATGCTCCAGTAGCAATCATCTCTAAGTCCGACAGTTCCCTGTCATCGAGGGTAATCGCCGGCAAATTTGCCGCTTTCGCCAGAAGGGCATCTTTTTCTTTTTCGTCTGCCAGTCTAGAGACTAGCCGACCGCCGTGCGGCTTGATCGTGTCCATGCACGCTCCATTTCTCGGTTGTTTTTCTACTGAATTTTTCGAACGTATATGTGCGCAGCAGTCGGCTTCTCAACGATCGCGACCAACTGCTGTCCCGTCTCCTCGCACCAGCGCGGCAGATCCGTCAAGCTGATCTCATCGGTGGTGATGATCTCCAGCACTTCCTGGAGCAACATCTTCTCGAGCGCCAGCGCTGTTTTGACAGCCGGCAACGGACACATCAATCCCGTTGCGTCTAGAGTAACGTCTGACTTCACGCAGATTTCTCCGTAACATGCAGACCGCATTCTTTTTCATCCGGATTCTCCCACCACCAACGACCAGCCCTGATGTCCTCACCGGGCTTCACTGCCCGGGTGCAAGGAGCACACCCGATACTGGGAAAATCCTGATCATGTAGCGCGTTGTACGGAACGCTGTTCTCCTTGATATAATTCCAAACATCCTCTTCAGACCAGTCAATCAGCGGATTAATTTTGATCAAGTTGTTGCCTGAATCTTCTTCGACCTTGGCGACCGCTCCGCGAGTTACGGCCTGCTCCCGCCGCAAACCGGTGACCCACGCGTCCAGCTCAGAAAATGCCCGTCGCAACGGTTCCATTTTCCGCACATTACAGCAACGCTTCCGTAATTCGATGCTCCGATAGAAGAGGTTGGGCCCCTCTTCCCCCTCCATCGCCTCAACAGCCTTGGTGTCGGGAAACATCACCTGAAACTCGATACCATACTTCTCCCGGGCCTCGTCCATCACATTATAGGTCTCTTGATGCAAACGACCGGTATCAAGAGTAAAGATACGCGGCTTATCGGTCACCTTGCTCAGTATGTCGATAAGAACCATGTCCTCTGCGCCAAAACTGCACGCCAGCGCCACCTTGTCTCCGTACTCTTTGACCGCCCATTCCAACACTCCTTGGGCTGATAGCTCTTCCTGTTTGGCAAAATCTTCCGTCATCGAATCCTCCATCCCCGCGACCAGCTTCTGGTGCCGGCCGCCATGATTATAATGTATAAGTCAGTCCGGCTCCGGCCTTTTCACCTTGGCGGGAGACCAGGTCTCCAATGGACACTGAGCCTAAGTATTCACGCAACTTCAGCTGAGACTGAAGCCACAAGTCCTGAATGACACAGTGCGCCGACTGCCGACAATCACTGCCACCCTGGCTAATGCAGTCCATGTTCATCACCGGACCATCGAGAGCCTCGATCACCTCTAGTACCGTGATCGCCTCCGGCAATCGAGCCAAGCTGCAGCCGCCGCCAGCCCCTCTTTGGCTGTTTACCAGCCCGGCCTTTCGCAGCGCTGTGATCTGCTGCTCCAGGAACCGCTCGGGAATATCCTGGCGGGCGGCAATCTCACGAGCGCCAACCGGCTTTCTGGTCGCTTGCGATGCCAGGTCAATTAGCGCCCGGAGACCATACTCGGTCTTGACCGAAAACTTCACTCAGTCTCCATTCCTAGCAGACCCACTCATAATCGACCAACTCGGTCACCGTTGGGTTGTCGCCGCAGATCGGGCAATCCGGATCTTTGCGTATCTTGGTCTGCCTAAAAGACATATCAAGCGCATCTACGATCAACAGGCGTCCAGTCAACGTCTGCCCTTTGCCGATAATTAATTTCAAAGCCTCAGTGGCCTGGATCGTACCGATCATCCCAGCTACAGCCCCAAGAATACCGGCTTGCGAGCAATTAGGCACACTGCCAACAGGCGGCGGCTCGCGGAAAATGCAACGATAGCACGGCCCCTCATCGGGAACGATCGTAAATGCCTGACCGTCAAAACGCAATATAGCCCCGTGAACCAGCGGCTTCTTGGCAAAATAGCAAGCATCGTTAACAAGGAACCTGGTAGGAAAATTGTCTGTGCCATCTACGACAATGTCATAGTCGCTAATAATGTCGAGAATGTTGGTGGAGTCAACCATCAGGCGATATGGTCGCACTGTGATGTCCGGATTGATCGCTTGCAACTTCTCGATGGCTGAATCCACTTTTGGTCGACCGATGTCAGGGGTGTGGTGTAGTATCTGCCGCTGCAAATTGCTCAGGTCGACCACATCGTTGTCGACAATGCCCAACGTCCCAACCCCGGCGGCCGCCAAATATAAGGCTACCGGCGAACCAAGTCCCCCCGCACCTAAAACCAACACCTTCGCGTTGCCGATCTTCTGCTGGCCGTCGCCACCCACTTCCGACAAAATAATGTGACGACTATATCTTTCTATCCAGTCTTCTGAATACGCCATCTACCTCTAACCTTTCTCTATTAATATCGTATAGTAACCGTTTTCTGCTTTGCCCACCTTGAGTATCTGGTGGCCCTCTTCTTTAACGCTTCTCGGAACATTGGCGATCGGGTCTCCCTCATCTAATAGCACTTCGAGGAAATCGCCACTCGCCATCTCATCCAGTTTGAGCTTGGTTTTGACAAAGTTTATCGGGCAATGAACCCCCCGCAAGTCAAGACTGTCGTCGGCCTTTATCTCAGTCACGTCGTTACTCTCCTCTTGAGCTCATCGAGCCCGACTCGCCTGATGGTGGCCGCTAGACGTTCGCCGCGCTGCCCTTCCTCCTTATAGAACCGGAGGACTTCTGCGATAACGTTCATGGCATCATCCGGCGAAATAAACTCGCCGATCTTCCGGCCTAATTCAGGGTGCCGGCCCCAGCGCCCGCCGGCATAAGCCGCCAGGCCCGTCCTCTTGGTGATCCAGGCGTCAGTCGGGCAGCTCTTGATGCAATCACCGCAATAGATACATTTCGCATCATCCTTAACGGGTAGATCGTCCCGACCCATGACGATGGCGCCCTCCTTGCAGGTAACCTCACAAATACCACAGTTATTGCAGTCTGCCACGACCAGTTCGGGTTCAACCAGGCCATGGAAACCGACGTCATTCTCCTGCGGCTTAGGACAACAAGCGAGACAGCCGGCAAAAGTCACCTTGAATTTATGTGGTAACTCCAGACCCTCCGCTTGGCCATAGAAACGCTCGTCGGCAGCCAATCCAAGTCCAGCTGAATCGACCAGACCATTAGGGCAAACCTCAGAGCCCGGACAAGCCGTCACTACGCGAAATCGCGGCCCGCAGGCCCCAATACGTACTCCAGCCGCCTCAAGCTCGTCTCGCGCGTTTTGAATCTGCTCAAAGGGAATGCCCTGTATCTCAACTCCCTGTCTGACCGTCAGATGTAAATCGCCGCTCCCAAACTTGCGGGCCACCCTGCTGATAGTCTCGAGTTGGTCCGCATTGATCTTGCCTACCGGCGTGCGCAAGCGGATAGCAAAAAAGTCCTTCTCTTTTTGCTTGATAAAACCGCCGGTCTTCATCGCGTCTAAGTCTATTGGTTTAGGTCTGCTCATTCAGTACCTCTGTCAATTTTTCAACCGCATCCGCCAGGAGTGTCACACAGACCCCGGTGTGGCCAGTGAACTTGCCGGTCACAATCTCCGAGCATTTTACCTGTCGCTCCGTCTTAAACCAGCGGTAATACTGCCCGGTAAGCTTGTATACGACGGCCTTACGATCAAGATCTGTCGGATCCGTCCGGCCATAGGCCAAACCGATAACCATGGCTCCGCCTGTCAGCATCCCGCACAGATCACGTCGCCCACCGATACCAGCTCCAAAAGGAGTAGCCAGGCACATCAGGTCCTCAGAAGCACCCAGCTCCCTGGCGAAAGTGACTAGCATTACTTCGGCACAGTTGTAGCCGTTCTCAAAAAGTTCGAGCGCCCGCGCCTGTCTATGTCCTGTGTCAGCTAGGCTGACCATCGCGCCTGCCAACGTTTTCGTCCTCAATTCCTAGCTAGTCGGTCGGATTTATGCTATTGCATATTATGCTAGGTCATCATGATTGTCAACGCTTAAATCACTACCCGACGAACCTCTTCCAACGTAACCTTGCCCTCACGGGCTTTTAGTACTCCATCTTCATACAAAGTGCGCATCCCGTCTTTGACGGCCTGCCGCTTTAGTTCCATGCTTGAGGCTCTCTCCACACACAATCGGTTGATCTCTTCAGAAACAGGAAGGAACTCATAGAGCCCGATCCGCCCTTTATAGCCTGACGATCCGCATTTTCGACAACCTACCGCTTTAAAAAAGATCTCGGTCTCAGGCACACCGGTGATCCCCATGCGATCCAGCGCCGCCCGGCTGTATCTAATCTTCTCTTTGCAATGAGGACAGAGCAACCTGGCCAAGCGTTGCGCGAGAACGCCGCGGAGCGACGATGTGACCAAAAACGGGTCAACGCCCATATCAATCAACCGAGTGAGCGCGCTCGGGGCGTCGTTTGTATGGAGACTTGAAAGCACTAAATGGCCGGTCATCGCCGCGCGGACGGCCATCTGTGCTGTCTCGAGATCACGTATTTCTCCAACCATAATGATGTCCGGGTCGGCCCGGACTATCGACCTTAATCCCGCCGCAAAGTCCAGTCCCGCCTTGCGATTGATCTGCATCTGCGTCAACCCGGGCAGAGCATATTCGACTGGGTCCTCAATAGTGATGATCTTCTTGGCCCGGGTATTCAGCTCCATCAGGGTACCGTAGAGAGTAGTCGTCTTGCCGCTACCAGTCGGGCCGGTGTTGATCACTGCCCCAAAAGAGCGCTTGAAAGCATTTCTATAATCTATCAGCGTATCCGGCGCCAAGCCTAATTCCTCAAGCTTGATCTGTCCGGAACTGCCGCTCATCAAGCGAATTGTCAAATTCTCGCCATGCATCGTTGGCAGAGAAGCCACTCTAAGTTGCACTCGCGCCTGGTCAACATTGATCGCCACGCGCCCATCTTGCGGCTGCCTCCGCTCCGCGATATCCATACCACTCATGATCTTGAATCGTGAGACGAGCAGAGCGCGCAGATTAAGCGGAATTGTCATCTCTTCATGTAAAACGCCATCGATCCTGTATCTGACCTTGACGTCCCGCTCCTCGTTTTCGATATGCACGTCACTGGCGCGCATCTTAAAGGCCTGCGTCAGTATCTCGTTAGCCAATCTCACCACTGGCGCATCTTCGTCTAGTGGTAACTGGTCCTCGACCAGCACAACCGGGCCATCAGAGCGTTCTTTGGAGCGCTCGGCATCACGCATGGTCCTCTGCAGCACGGTCGAACCACCAACAAATTCAGTGATCGCAGCATCGATCCCGCTTTCCGTGGCCACCACTAACTCAACTCGCATCCCGGTAGCCACCTGAACTGTGTCAACCGCATAAATATCAAGGGGGTTGGCCATGGCGACCAACAACTTGCCGCCCTCAAACCCAATAGGTATCATCTTGTACCGGCGCGCGGTTTCCTCAGAGATCAGGCTGCTGGCCTTAATGTCGACCTCTATTAGGTCAAAATCAATCATTTTCAGATCCTGCTGCGCCGCCAGCGCGCGCGCTAAAGACTGTTCGGTAATGGTCTCCTCATCAACCAAGATGCGCCCTAAAGGTGTGCCGTGCTCTTCTTGAATTCCCAGAGCGAGGTCTAGTTGTGCCTCGGACACAACCTGCTGTTCAACTAGAATACGACCGAGGCGACTATATTGAAAGTTGCTTCCCATGTTCCTCCGTGAATCAGTCAAAAGTGGGCCAAGTTTAGCATGTTTGCCCAGCAAGGTTTGACCTGTCATCCTTAGATAACAGCAGGCATCAAACAAGCCAGCCTAAAATGAGGAGGCACATAGTGAAAGCGATTTGGAAAGAGACAACCATTGCCGAGAGCGACAGCACTATCTATCTGGAAGGTAATCACTATTTCCCGCCCGAATCAGTCAACCTCGAACTCCTCCAGGACGGGTCACGACAGTACACCTGCCCCTGGAAGGGTGAATCAAAGTATCACGATGTTGTGGTGAACGGGGAGGTCAACGAGAACTCGGCCTGGTCTTACCCTGATCCCAAGCCTGCTGCCAAAGAGATCACGAG
Organism: uncultured Acidimicrobiia bacterium; assembly: GCA_964196305.1. Classification (GTDB taxonomy): domain Bacteria; phylum Actinomycetota; class Aquicultoria; order CAJVYJ01; family JAUVQD01; genus DAOUYN01. Next base: position 7,849 of record CAXMSJ010000107.1, read on the forward strand.
GCACGTCGCTTTCGATCTATCTAGCGGAATCTTCCTCGAACCGTAGTTTGAACTTTTGACGCTTGCCGACCTCCAACAGGTCGCCGTCGGACAAGGCGATGTCGGCCCGTGGATCGGACAGTGATGTACCGTTGAGCCTCACTCCGCCCTGCTCGATTAAGCGCCGTCCCTCGCTGGTAGAGGCGGCTGCCTTGATAGCAACTAACAGTTTGGGCATCCATACCCTGCCCGGCTCATTCCAGACTCCGACCGGCACTGTTTTGTCCTGTGCTAAATCGGCTGCCGTGGCCCGGCTGTTCTGGCGGAAGCGAGCCTCGAAATCCGCTTGCGCCGCGGCGGCGGCCTCTCGACCATGATAGGTCTCCACCACGCGGCGCGCCGCTTCAGCCTTTGCGTCTCGGGCATCGAGCGTCTCCGCCCCCAGTCTGTGAGCGATCTTTGCCACTTCATCAGGAAGGACCCCTAAGGCCAGCTGGTAGTATTTAAGAATCAAATGGTAGCGATCTTGCCCTGGTCCCTGATCTGGGACGGACATAACCTTGCCGAACATATCGGCCGGCTCAAAAGTCAGACCAATATGGTTGTTATAGGATTTACTCATCTTCTTAACGCCGTCCGTCCCCTCAAGCAGCGGTAGCGTTAACGCTACCTGCGGCTCTTGCCCGAACTTCTCCTGCAGTTCCCGGCCGGCCAGTAAGTTAAACTTCTGATCCGTCCCGCCGAGTTCAATGTCCGCCTCAATCTCAACTGAATCGTAGGCCTGCATGAGCGGGTAGAGAAACTCGTGAAGTCCGATCGACTTCTCGGCCCTAAATCTCTTGGCAAAATCATCTCTAACAAGCAGTCCGGCAACCGTAAAGCGCGAGGTTAAAGATAAAATATCGGCAAAATTCAACGGGGCAAGCCAGTGACTGTTATAAACAATCTCGAGGCGCTGGGGATCATCATCAAGGATCTTGAATGCCTGGTCGGTATAAGTCTTGGCATTCACCGCTACCTGCTCGTCAGTCAGCGGTGGCCTGGTGGCGGAGCGACCGGATGGATCCCCGATCTTCGCCGTAAAATCCCCAATAAGAAGAACTGCTTTATGGCCCAGATCTTGAAACTGGCGCAGCTTGCGAAGCGGCACAGCGTGCCCGAGATGCAGGTCGGGAGCAGTCGGATCGACGCCGAGCTTGACGACCAGGGGCCGGTCTTCTTTGGTGGCTGTCCTTACCTTGGCCGCCAGGCCATCAGCGGGGAGCACTTCAGCACAGCCAGAGGCCATCACGTCTACCTGCTCTTGGATCTCTTCCTTGGTCACGCAACGTAGGATAACAGAAGCACCCGCCGTAAGTCATGGCAGGAGATAGGCTATGATGCAGTTATGATGTTTCTGGTCTATGCCTATGAGCCAGAGGTAGCCGCAGTCCGCGAGGGCCTGGGCCGCCTACCAAAAATGAATAATCAGGTGCACTGGATACAAGCTGCTGGCAACCAAGCTGGAACCGTATTGCTCCGGGCGATTGATCGGTCCGAAGGAGCCGCATCGCTGGTTTTGAATGCCGGGTTCGCCGGAACTCTTGACCCCGACCTGACGCCGGGTACAGTCGTCCAGGCGGCTAGCTTTACGACCACCGCCGCCGGACCTGAGATCGTGCCCCATTGTGTGGCCCTCCAGACTAGCCTGCCGCAAGCTAAGATCCTGACGGTATCGACCCCGTTGACTGAGGCCGATCAACGCGACCGTTTGCGACTAGAAACGGGGGCGTCGCTGGTCGACATGGAGGGGTTACACCTGGCCGGCGCGGCGGCATCCCGACAACTAGACTTCATTAGCCTCAAAGTAGTCTCCGATCATGCTGACGCCGTCAGCCGGCAGTGGGCTGTCGGTCGAGCCTCGAAATGGTCTAAAATACTGGCTGAAGCGGTCGGAGACCTGCTCCGCTAAAGCGAGGACTTCCATGGATGTTGCAGTAGTCATACCTGTATATGAGCGTGATGAATCACTCCATCGCGCTGTGGTGTCCCTCATAGACCAGACCAGGCCGGTAACTGAGATCATTGTGGTCGACGACGGCTCGAAGAACTCGAAGGCGGCGACGGTGCTGGGCGACATCAGCGATGAACGCCTCAAACTGCTACACCAACCACACCTCGGAGTCTCTACGGCCCGCAATTTAGGCATTAAGGCCAGCTGCTCTCCCTGGGTAGCCTTCCTTGACTCAGATGACCATTGGTTGCCCGACAAGAACTCCAAGCACGTTCAGTACCACCTGGATCATCCGGACAGCTTGATATCCCAGACGGATGAGATCTGGATTAGAAATGGCCGCCGCATCAACCCGAAAGAGTATCACGCCAAACCAGCTGGGGATATCTTCCTAAGATCCCTTGAGAGATGCCTGATATCGCCATCAGCTGTGATGATCAACAAGCGCCTGCTCGATCAGGTCGGCCTATTCGACCCGACCCTGCCGGCCTGTGAAGACTATGACCTCTGGTTGCGGATAACCGCCCACCATAAAGTGGGTTTGATTTCAGAAGCACTCGTCGTCAAAACCGGTGGACATGATGACCAGCTGTCACAAAAGCACTGGGGCATGGACCGCTTTCGAGTCCAGGCCTTGCGTAAATTGATCGATGGCCATCACTTATCGGACGAGCAGCAGTGGGCGGCAACCCAGACTCTGGCGGCAAAATTATCGATATTGGAAACTGGCGCGCGCAAGCGCGGCCGGACAGCTCAGGCGCAGCTCTACGGTCAACTAAGAGAAGCCTACACAGAGCTTCCGAGCGAAAACCTGACACTTTTTCCAGACGATGCGCTATAGAGTTGTCGGCCCCTCCGATCTGCGTGCATCAGTGGTCGGATTCGGCTGCTGGGCTCTGGGGGGACGAGGCTGGGGACCGGTCGACGACCGTGAGTCCATGCGGGCTGTCAACACCGCTCTTGAATCCGGAATCAACCTCTTCGATACCGCTGACATCTACGGCTTCGGTCACGCCGAAACGGTCTTAGGAAAAGCCCTGTCAGGCGCCCCGGAGGCACTGGTGGCGACCAAAGTGGGCCTGAGATGGGACAAGCGCGGCCGCGTTTTTCATGATCTGGGCTCAACTTATATCCGGAGTGCCTGCGAAAACAGTCTACGGCGTCTGGGGCGCGAGTATATAGACTTGTACTTTTTACACTGGCCTGACCCAGCGTCAAATATAGTCGAAGCCCTGGGGGTAATGTCATCCCTGGTCGACGAGGGTAAGGTCCGCTACTTTGGGGCCTCAAACCTTAAGCAAGAAGAGCTGCAGGCAGCGGTGGGCCTCCCGGGCTTTATTGCCTACCAGGATCGTCTTAATCTCCTGGAATGGGAACATCTCTCTAGCAAACTGCCATTCTGCCATGAAGCAAAGATAGCGTTTCTCGCCTATGAGCCACTGCTTAAAGGACTGCTGAGTGGCAAATACCAGGACCGGCCTGTCTTCGGGCGCAAAGATCACCGTCGGAGCCTTGACGGCTTTCAGGCCAAATTTTCGGATTACAACCAGGCCACGCAGACCCTGGCTACGATCGCTGCTGCTGAGGGCATCGCCACAGCCGCGCTGGCTCTGGCCCTTCTTCTCGACCAAGCCACGCTAGTGATCCCCGGCGTCAAGACCGCTCAGCAGGCGCTGATCAATTCCCAAGCCGCCCTGATCAGCGAGGATGTCATCGCCAGAGTAAGGAGTGAATGGCCATCAGCCCCGAAATTCCAGTGAGTGAGATTGACGGAGCCCTGGCCCGCGTCGAACGGGCTGGTAGCCGCCTAAATCACAATGATCGGCGAATCATCGGCGGGCTCCTAGCAGACGTGGCCCGCCGCGATAGCGTCCAGCCCCACGAGATCCTGGAATGGGCAGAAATAAGGGCCATCCTAAACGACAAAAAACGCAATGGCCCACAAAAGACTACGGTCTTAAAGCGGCTGCTTCGGGCCTCACTGCTGCCCACCTATACCCGTGCTGAACAGGCTTTTACTGCCTCGCTGGCCGCTCTTAGTCTGCATTCGAAAATCAAGGTCGAGCACACTCCATACTTTGAGGACATGACCGTATCCGTCTCTTTCACCTATCGCGGCGCAGACGAACTCCGAGCGATCCTGGAGTCGCTAGAAAAACTTGAGGGAAGCGAGTTGATCAAGGATGCTCTGGAAGCCGCGACAAATACTGATTGAGGCGGCCGTATCCACCTCTCCTGTCACCGCTAGAATAAGGGATCACTGGCCGGATATCCCAGTGCGCCACGTGGAGCGCATCCGGGATTTTTCCGGCGATCTCGGTCGGTCGGATTTGGCGCTCGCTGCGCAGCGGGGACAATCGATAAAAAAATGCCCGGGGACCACTGCCTATACCTGCTGTGACTATTACGTGCTCAACCTGGGGATAGGCTGCCGCCTAGGGTGCTCATACTGCTTTTTGAACCACTACATGAACACCCCATTCACGATCTACGCCAATACGGAACGCGTGATCGATGATGCCCGCCACTACTTCGGGGCCCACCCCGCGCGGCATTTTAGGGTCGGCAGCGGCGAGTTCATTGACAGCCTCGACTTCGAAGCCCTGGCCGGGGTTCACGAACAGCTGGTGCCCGCTCTTTCTGAGCTGCCAAACGTGACGTTTGAACTCAAGACCAAGAGCGATCGTGTCGACAGCCTGCTCGGGCTGGATCATCACGGGAGGACCGTTATCTCGTGGTCGGTCAACCCTGAAGTCATCCGAGAGCGCGAAGAGGTGCTCACACCATCGCTGGCAGCTAGACTAGCAGCCGCTTCGCGGGTGGTGGCTGCGGGCTATCGGGTGGGCTTCCATTTCGATCCAATCATCCACTTTCCAGGATGGGAGTCAGCCTACAAGGAAGTCGTCTCAGCTATTTTTGATCTGATACCAGCTGGTAGCATTGCCTGGATCAGTCTGGGCGCTCTCAGGTTCCACCCGGACCTCAAGCCAGTCATTGAAACGCGTTTTCCGAATTCACGCCTGACCACCGGCGAGCTGATCCGGGGGCTCGACGGCAAGTTCCGGTATTTCATCACCATTCGGCAGCAACTCTTCGCGCAACTCAATCATTTCATCCGCCAACGATCTCCAGATGTTCCAATATACCTGTGTATGGAGGGTCGGGATCTCGCCCGCAAAGCCGGCGTCAGTGGCTTGTAGTGCTTGACAGTTCCTCTGTGTTTACACTATCGTTGAACAGATGTTCGTATCTTTAACGAGGAGCTTTCCGCGGGTACCCGCCAGGGTCGACCCGCTCAAAGAATAGCGCGATGGCAGCAAAAAAGCGGAAATTGGCGAGCAAACAACGCCAAAAGCGTCGCCTGGCTGTTGGCATCGGGTTACTGTTATTCACAGTGCTGGCGTCCGTTGTCGTCTTGTCTACGGGATTCATCATGGTCGCCTTGGCCACTTTTGAGCTGCCCGATATCAATAGTCAGAAATTCCAGCAACGGGCGCAAACAACGAAGATCTATGACCGCAACGGCAACCTGATCACAGACTTCTTTGTGGAGCAAAACAGAGTCTTGGTGCCACTAGAGAAGATATCACCGTATCTGCAGCAAGCGGTTATCGCTATTGAGGACAGGCGCTTCTACGGCCACGAAGGGGTCGACTTTAAGGCTATCGGTCGGGCGTTGGTGGCAGATGTCCAAGAGGGGGCGATTGTTCAAGGCGGCAGCACATTAACCCAACAGTTAGCCAAGAATACAGTTGGCACCTGGGAAACCACCTGGAGGCGAAAGATCCGCGAGGCGGCCATTGCGTTCCAGATCGAGTCGCAGTACTCCAAGGACGAGATTCTTCAGAGTTACTTGAACACCATATTTTTCGGACAATCTATCTATGGGGCGGAAACAGCGGCGCAGAGTTACTTCAGA
>CAXMSJ010000108.1:0-4378 GCA_964196305.1 uncultured Acidimicrobiia bacterium
TGCACCCGATAACCACATCCTTGACAACAAGCGGCACGACCATCGTCGAGCGAATCCCTGTGTCCTGCATAAATTTAGTGTTGAGATTCTCCCGCGCTTCAAGGTCGTTGACGATAACAGGCTTTTTGGTCTTCGCAGCCAGCGCCACGTGGGGGATCTGCTGCTCGCCGAGAGACGACCCGATCATTTCAGCAGGAATGTTCTGCCCACACTGGACCACCCATTGCTTCTTCTGTCGCAACAACACTACCGAGGTATCCACCCCTAAGACCGCCGCGGAAGAAGTGACCACTCTATTTAATATCTCATCTGCATCCAGGGTAGAATTGATGATCTTGTTGATCTCATTAAGGCCGTCGCTTAGCTCCTTCGCCCTGTTACGCGTGGTCAGATCGCGAAAGATACCGATGACCATTGTCTTGTCTCCCAGCTGAAAAACACTGGAACTGATTTCCACCGGGATATCGTGGCCATCGGCATGACGAGCCAGCAATTCCACCGTGACCCCTTGACCCTTAGCCACATACTCCATGAAGATGTCCGCGTATTGTTTGGCTTTTTCGGGAGGGTGGAGTTTGGCCTGGTGCATCCCGATGATCTCAGAAAGAGGCCGCCCAATAAGCTGGCTTCCCATTTGATTGGCCTCGACCAGAATTCCTGTGGTCGTATCAGCCACAAACATTGCATCGTTGGCCAGATCCATGGCCTTGCGATACATTTCTGCTGATTCCGTCAGAGCCACTTCGGGTCGCCCCGCCCCACTATCACGAGTGTTCCCAGCCAAAGTTATCTCCTTGTCCGATGCTGCCAGTGGGCGATACAGGATTTGAACCTGTGACCTCACGGATGTGAACCGTGCGCTCTAAACCGCTGAGCTAATCGCCCTTCGTAAAATGCTGCGCTTAATTTACCTCTTATCCCGGCCCTGAACAAGGTCGATATTAGCTATACCTCCACTATAGCCTGAGATATTAGAACACCCCGAGGAGCCCCGCTCGCCTCATGATCACCAAGAAATCGGTCACCACCTGGTGCCGTTCGCTCCCCTTTTTTTAACCGCTTACGGACATTTTGTTACTTTCGGAGTATAATTTGTACATATTTGGTCTGCACGCTTATTTTTTTTGGCAAGTTTCAAGTACAGATTGAGCCACAAAGAGCCTTGGGGAGAGAATGTCTAGCAGCAAAAAACCTACCAGCTTGTTGATTATCGAGGAGCGAGACGTGCTGCGACAAGGTCTCGAAGCGATACTGCGCCGCCAAGATGACATCGACGTAGTCGCCTCCACTGCCAGTACCTCGGATGCAATGGAGAAACTAGGGGAGCTTAACCCGCAGATCATCGTCCTTGGTCTAAACGGCACCACCGAAGAGGACCCTGTGCAAGAGATATCAGCTAAAACTGACTCCAAGATCCTGATCCTCGCCCCGCCGGGGGCGGAAAAAGACGTGGCCGAGGCCTTTAATCATGGCGCTAGCGGCTGCCTATTAACCGATGTAGTCGCGGACGACCTGATTGAAACTATCCGCCTGATAGCCAGGGGCAAGATGGTCTTGCCTCAGGAGCTCGCCCAGGAAGCCCTGGTGGAGAGGCGTCAGCGGACCAGACAAGCGCCAAAAGTTTCCCCGCGAGAGCTGGAGGTGTTGGAATTGATGGCCGGCGGACTCAGCAATCGGGAGATCGCCGACGAACTCCACTTGAGCGAAGTCACTGTCAAGACCCACGTCAGCCGCATCTTAAGAAAACTAGACAAGAAGAACCGCATATCCGCCATCCTTTATGCCAGCCGTCAGGGCTGGATAAACCTGCCTTAACGACCGTTCGCCACCACAGACCGACCACTCCTCTGGGTAGACGCCGCGTGTGCGTTTCTTTATTGCCCGCTTGTATCATACTAAAGTATTAAGGTTTAGCCCTACTGAATCTGCAAGAAAATATCCCCCTAAAACGCCAAAAGTTACATCCCCCTGCTGGTTACGTGCCTCGCGCTCTGGTGTATGAATAACTAAGTACTTATTAACAAGCCTATGGGGGTGGACGAGTTGTCGGAAAAGATCAACGTTCTCTTAGCCGGATCAGAGGCTGAACTCAGTGGCACTTTGCGGAATATTCTAGAGAGCGAAGGTTGGATCAACGTTGTTGGCGCCTCGAGATCAAGTGTAGAGGCACAGGAACTGGCAAGATCAACGTCGCCTGAGATCATTGTGATAGATCTGGACTTTGAGGGAGACGGCATCCAGGCCAGCCAGGATCTTCTTAAGGTCAGTCCAGACAGCAAGATTGTAGTCCTGAATATCCACGACTACATCGGCAAAGTGAGTGTCCATCCAGTATCTCAGGCGGGGGCAGTAACTCTTGAGTCGATCGAGGCGCTATCTAAAGACTCAAGCCCGGCTGAGCTAATCAAGGCCATATCGAAGTCAGGAAAAAAACAAAAAAAACGGAGGATCCAATGATGCAAGACATACAGCAAGTAAATTGGTCAAGTAAAGCGGGGGTGTCATGATGAGAACAATTAATGTGAGACAGCGAACGGCTCTGAAGTGGGTGAATCTAAGTTTCAGGCGGACGATCGCCAGCATGATGTCGGCTTTCTTGATTCTGCCACTCTTTGCGCCGGCGTTGGCGGCGGCAGAAATGGACGCCGCCGCTCCACCAGTGGCGATTGTAGAGACTCTACCGGAAACTACTATTGATACCTCTGCTGACGCGGATGTAGGCGACGCCAACGAACCTGCGGCTACAGAAGAAGCACCAGCTGCCGAAGAGCCCTCAGCCGACACGCTAGAAGGTGCTGAAGAGGCAGGGGACGCAGTCGAAGCAGATACTAGTGACAATGCTCCGGCTGCTGATGACGCTCCAGTCGACGAGGCGGATGTCGCAGATGATATTGAACCTGCCGACGACAGCGCGGCCATCACTGATAGCGAAGAGCCAACCGATCCCCCGGTTGAATCGGATGCCGTGGAAACAGATACAACCGAAGCGACAGCCCCGGCAAGCCCTAAAGACGACGGCGTTTTGATTGCGATCGCCCCAAGCACTGAAGCACAAACAACAGTCGAGAATGTCACTATTCAATCAATGAGCGGTGCCATCTGGACCACAAAGGGAGACGGCGAACCGGTCAATTCGAACGTTGACTACCCTGACAAACCTTCGGTCTACCTTAACGGTGGGCCTAATGGTAGGAGCAGTGCTGGACTCCCGGATGGGCTGTACCACTGGAAGATCACTAGCCCGAACGGCACGTGGCTAGGCGGTAGCGGCAGCCAGGACGGCATTGGCGTCAACCCCAATGACTCCCGGACTTTTGCTGTCACCAATGGAGCCTTCGAGGCCAACCTCGGACTTTGGAACTGGAACCCGCCCTCATCGTGGTACGCGGATTCACCCAACAACGGTGGAGAGTACAAGGTCTGGGTTAGCCAGAATCCCCAGTTCCCGCTCAGTGAAACAAAAACCGACAACTTCAAGGTTGCCAGAGAGCCGGGAATCTCCATTGACAAGGTCGATTCTGTCGACCCAATCTTTCTTGGCGATAACACTATATATACGATCACTGTCACTAACACTGGCAACACAGACCTGGACGACACAATCGTGACCGACACTTTACCGGACGGCCTGACCTACGTTGACAGTAATCCCCCGCCGGTCAGCATAGTCGGCAACACCATCACGTGGGATCTTGGCACGATACGAACCGGTATTGGTCAAGATGAAGCGGTGATCACGGTCGAGGTGCAGGGCGTGGAGCTCGGAACCCACACGAACAGCGTTAGCGTCACCACCAGTGATGATGTGGGCGCCGAAGCCACGGAAGACACCACTGTCATCAGGCGACCAGTGCCCGAGGTCTCAATCACCAAAACTGATTCCGACGATCCGATCCTGGTAGGTGGATTAACCACCTACACGCTGACCGTCACTAATACTGGTGAAGTTGACCTCATCAACCCGGTCGTAACAGATACCCTGCCGGCTGGGCTCTCGTATGTCAGCAGCTCTCCAGTGGCCGACCAGATCAACGGTCCGAACCTGACGTGGTTCACCGATGATATCCCGGTAGGCGAAGACCTGACCATTGAGATCACAGTGGCCGGCGTCTCGAGCGGCACGCATACCAATAATGCGAATGTCACCACCGACAATGAAGTCGATGATGACGCCACCGAAGAAACCACTGTTCTGCAGCCGGATGTCTCGATCAGTAAGATCGACACCGAAGATCCGATCTGGGCCGGCGAGCAGACCAGCTACATCCTGACGGTAACCAACACCGGTGAGAGCGACTTGAACAACGTCACCGTCACCGATCTGCTCCCTGATGGCGTAGCTTATGTCTCGAGTGATCCCGAGGCTGATACCGTAGTC
>CAXMSJ010000109.1:0-7099 GCA_964196305.1 uncultured Acidimicrobiia bacterium
GAGCTTCAGTCAGAGGCCAAGACCCGGTACGTTTATTGGGTCTTCGGCTATTTGAGTGATGATGGCTTTTAGGCCCTCCACAACGGCCGGGTCAAACTTCTTGCCCGCGTCATTCTCAATTTCTTCAATCGCTTTCCAAGGTGTTTTCGCCTGACGATACGGCCTGTCGCTCACCATGGCATCGTAGGCATCAGCTACCGAGATAATTCGAGCTTCTAGAGGCACGTCCTTAAACTCGTTATTCAAATAATTCATATGATGCGCTTGGACAATCGGGATCGATTCTTTAAGAACATCTCCCACTAATCCTAAGATTTGCGCGCCGTGATCAGTGTGCCTATCAATAAGTTCTTTTTCTTCCTGGCTCAATTTGGCCGATTTTTGCAATATATCTAGACTGATGTCAGCCTTACCGATGTCGTGAAGAAGCCCGGCCACCCGGATGTTCTCAACGATGGCGCGCGGGAGCTTTAGATAGATTGCAATTTCAGTGGCCAGTCTTGACACTCGCACTGAGTGACCCTGAGTATGCCGGTCGTACGAATCCAAATATTTTGAGAGAATTTCCAAGATGCCGACATAAGCCAATTTTAGCTGGGTCACTTTCTTCTCTTTTTCCTCGTACAGCGTCCCGATTAGTAGCCCGGCCAACAACAAAAAGAAGGACCAGACCCCCAAATCTATAAAAGTATCGAGAATAAGGTTCGGGCCGGATATATAGTCCGGCCAGGCCAAAAAGAAGAATCCAATCAGAAAAACACTGGCGACACTGGTTGTCAGCGCCGCTCGTTTCCCCAGATAGTAACCAGCCAATAAAACGGGGAGGTAGAAGAAGTTTAGAAAGCTCAATTTGGACACGAGGTAGAAGTTGATGAGTTCCGCAGCGAGAACCATCAAGAAAATGAGCAAAAGCTCGAAATGTTTGAAGATAAAGTCTTTTATCTTCGGCACGAAGCCCCCAGCCTATGATCAGCGACTATGTCATTTATCGACCACGCTGCGTTTCACTTTAACACTTTAGCTGGATATTCAAAAATTTACAGCCTACTTATTCTGAAGATAAAGCCATAGCGCTCGGAGTTCTTCATCCGTCATGTCTTTCGTAAATTTCCATGGCATAAACGTGTCGATTTTTGTGTCATCCGGCTTGATACCTTGGCGCATGGCTTTAACAAAATCTGAGTATCTCCAGGTATCGAACTCACCATCTGTACTGATATCTGCGGCCGGCGGCGTGCCTGGCGGCGCCCCGGGAATAGGGCCGCCGGTTAAGTCCTCTAGGTGACAGTCTGAGCAGCCGGACACAATCGCCAAGTACTCACCGTATTCCAGAGAAGCCCCTGGTTCAGGCGCTGATCGAGAAGCCGATCGATCGATCATTTCGGCCGGCAATAGCGTCGGCAGAGCACCTCTGACCAACAAGAAACGCGCTAGCGGCCCGATCTTAGTTTCAGGGAGTTCGCGGTCGACAGGCGGAACAGTTTTTAGGTAGGCGATAATGTCTGCGAGATCCTGATCGGTGAAGAAGAAAAAGGCTTGGGATGGCATCAGAATGAGAGACCGATCATCATGATGGTTTACCCCGTATCGAATAGCCAGAATCAGAGCCTCCGTCTCGAGGTGGTCCATTCCGCCTTCGCCGGTTGTCAGATTAGTGGCCACTAGCCGACCAAACATGGGGTCGTCAGCCATGACCTTGCCGCCCAGATCTCTGTCGTGACACTCCCCACACTTACCGACCGCCTGCACCAAGTGGCGTCCCCGCTTGACCGAGGTGTCGGCCACATCCAAATCAAGCTCATCGTGGTCGAGCTCATAGGTCTCGGCGATCCGAGAATTACTGAGGGAATATACCACTACGCCCCCGACAACTAGAATTACGGCGAACAGTCCGAGTAATAGACCAAACAAGCGCAACGCTTTTTTCATGAGGCCCCTTTCAGTTAGCTTGCGAGTAAAAGGTTAGCATGAATCTTTATCGCGATTTACGATTTTGTCCGCTTTTTTCAAGACCTCAAGCTCTACATAATCATAGCGCGACAGCGAGTGATGGTTCCCAACAATATTCTTCACAATTTCGATTTTGTCGTCCGGAAATCCGATTGATCCGAGCAATTTCCCCACTATCGGCGGCCCATATTCTTCTTGGGTCTGGCCATTGTTATATCCGAGCTTTTGCTCAGATTCCTTGATCCCGACGTCATGGAGAAGAGCACTGGCGATCATGATCTCGTGATCGCACGCGGGGTAACCCACCATAATGCGTTCCGCCTGTGTCAGCACCCGCAAGGCATGATCAATCCGCCTGTCATCACCTTCGAAGTATTGTATTAGAGCCCGCGAGATCTGCGCTCTTATGTGCTTCATCTTCTCAGCTTACCTCTTTGACGCAAATGGAAAAAGCGCCGCCAAAACGCGGCGGCGCTTAACAGTCGCTAGAGATATTAACCTCCAATGTATCTTCGATATCTACTTGCGAATCTTTACTACATCGGTCCCGGAAAACGAATCTCCGTTAAGGAGCAAGCCTTCAACAGTCAGCTCGATCAGGCCATCAGACAAAGAAGCATTTTTCAGGTCTTTTCTAGAAAAAGTGACTTTTATGTCCGGTATGCCATCCTCATCCTTATCGCCGATCTTGACTCGAGACAGATCAGCCTGGCAATTGCCGGCTAAAATGACGCTGCTGACTACGATATCGGCTACATCATATCCTGATGGCAATTCAATGTAGGCCTTAACATACTTGCCGTTACTCTTCAGGTTAATTGTACCCGGATAAATATCGAGTGTTGCTGTAATCGCTTGTGGGACGGACGGAGCGCTTGGCGGCGGGGTTTCCCAAGGAAAGAGCGCCCACGCCCCAGCCCCGGTGGCGGTCGAGATGACCATAGTAGCGGCCAACACGAACGTCACAAAAGTGCGTTTCATTTCTCTCACCTCCTCCCCAGTCATGAAGCAATTGTATCTAGATATAGTTATCAATTACTTCGTCACAAAGAGGTGGAGAGTTTAGGGCAAAATAGCCGTATCTACCTGTACTTTTGTCCGTAGATAAGCGTAAAACTTAAAGGAGAACTCCAACTATGTACGGAACTAGCACGAGCAACGCCAGGGCCGGATGTGCGCGCCGAGTAACATTCTGGCTATCCCAGTTGAAGAGATAGATCGCCAGCCCAAAGGCTACTGCCCCACCAGCAAACATGACAACCAGCGCTCCAGTCGGATCAAATTCCGCCTTTAAGTCCAGAGCCAACGCTCTAAAAGCATTCATGCCGTGGGTCGCCGGTAAAATCCTGGCCACCTTGGCTACTCCCTCCGGCAACATGTTGTAGGGGAGCATCATCCCGCTCAGTAGGATCGAGGGCAAGAAGACCAGCTGCGCCCACAAAACGGTGATCCGCGTATTAGCGGAGATCACCCCGATCAGCAGGCCTATCCCTGTGTATGCCCAGGCCAGAGCCAGGAAGGTTAAAAGAAAGCTCGGCCAATTAACCAGCAAAGGGGCATTGAAAAACAGAGGCGCGGTCAAGGTGATAATCATCGCTACAATTATCATATGAATCATGGTAGTCAGGGCGGGAACAGCCAAGATCGAGAGAGCGGGAATGCCGTTGATCTTGAAGCTTCGGAAAATACCAGCTTCACGCGCCGCCACCAGTGGATCGGGCAATCCCAGCAGCGTGCTGGCCAGTACAGCAAAAACGACCATGGCTGGGATCATGGTCTTGATAAATTCTGGATTAAGCTCTTCGGTCATAACTAAGCCCATCATCGCGTAGAACCCCAAGGGCAATAGATAGTTCATCAGGAGCAAAGTCTTGTTGCGAATCCCGGTGCGGAATTCAAATAGGAAGTGGTTGATAAAAGCCCTCATTGGGCATCCTGGGACGTAGGGGTTGGTGACGTTGAGGTAATCTCCAAGAAACGATCTTCCAGAGATGGGCGTTCAACTCTTAAGTCAATGAGGGAGTCCTCTTTTGACTCTATATAATCAATAATCGCGGACACCGTCGGCCCGATATCAGTGCTGTAATAAATGAAATAGTCGCCGTCTGTCGTCTGCCGGCTGACAGCGGGAAAGTTGCCACCGGGGGCGGATAAAGTGGGGGTTTTTGTCCGCACAGAGATCTTAGTCAGACCGGCGCCGGTCGATGTAATATCCATGGGGCTCCCGACCATAACCGTTTTGCCCCGCAAAAGTATCGCCACCCGATCCGACATTTCTTCTGCTTCCGCCATATCGTGAGTAGCCAGGATGATTGTGGTCCCCTCGGCCTGCACTTCACGCATTAAACTATGCAACTCCACCCGCGAAGCGACGTCCAGCCCGGCTGTCGGCTCATCCAGAAACAATACCTGCGGTCGATGTGCGACCGCCAGCGCCAAGGCCAGCCGTCTCTTCTGCCCGGTTGAGAGTTGGTGGTATTGTGCGTCTCTTTTCTCGGTCAACCCCATGCGGTCAATCAAGTCATAGCGCGGAGCTACCTTGTGGTAGGCGCTGAAAAATCTCATCGCCTCATTCACTGTAATGCTGTCCGGCAGGCCAGAGGCCTGCAATTGAACCCCGATTACATCGCGCAACCGGGACGACTCGCGGCTGGGGTCGATGCCTTGCACGCGCATAAAACCACTGTCTGGGGTACGCAATCCCTCCAGGCTCTCCAGCGTGGTTGTCTTGCCGGCGCCATTCGGACCGAGAAGGCCAAAGATCTCGCCTGCGTTTACTGCGAAGCTAATATCATCGGCGGCCACGAAACTACCGTAGGTTTTTCGAAAATCCCTGACTTCAATTGCAAGTTTGTTCATCTTGAGCAAAATTATAACTCGGTTTGAGCGCGTGACAAATGTGCGAAGTTTCTCCGGTATACTTTCGCTAATGACCCTTAACGATCAAAACTCGCGAACCGCTTCGAGACTCCGGCGTGTTCTTCTGTCATTGTTGATGGCCCTGCTTGTATCCGGCTGTTCAGGCCTTGGCCTGCGGGCGGATGACCAGAGTCAGCCCCCACCCGACATTATCCTTGCGACCACCACCAGCACGTATGATACCGGCCTTCTTGATCAGCTTATCCCGGCTTTTGCAAAGCGCTATGGTTTCACGATCAAGCCTATTGCTGTCGGTACGGGTGAAGCCCTCACAATGGGTGAGCGCGGGGAAGCAGATATACTGCTGGTCCATGCGCCTGCCGCCGAGCAGGCCTTTATGGCGGCTGGATACGGCACCAGCCGTAAAGCGGTCATGTACAATTGGTTTCTATTGGTGGGCCCCGAAAAAGACGACCTCGGCATACAGACGGCCGACAGCCTGGCGACGGCTTGGCAAGCTATCGCCGATAATGAGGCTCAATTCATTAGTCGGGGAGACAATTCCGGCACACACCAGAAAGAGCTGAGCCTATGGCAAACCAGCAACCGACAACCACAAGGATCATGGTATCAAGAAGTCGGGCAAGGGATGGCGGCTACCCTGAGGATCGCCGACGAGAAACAAGCTTATACTCTGACAGATGAGGGCACCTTCCGGGCACAGCAACAGAGCCTGTCGTTACGGGCCGCCGAACTTACCGATCAGCGACTTAGAAACGACTACAGCGTGATAGTCGTCGCAGGCAGTGGCCCGGGAGCCACGGCTTTCAGCCGTTTTCTAATCAGCGAACCAGGCCAGTCTTTGATTCGCGAATTTAGAGCTGCCGGATATGACAAACCCCTGTTTATCCCCGATGCTCGCCAGTAGGAACTAATGGAGCTTATCTTTGAAGGCTTGAGTCGCGCGGTCAGCATGTTGCTGCGAGCCGATAGCGAACTGGCCACTATTCTCTGGTTGTCAATCAAGGTCTCCGTGGGAGCGGTCACCCTGGCGCTGGCTGTTGGCGTGCCGATTGGGACTTGGTTGGCTCTAGGAAAATTCCGGGGCCAGAGATTTCTGGTGGCCATTGCCAACGCCGGGATGGGGTTGCCTCCAGTGGTGGTCGGCCTAACCGTGGCCGTCTTGCTGTGGCGCTCCGGCCCGCTGGGAGCCTGGGGGATTCTGTATACGCCCACGGCCATGATTCTGGCTCAATTGGTGATCGCCCTTCCAATAGTGGTCGCCCTGACGACCTCGGCGATACAGTCTCTCGATCAGAGAATCCGGCTAGAAGCCTTGTCGCTAGGGGCGTCGACGATTCAAATGGTCAAGGTACTGTGGCGAGAAGCACGACTTGGTCTGCTGGCGGCCGCTATGGCCGGCTTCGGCGGAGCGATATCCGAGGTGGGGGCGGTACTAATGGTCGGCGGAAATATCAAAGGGCAAACGCGCGTCATGACGACGGCGATCGTGACGGAGACGCGCATGGGTCATTTTGACGTGGCTATCGCCCTGGGAATTCTCCTTTTAGCCCTAGTCTTTTTCGCAAATCTCGTCCTGACCTATCTCCAACAGAAACAACGCCATGACTAAAGCGGTCATCCTAAAATCGATCAAGAAAACTTACCATCGTGAACCGATTCTCGAGATAGAAGAGATGGCGCTAGAAACAGGCGAGGTGCTGGCGATCTCCGGGCCAAATGGCGCCGGAAAGAGCACTCTCTTGAGAATAATCGGTTTATTGGAGCCGCCTGACACTGGTTACGATCAATTCCTTATTTTTGGTCAAGAACCAGCTTGGCGAAACCACACCCCTTTGCGTCGCCGGATAGCTGTTGTCTTTCAAGCCCCGTATATGTTCAACCGTACTGTCTATGAGAACATCGCCTTGGGTCTGCGGTGGAGAAGACTCGAGGCAGCAGGGATTAATGAGCGCGTAAGAGAGTTTAGCGACTTACTTGAAATCGACTTCCTGGATCAAGCCGCCCGCGAACTTTCCCGCGGCCAAGCTCAGCGCGTAGCCCTGGCGCGCTCTATGGCGCTCCGCCCAAATATGCTTTTGCTTGATGAGCCCCTGAGCGCTTTGGATGCAAACATCAGGACCAAACTACTGGCCAATCTCAAGGAAACACTGGCTGAAACTGGGCAGACGGCCATATATATTACCCATGATCAGACCGAAGCAGAGCTGATCGCCGATCACCGACAAATACTGATCAGTGGAAAGATAGACCGCTAAAGTCCGCCCTA
>CAXMSJ010000110.1:0-4977 GCA_964196305.1 uncultured Acidimicrobiia bacterium
CCTAGCGGTCATCGTAACACCGGCGACCCGCAACTTGGCAATAACCTGTTTGTTGCTCTCTTGGCGAAAGAAAGCCGCGACGCTCTCAGCGATCTTCGGCCCGATCTCCTCGACACTGTTTAGCTGCTCAAAATCAGCCGCCCCCAGAGCCTCCATGTCGCCAAACTCTTGTGCCAAAATCTCCGCCGTGCGGGATCCCACATGGCGTATTCCCAGACCAAAGATGACTTTCTCCAATGCGCGTTCCTTTGATTTCTCAATCGCTGCCACTAAGTTGGCCGCTGCCTTAGCGGCAAAATGCGGCACGATCTCCTCTAGCCTCTCGACGGTCAAACTATATATGTCCGCCAGGTCATCGATGTCTCCAGAGTCAAGTATGTCCCCCACCACCGCCGGACCAAAGCCCTCAATATCCATCGCCCCACGACTGCCGAAATGAACTAGCCGCTCGAAGACTTGCTTTGGGCAAGCCATATTCGGACAGCGGGCGACCGCCTCGCCGCTTGGGCGTAAGATAGCGGTTCCGCATTCTGGGCATTGGGCCGGTAGGCTCCAGCGCTTTTCGCTCCCGTTACGTGCTTCGACGATCGGCTTGACGATCTCCGGAATGACGTCGCCCGCCCGCCGGATCAAAACTCGATCTCCCACCCGGATATCCTTGCGGTGCACTTCATCTTCGTTATGCAGAGTAGCCCGACTGACGGTGACCCCGGCCACCTCCACCGGCTCCATCACCGCCGTTGGCGTGAGCGCTCCGGTCCGACCGACACCGGCAAATATATCGAGCACAGTGGTCGTCCGTTCTTCCGGGGGGAACTTATATGCGATGGCCCATTTCGGAGACTTCGCTGTCGCCCCCAGCTTCGCCTGCCAATCGAGCCGGTTCACTTTGATCACAACGCCGTCTATCTGATAAGGCAACTGGAAACGATCCTCTTGAAGAGCAGTACAAAATTCCCCGGCCTCCTGTCGATCTTTGGCGAGAATATTTCGCGGATTAACCGGAAAACCTAAGTCGCCTAACCGGCCCAGGGAACCCCATTGGGTCTGGTCGTCTCCTGAGGAAACGCCGATAGCAAATAGAAAGACACCCAACCTGCGGGAAGCCGCAACGTGTGGATCCAGCTGGCGCAGCGACCCGGCCGCCGCATTACGCGGGTTGGCAAAAGGGGGTTCCTCTTCATCTATTCTGCTCTCATTGATCTGGCGGAAATGGTCTTTGCTGATATACGCCTCACCACGGACCTCTAGCTTCCCTTGCACCGGCTCACGCAAGCGGAGCGGCAGAGGCCTAATGGTCTTGATGTTCTCGGTAATGTCCTCGCCGACTCGCCCGTCGCCCCGGGTCGCCCCTTGAAGATAGAGCCCATCCTTATAGGAGATCGCCACGGCCACGCCATCCATTTTTGGCTCGCAGACGTACTCGATCTCGGTCTCTTCGAGCTCTTTTTCGACTCTGCCAAAGAAGGCGTCCAGCGCTTCCAGTGAGTCGGCGTTGGCCAAACTCATCATGCGTGTTTCGTGAACCACTGGAGCAAAAGCCGTGAGCGACGGCTCACCCACCCGCTGTGTCGGCGAGTCACGGGTCACTAACTCTGGGTGCTCTGCCTCTATTTGGATTAACTCGCGCACCAGGGTGTCATATTCCGAGTCGGATATTTCGGGAGAATCGAGCGCGTAATAGCGGCGGGAATGGTCGTTTATCTTTTCACGCAGTTCTGCCGCCCGGCTAGCGACTGCGTTGCGCTGGTTTTCACTCGCCATGTTCCGCTCATTCTAGGACAACGACCGATGGCAGACAATTGTGCCAAACTTCCGGCGATCCCGGCGATCATAATCTGCACGCCTACCCATCACCCCCGCGCGCTCATGCTATATACTGCCATCATGGATGCGAAAACCAGCCAACTGACAGTACGTGAACTAACCGAGAGACGGGAAGAGTCGTCCTTTTTCCGGCTGGCGGCCTTAGCGTCCCGTAGCCGGGGTCGTGAAATCGACGTTCCGCCCTGCCCAGTTCGCACCTGCTACCAGCGAGACCGTGACCGGATATTGCACACCAAAGCTTTTCGTCGGCTTGCCCATAAAACCCAAGTTTTCCTGGCGCCCAAAGGAGATCATTATCGGACCCGGTTAACCCATACTCTTGAGGTGTCGCAGATCTCTCGGACCATCGCCCGCGCCCTGGCTCTCAATGAGGACCTCACCGAGGCTATCGCCCTCGGTCACGATCTCGGACATACGCCTTTCGGTCATGTCGGGGAGGAAGCCCTAGCTGCCGGCGGGCGGCTCACGCGCCCCTTTCGCCATAACGAGCAGAGCTTACGAGTGGTAGAAAAACTTGAGTACAGCGGGGAGGGTCTCAATCTAACCTGGGAAGTCAGGGACGGAATTCTCAATCACACCGGGCCGAACAAGCCAGTGACCCTTGAGGGCCGGATTGTGCGAATAGCCGATCGTATCGCCTATATCAATCACGATATTGACGACGCCTTACGAGGTGGCCTGATCACCGAGGACGATCTCCCCAGCGAGCCAGTGTCTTTCTTCGGTAGCGGCCAAGGAGCGCGGATCAGCGGGATGGTCAACGACCTCGTGGGAACCAGCACCGGTCGATCTGAAATCCGTCTCAGCGATGAAGGCTGGCGACTGATGGGCGAGATGCGCGCGTTTCTGTTCAGCCGCGTGTACAGCGATTCCGTTGCTAAAAAAGAGGACGTCAAACAGACCAGGGTCCTGCAATCACTCTTTGATTACTTCTCTAACTCACCACGCGAGATGCCGGCGGAGTTTCTTCCGAGCCCCGACGACGACCCCACAGTAAAAGTAATTGATTATGTCGCCGGGATGACTGACCGCTTTGCTATAAAGACGTACGAGCGACTTTTTGTCCCAAATGTCTGGGACGCTCCGGGCGACTAAATTACTGTCTGACTCTTGTTTGCGCTAAGTGCCCAGCTCGCCTTGCCTCCCTCATTCGCTTTCCCTATACTAGCCAAGTTGTTTTAACGTCCGAAAGGAGAATGTGTAAGTGGAAACAGTAGCACCTATCTTGGGGCCGCTAGCAGGTGTGCTGGCACTCCTATATGCCGCTTTCTTGGCCTCGCAGGTCATGAAAGAGGACAGGGGTAACGAAAAGATGCGCGAGATCTCTGACGCCATCAGGGAGGGCGCGATGGCCTTTCTGTCGCGTGAGTATCGAACGCTCTTATTTTTTGTCATAGCCATGGCAGTTCTCATCGCTGTGGCCTTGAGTCCCTATACCGCCGTAACTTTTGTTTTCGGAGCAGCTCTATCAGCTTTGGCCGGATTCATTGGTCTACGGATAGCCACCGCCGCCAACTCGAGAACGACTCAGGCGGCAACCATCGGGGTCTCAAAAGCCCTCATGGTGGCTTTTCGCGGCGGTACCGTCATGGGCATGGCAGTCGTCGGTTTAGCGCTGACCGGTCTTGGAATTTTCTACCTGATCTTTCGTAACTTTGCTAATCCCTTTGAGATCATCAACGGCTTTGCGCTTGGCGCTAGCTCTATCGCGCTCTTCGCTCGTGTCGGTGGTGGTATATATACAAAGGCGGCCGATGTCGGTGCCGACCTGGTCGGCAAGGTAGAAGCCGGTATCCCGGAGGACGATCCCAGAAACCCGGCGGTCATCGCCGATAATGTGGGGGACAATGTTGGCGACGTCGCCGGCATGGGTGCTGACCTGTTCGAGTCATACATCGGTTCGATCATCGCACCGATGGTGCTGGGCGCCGTACTCTTCGCTCCCATCGGACTAGCTGTCGAAGCGGCCGTCTTGCCTCTAACTCTGGCGGCTTTCGGAATCATCGCGTCTATTATCGGTTCCTTCTTTGTCCGGGCGTCCAATGACGACGCCAATCTTCACTCCGCTCTCAATAAAGGTACTTACGCCGCCGCGGCCATCATGATCGTCGGGGCCTTCGGTATCATCAACGTTATCCTGGGCAGTGAGTTCATCTTGTACGGCGTAGCCCTGGTGGCCGGCGTAGTGGCCGGCGCCACCATTGGTTTCATTACCGAGGTTTACACGTCTGATCATTACAAGTCTGTTAAAGCGATCGCCAAGGCCTCGCTGACTGGTCCGGCGACAAATATCCTTGAGGGTATCTCAATCGGCATGAAGAGCACGGCTCTGCCTGTCCTGGTGATCAGCATTGCCATCTTCGTCTCCTTCTACGCCGGTGAGGCGGCTCTCACTAATGGCGGTATCTTCGGCATCGCCCTAGCGGCCTTAGGAATGCTCTCGACCACCGGCATTGTTGTCGGTGTCGATGCGTATGGCCCGATTGCCGATAACGCCGGCGGCATCTCCGAGATGGCCGGCTTAGGTCCGGATGTCCGCAAGATCACGGATAACCTCGATTCAGTGGGTAATACCACTGCCGCTATCGCCAAGGGTTTTGCTGTCGGTTCTGCGGCGCTAACTGCCCTGGCTCTCTTTAAGGCCTACTCGCTAGCTGTTTCTCCGGGCACAGGATTGATAGCAATTGATATCAATAATGTCCGCGTGATCGTGGGCCTCTTCGTGGGGGCCATGTATCCGTTCCTCTTTTCAGCTTTGGCTATCAGCGCTGTCAGCCGCGCGGCCGGCGCGATGATCGAAGAGGTCCGGCGACAGTTTCGTGAGATCACCGGCCTGATGGAAGGCACTGCCAAGGCGGATTACACCCGCTGCGTTGATATTTCTACCGCTTCTGCTTTAAAAGAAATGGTGGCACCGGGGCTCATGACCATCTTGACCCCGATAATCTTCGGTGTTCTGCTTGGACCGGAAGCGCTTGGCGGCTTACTGGCCGGCGCTCTAGTCACCGGCTTTTTGATGGCCATCTTTATGGCCAATGCCGGCGGAGCCTGGGACAACGCCAAGAAGTACGTTGAAGGCGGAGCACACGGCGGTAAGGGCACTGACGCTCATGCGGCCGCTGTCGCTGGGGATACGGTCGGAGATCCTTT
>CAXMSJ010000111.1:0-2844 GCA_964196305.1 uncultured Acidimicrobiia bacterium
TTTTATCGATGACGATATGCAAAAAACCGGCTTGCGTATCCATGGTGTCCAGGTGTTAGGCACGCGGGGACAGCTTCAAGAGTTGATCAGGGCTAATGAGGTGCGAGAAGTGATTATCGCCATCCGGTCGGCCGATCGCCGGATAAACGAGGAGATCGTCCGGGTATGTCAGAGCGAGCGGATCGATTGTCGGACTTTGCCTGGGGTCCATGATCTGCTTGACGGACGGGTTGGCATTAGTTTGATCCGCGAGGTGAGGATCGAGGATATCCTCGGTCGCGATCCGGTAAAAGTGGACATTGAAGCGATCAGCGAATTTATCAATGACAAAAAAGTGCTGGTGACCGGGGCCGGCGGGTCTATCGGCTCTGAACTCTGTAGGCAGATCAGCCAGTTTGCTCCGGCGCTGCTTATCAACATTGATATCAACGAGAACCAGCTATATCAAGTCGAGATGGAGTTGGCGGGGGCGGGATGTCCGGTCGTGACAGTGGTTGCCGACATCAAGGACGAGGTCAAAATGACTGAAGTAATAGAGGCCTACGCGCCCGATCTAGTATTTCATGCGGCGGCCTATAAGCATGTCCCGGTCATGGAGTTAAATCCGATGGTGGCTTTGGAGAATAACTTCGTCGGCACGCTACGCTTAGCCCGCATCGCTGCCCGGGCCGGTGTAAAAAAGTTTGTCTTAGTCTCGACCGACAAAGCGGTAAACCCGGTTAATGTCATGGGTACTTCTAAAGCTCTGGCTGAGAGGGCCGTTCTGGGGTTGGCCGGGGGAGACACCGAGTTCATCGTAGTGCGCTTTGGCAATGTTCTGGCCAGCAATGGCAGCGTGGTGCCGATCTTCAAGAGGCAATTGGCAGCCGGTGGCCCCTTGACAGTTACTCACCCTGAAATGAAGCGCTACCTGATGACGATCACTGAATCTGTGCAGCTGATCTTACAAGCGGCAGTATTTGGGGCCGAGGGAGAGGTTTATCTGCTTGATATGGGAGAGCAGATTTTGATCATCGATCTGGCCAAGAAGATGATCGAGCTCTCCGGTCTCGATACGGAGCGCATTGGGATAGAGTATACGGGGATCCGGCCGGGAGAAAAGCTTAGTGAGGAGCTGATTGCCGGGGATGAATCACAGCGACCATCACCGCATTCCAAGATACATGTGATCACCAGGGTGGATAGCTCCCGTTCTGAAGAATATCTGGTCGCTCTGGATAAGATTGCCGCACTGGTAGTCGAGCGACGCCTACCCGAGGCTACCAAGCTTATAGCTGAGTTGATACCCTCAAGAAGAGTGCTCCTTGACCAGCAGCCTATAATGCCTGGCAAAGGCGGTCAGTAGGAGGACGACAGCTATGGCCGCCAGCCCTACGTTGATCGTCCCCGCACCTGTTTTCGACAGTACCAGTCCCGGCACCGAAAGCATGGCCGCCAAAAGGAGTGTAACCACCACCGTTTTTTGATGAGAGAGCCCGTGGTGCATGAGGCGGTTGTAAAAGTGGTCGGTGTCAGCTGTTGTTAGCGACTCTTGGTTGATCAGGCGGCGGACTACTGTTAGAAACGTGTCGTAGAGCGGCAACGCTAAAAAGAAGATTGGCGCAGTCGCCTGACCGACACTGCCGGCCTCCCCGAAATTAATGACAGTTAGGGCGGCTAAAGAAAATCCAAGGAAAAGACTGCCGGAATCGCCCATGAATATTTTCGCCGGACGCCAATTGTAAGGCAGAAATCCTAAACAGGCGCCGGCCAGCAATAGAGCGGGTCCTTGCATAAGAGATCCGCCGCTGGTGAAGGCAGAAAGCGCCGCCGCCCCAGCTGCCAGCCCAGCTGCCAGCCCATCGAGGCCATCGACTAGGTTGAACGCATTGATTACGAGCACTATCCACCCCAGGACTACTAGTGTCGAGAGCGGTTCTACCGGCGGGGGACTAGCCCACAGCCAGAAGACTGCGGCGGCCAGTATTTGGCCAAATAATTTGCGAACGGGGGTCAGCTCCATGAAGTCGTCGAGCAGGCCGACGGTTACGATGATCGCTGCACCGGCCATCAGTCCGATCAGAATGCGGCCTTCTTGGCCGCTGACCGTCGGAAAGACGGCGGCCATACCAAGTAGCCAGAAGAGCGCGATGGTCAGGCCGCCACCCCTGGGTGTCGGGGCGGAGTGGATCTTGTGGGTAGCCGGCTGATCGAGAACGAGGAGCCGTTTCGAGAGCGTAATCACAAAAGGCGTCGTCAGGAAGACGCCTAATACTACTGCCGACAAGATTAGCGGGCTCATGAGTTGTTTCTACTCTTTGACAGGAAACTGGCGGTTGAAGCTACCATTATCTGAGAGCGACGACCGGCATGTACTTCGATCACTCCGACAGCTTTAAATCCGAGGTTCTGGTAGAAGGACGCAGCTCCTTCAAGCTCTTCCCCGACTACGACTTTGAGTTGGTTGATATCACTGGCCGCTAATCGTTCGGCCAAGGCCGCAACGAGAGCAGAGCCTATTCCGGTTCGGCGCGCTTGCCCTTGCACCACCAGGGAAAAGAGCTCTGCGTCTGGAATCTGGGAGTTGATGTCGCCCCGCTTCCCATAGCGGGCTGTTTCCAGGATGCCCTTGAGGATCCGGGGACGGAGAAGCAGGCCTCGTAGAGCCCACGCTATTTGCCACCGCCTGCCTTGAGCGAAGCGGCGAAAAACTTGTCCGGCCTCCCGGCTGCCACAGATAAATCCAGAGATAGCCTGGTTATCTTTTGCCGTCAGACACAGACTGCGATCTGATTCGATCAAGCTTTGATAGAGCAAGGTTAGGAAGGGCAGGCCCAGAGTGCTGAGAAAACCGCTCGCGATTTC
>CAXMSJ010000112.1:0-2444 GCA_964196305.1 uncultured Acidimicrobiia bacterium
TAGCGACCGTAGTTCTCTTCGATGTCGCGCTTAGCGGCGCTGCCCAGTCACATATCGGTCGGATGTTTTCTTCGCTCTTTGGGGCGCCTGGTTCAGGATTCGACATGATACAGCTGAAGCTCTTATTCAACCTAGAGACCGCAAAACTGCTCCTTTGGCGGATGGGCGGTGTTTTTGGTCTGACACCGCTGATATTGCTGGTCTTTATGGCCCGCCATCAGCTCGCCTCGGATCTTCGCGATTTTCCTGTCTTTTCCCGGATCATTCCGGCCGTCTACCTGGGAGCAACGATCTCCCTATTGGTCAATGATACCGGCTTCGAATCTTTTCTTCTGATCCTCCTGTACGGCCTGGCTGCGCTCGTCTATTTACATGAGTCGAGCGAAGCCGCAAACGAGGCTGGTTCGGCAACAAACTAGGCCTCAGATAACGAACGCATGTTTGCATCTCTGCTGCTGTTATGTTATACAAAACCCAGTAGTCAACTGACGATAAGGAGCGGCTATGGCGAAAGGCCTGACCGGACGGCAGCAGCAGATTCTCGATTATATAGTTTCCGAAGTCGACGCCAAGGGGTATCCGCCCAGTGTGCGAGAGATCGGAGCGGCCATCGGTCTTTCTTCCAGCTCTACCGTCCATTCGCATCTGGCTGCCCTGGAGCGTAAGGGCTTTATCAAGCGCGACCCCAGTAAACCACGGGCACTTCTGGTGACCAAGAGATCCCGGCCGACCGTCGATGACCGCTCTGTGGAGGTACCGCTAATCGGGCGTGTCGCCGCCGGACAACCTATCTTGGCCGAGGAGAATGTTGAGGATAAACTGGCTTGGCCTGCCGGGATCGGTTCGGAACCTACCTTTGCGCTCCGCGTAAGCGGCGATAGCATGGTAGACGACGGCATTCTTGACGGTGACATCGTCATGGTTCGCCGTCAGCCGACAGCAGAAACCGGCGAGACCGTGGTCGCGATGATCGAAGGCGAAGCGACCGTGAAGCGCCTAAACCGGGAGCACGGCCAAATCCGTCTCGACCCCGCTAACCCCAGCTATGCTCCGATATACTCAGACGACGTTGCGGTCCTTGGGAAGGTCGTTGGTCTCATCAGACAGCTCTAAGCACTCTTTCTACCCTAGAGAGCCGCGGCTATTCTGTCCACAGCCTCTTTGAGTCGGCTATCCGGCGTGGTTAGCGAAATCCTGATATATCCTTCACCTGAGGGTCCGTAGGCCGATCCAGGCGAGACCACCACACCCGTCTTTTCCAATACGAATTGGGCAAACCCCGCCGATGTCTCCCCTTTGGGTACCTCGATCCACACATAAACAGCCGCACGTGGTGCGCGCGCCTTGAACCCAATCTCAGCCAGCATTGACATCACTAGATCCCGACGTCTGGAATAGATAGCGATCATCTCAGGGATAATATCCTGCGGGCCCTCGAGAGCGACAATGCCGGCTTTCTGAATGGCATTGAAGATGCCGGAATCAATATTAGACTTCACTCGACCCAAGGCTTCGATTACCTCGTCGTTCCCGGTAACCCAGCCGATTCTCCACCCGGTCATATTGTAGGTCTTTGATAAAGAGTGAAATTCAACCCCGACATCAATAGCGCCGGGCGTGGCCAGAAAGCTTGGCGCTTCATAGCCATCAAAAGTGATCTCGGAGTAGGGAAAGTCGTGGGCTACAACGATGTCATTCTGACGAGCGAATTCAACCACTTCGGCAAAGAATTCTTCGGTCGCAACGGCCGAGGTCGGATTATTCGGGTAATTTAGAAACATCAGCTTAGCCTTGGCCGCCACGTCCACCGGGATAGCATTAAGATCAGGCAAGAAGTCATTCTCTGCCAACAGCGGCATGAAATGGGTAGTGCCCCCGGCCAGGATCGTGCCGGAATTATAAACTGGGTAACCGGGATCGGGGACAAGAACAACGTCGCCGGGATCCACGTAGGCCATGTGGATGTGGGCAATCCCCTCTTTTGAGCCAACCAACGGCAGCACTTGTTCGTCAGAATCAAGGTCAATGCCAAAGCGGCGTTGATACCAACGCGCAATGGAGGCCCTAAACTCCGGCAACCCAAAATAGGACGGATACCGATGATTTACCGGGTCATTTACCTCGCGGACCATTGCCTCCAGAATATGCGACGGGGTTGGCTCTACCGGGTCACCGATGCCAAGGCTGATGACATCCACACCCTCGGCCCTCTTCGCCGCTATCTTTCTGTCAATCTCCGCAAATAGATATGGTGGTAAATTGCTGATCCTTTTAGCCGTGGTCAAAGTAGTTCTCCTTTTCTGATTCGACCCGTAAAAACTTCTTTTGCCGGTCCCGCCATTATTATCGTTCCATCTGCCAACCAGTCGATCTTTAAATCGCCTCCGGGTAACGCTGCCCAAACCGATCGACCGGTCTGACCACATACATGAGCCGCCACCACC
>CAXMSJ010000113.1:0-5292 GCA_964196305.1 uncultured Acidimicrobiia bacterium
CTTTACGCCCAATAATTCCGGACAACGCTTGCCCCCTACGTATTACCGCGGCTGCTGGCACGTAGTTAGCCGGGGCTTCTTCTTCAGGTACCGTCACCTTGCGGCTTCGTCCCTGCTGAAAGGAGTTTACAATCCGAAAACCTTCATCCTCCACGCGGCGTTGCTGCGTCAGGCTTTCGCCCATTGCGCAATATTCCCCACTGCTGCCTCCCGTAGGAGTCTGGGCCGTGTCTCAGTCCCAGTGTGGCCGTTCGCCCTCTCAGGCCGGCTACCCATCGTCGCCTTGGTAGGCCATTACCCTACCAACAAGCTAATGGGACGCGGGCCCATCCTGAAGCGCCGGAACATTTCGTTTTCCGATCATGTGATCAGAGAACGTCATTCGGTATTAGCTGGTGTTTCCACCAGTTATCCCAATCTTCAGGGCAGGTTGCCCACGCGTTACTCACCCGTTCGCCACTCGGTCTTCACGGTAGCAAGCTACCGGTGGACCTCGTTCGACTTGCATGTGTTAAGCACGCCGCCAGCGTTCGTCCTGAGCCAGGATCAAACTCTCCGAATAATATGTAAACCAAGACGAATCTCAGTTTGTATTCGATAAAGCTTAAATTAGCTCATCTTTTTTCGTTCGGTCGATCTCACGATCGACCATGTATTTCTTTGTCAATCTATTTCTTTGTCAATCAATGATTGACGGGTACTGGCTTTTTGCACTGTTCAGTTTTCAAAGACCAAGGCCGACGTAAAGCGCGTCGGACGCAAAAATCACCGGAGAGTCTACTTTCGTCCGGCGACAGGCATAACCATTCTGGCACTTAACCTTAGGTTATTAGCTTGTCGCCCCCATTACGAGAGTAAAATACAAACCTGACTCCCCCATCCATGTGAACCAATCGGCTCACTCGAACAGACGTATCTTATCCCAGCGAACCGGACATGTCAAACAATTTACACGGTAATTCTAGAAATAATTTCTGAAGCGTAACGCAGTTCTTATTATACCCAATTACCCAAGGTCTAATGTCATAAAATGCAATATTCTGAAGAAGCCTTAGATATTCTTTTCCCAGAGATCGAGCGATTCCTCACGAAACTCGTCAGCCTTAGTAAAAGCTGTCTGTATCCGGGCGTTGTGATCCTCTAGCTTGTCGCGCATCCACTTGTCTGCGTGACTCAAGACCGGATGCTTAGCAATATCGGTTACCTCATCGCTCAGACGATTGTTGTCCACCGCCAGCCTATTATATACATCCGTCTCATTCTCTAACCCGGCTCGCATCATCCGCTCGGCGCCCTCTGCCCATCGCTGAGCGCGACTTATCTTGATACCAACATCGGTTAAGTCACTATCTAGAACCATCTCATTTGCCTGTGCCAGGAGTGATTTTGCCTGTGTAAATAGCTTAGCTGCTTGGATCGCTTCTTTTTCCGCGTCCTCAAAGTTGTCCTCGTTGCCGGCATTAATAGCTACGTTCGTCATGACGAACCCATCATTGAATTTCTCTGACCCCTCTCTAACCTTGGCCAGCAGATCCGCCGTCATGGCCAACTGCTGTATCTTGACGGTCAGCTCATCAGTACCCTTCTCCGCCTCCCGCACGCTGCGCTGTGCTAGGGTGGCAGTTTTCTTCTCCCAATCATGCAGAGCCGCCGCCCGCATATCCTCAAACTGCTCCCGAGCCTTCTCCAGCTGTAGCTGCGCTTTGGGAATCCGCTCCAAGATCACTTCAGACTCTGCCTTAAGAGCCTCAGGGTCGTCAGCCTCAATGCGCACTTCGGCCAATGCCTGCAGCGCTATCTCAAGATGATTAAAGGCCAGGTCATACCGTTTATTACCGACCTCAAAGTGGTGATCGACGGCCCGTGTATCACGTAGAAACATGGCAGAAACTGCCACCGTAGCCGCTACCCCGGAGATCAGTAAGCCAATAAACAGTCGCTTGAGCCAGCGAAAACGCGGCTTTACCGGACCAGGCTCCTCTTGAGTAGACTCTTGAGTCTCTTCTGTCTCGCTAGTAATAGTTTCAGTCATGACGTAGATTCTAGCCGACGATGCGCAGAAAACAAGTCCGACATCTAACCACTAATGAGCCGAACAACCAATCGCGAACAGCGACGAGCAGTATATATAGTACGCATCCCGTGTGACGCTGAGCTTATGCTAGAATAGCGGCGTCTTTTGAACACTCAGCCTCAATTGCCATCAGGGGCTGATAAGGGCCCATAGCTCAGCCTGGTTAGAGCAGCGGACTCATAATCCGTAGGTCGTAGGTTCGAATCCTACTGGGCCCACTAAAAGTTTGATATCCTCAAGCAGTTCGCTCCAGTCTGTGAGGCCAACCTCACTCAAGAATGTGTTGTAAGGTAGCGTCATGTGGAAAGTCAAAGTTTTAATTCAATTCATTCTGAGCAAAATACCGCTAGGCGAGAAAATAAACCACGGGTTTCAGAAGATGAATGGCTCTCACGATGAACAGACAATCCGGGGCAAGATTATCACGCTGGCCGAGACAATGGCGAAGATCAACGAGCATGTCCCTTTGGAGGGGGCGACGGTCGTTGAAATTGGTACGGGCTGGGTACCAATTTCTTCTTTGCTGTTCTACCTAATGGGTGCCAAGGTTTGCCACACGTATGATCACGTTCCCCATGTCCGCTATCAGCTGATGCAAATGCTTCTTAGGAGCATTGAAGGTCAACAAAAAGAACTCTCGAAAATTACCTCCATTTCTCACGAAGTATTGGCAACACGGTTGGCGCGATTAACAGAGGCCGCGAACCTTGAGGAGTACTTCACT
This sequence comes from uncultured Acidimicrobiia bacterium, assembly GCA_964196305.1. Lineage (GTDB taxonomy): Bacteria > Actinomycetota > Aquicultoria > CAJVYJ01 > JAUVQD01 > DAOUYN01. Next base: position 2,799 of record CAXMSJ010000113.1, read on the forward strand.
AAAGCGAACATCATCTACCATGCTCCTGGCGATGGTGCGGCAACAGGCCTAGAGGACAAAAGCGTGGACCTGGTATACAGCAATGCTGTCCTGGAACATGTGCCCAAGAAGGTAGTCTACGGGGTAACGATGGAATGCAAGAGGATTCTAAAAAAGTCTGGCGTTGCCTATCACTTAATCGGTCTACACGACCATTATGCCGACTTTGACAAAAGGATATCGAAAGTAAACTTCCTGAAATATTCTGAGCGCGTATGGTCATTTTTCGTCAAGAACAAGATCAGCTATCACAACCGCCTCCGCGAGAAGCAGTTTCTAGATATTATTAAGGAGTGTGGCGGCAAGGTCGTCTGGCAAGAAAACAAGGTAAACCCAGATGATATTGATTTGCTGAAAACAATGAAAATAGCTGGAACCTTCCAGGAAATGTCCCCTGAGGAGCTCGCCATCTACAAGACTGAGCTGATAAGTACGTTTTCTTGACCTGTATGGGCTTTACAGTAAAATCACCGAGACGACTACCACTAAGATGGAGACCTATGCGCCGGATTACTCTTTTTTGCACGCTCATATTGACCCTAGTACTTCTAGCTGGTTGTGGTCAGAAGGCTTCATCACGTGGCTCGAACAAGGCGCAGGCGGTCACAAACGACAACATTGAATCCGTCTTAGCCGACCCCGACAGCTACGTCGGGGCCAAAGCGGACCTAAGAGCGCGCGTGCTGTCCAGTCCCGGAAGTGAAGACGACAGAGTATGGCGCGCCCAGATAAAAGCCGAGCCCAGTGGAACGAGTGACGCCCGGCTCTACGTGCGCTTTAAGGCTGACCGCCTGGATATCGGAGCCAACGAGTTTGTTCATGTCCAAGGGACAATCGAGCAAGACCCACGAAAACTTGAAATTACCGATGAAAACTTACGATATCCTTTTGTTGAAGCCACCCATTTTGAGCGAGTAGCGGCGCACGACATTCTCGCCCCTACCCTCCATGTACTCGAACCAAAGATCTCCGATAGCCAGTTTGGGGTGACAGTAACCTTGGAGAAAATCGAGTTTGCAGCCGAAGAAACCCGCGCCTATATTCGGATCGACAACGACACCGACCTCACGAGCCGTGTCAGCGAGCTTCAGTTAAAGATCACGCAAGGACAACGGGAATTCATATTCGAGCCCAACCTTGCCACAGACTATGAGCGCCTACCGCAGGAGGTCCCAGGGGGCGCCTTTGGCTCCGGGGTGCTGGGCTTTGAGCCTATCGATTATGATCACGGCTCCCTAACGGTCATTATTGGAGCCGGCACTGATGACTACACGCAAGCCTTCGAGCTTTTTGAACTCCCGGTAGCTTGGGCTACTTCGGCACCGGGAGATAACCAGTAGCCCCAACCCGTTTTGCAATCAACGCAAAAGGGCATATCTCTGACAGATTATTGTCGCGAAAGGAGGCTCCAACGATGACTGAAGAAAAATGCAAGTGCGGATCCGGCAAGCTAGCCGCCGCGTGCTGCGCGCCATGTGCGTGTGGCTCAAGCAAGCCCGCCAGGGAGTGCTGCTCCAAATAAGCACATACTGCTCACAAACAAAGGAAAAGCCTTCGACTTCGAGGGTTTTTTCTTTTTAGGGCGCCTCTCTCCCCTGGCTATCTAAACGCTGATCGAACGTCCGATAACGTTCTCGAGCGAGCCGGATTGGGCCCGATCTCCAGCTTCGAGCAGAACCGTCGTGCCCTGGGGATCGGTCGCGAGAAAAACATGGTCGCAGATCTCAAGCATGATGCTAAAACCTACGCCCAGCGATCCCTTAGTTGAAAAGCCAGCACTGAGAACAGCGCGGGGCAGATCGCTGAAATCTATGCCAGAACCGCTGTCGGTCACCTCGATCTGCGTCGTCCGACCTAGCTGGTAGAGCTGGATTTGACAACCACCGCCGTGCTTGATGCCGTTCGTGGCAGCCTCACCTGCAGCCACCACCACTGCGTCCACATCTACTGGGTCAACCAGCATCGCCATTAAATGCCGGCGCAGACTGGCTCTGACCGCCTGCAGCTGCGATATATGCGCTACAACGAGCGGCTCACCGAGCGGCTCACCGAGCGCGCGCCCCAGCTCATCCCGGCTCATGATCTGCAGCTTATCGTTAGTAACCGCACAAAGAACATCGATATAGGCTCGACTAAGGTCGCTACCCCGTAATTGAATCAGCTCCTCCTGCCGCGCGGCCTCTGTGACATCGATAGCCACCCCCCGAACACCAATTTGCTCACCCGCACGATCCAACAGTGGGGCGCAGCAAACCTCAAAGACGAGCTCGCCCAGTTCCAGTATCTCGGAGAAAGCCTCCCCTGCCAGCGCGCGATCCATGGCCTTGGAGACATCAGGGTAGTCCCGATAGACATCATAGACCGAAGTGCCCACCACTTCTCCGGGCCTCAGGTTAAGCCCCTCCAGGCCCTGCCCACGCGACATCGTAAACACACCTGTCTTATCAAGCGTGAA
>CAXMSJ010000114.1:0-4248 GCA_964196305.1 uncultured Acidimicrobiia bacterium
CTGGAGCGTTCCGGCAAAGGCCGAGAAAAAGCCGGCGAGGCTGTCAAGCGTCGGGGGCCTAACGCAGAAGCCGGGGACGATATCGATTAATGGAACCGCGGTCACTATCTGACTTTGCTTTTACTCTGGGCGGGGACGCCCGCCGGCGGATATCGAAGTTTACCGGCATTGATGAGACGGAGTTTTTCCGGGAACTTGAGCAGGCGGCGGCTTGGTTTCGCGTTTTTCATGACCTAGAGACAAAGAAGACTAAAACGAGCGAGTTGAAACGAGAGCTCCAGGTGGTCCTGGATAGGACCGAGCAGTTACTGAAGAGCCTTGACATGGATGACCCGCTCTTTTTTACTACTCTTAGCCATATCGACCTCGACTTACTCCTTGAGCTGCAGTTGCGCCTGAAGGACATGCGCCAAGCGGCAGAGTCGGCGTTGCGCTCCATCGGCAGCAAGAGAGCATCTGGAAAGAGGATCCTGTTTTCACAAAGAGAGTTGGCCACCAGCCTGGCTATTGCTCTTGGGTCTCGCGGCGTCGAGGTGACGCTCCTCGGTGATGGGGCGCTCTGCCGTTGTTTGGCCGTGATCTTGCGCGAAACAGAGCGGATCGAGCTAGAGTGCGGACATATTGATTTTCCCACTGCTTATGACCCGGTCAAGATAGTCGAGCAGGCGTGGCCGCGGATACATTCAGCCCTGGCTCAGAAAAGCCGGAGTGAATTCGGTATTCATCGTCACCGGCGGGCGTTCGAACATGAGCTGGTTGTATTTAAAATAAAGACCTTATTTCAAGAGTTCAGCGATGCTCTCAGAGGGGACCACGCCGAGTTGACCGAAGAAGAGCGGGCCAATATTGCCAAGGAACAGGTCGCTGAGATTCTCCAGTTGGAACAAGACGAAGTCGGAAAAGCCCTGAGCTAGCGAGACTGGCCTTTGGCGTCACGCAGCGCCCTGATCACTGCTTTTTCTTCCGCGTTCAGCAATCTTCCATCTAGAGCAGTGGTTTTTCCGCCATAGGTAGTTTTCTCTTCACTGATGCCGCCGTATCCGGCGAGAGCCGCTAAGTGCTCATAGGTCGTTTCCAGGACTGGGGCGAGAATTCTTAAGGTGATCGCTCGCGGGTGCCGCGGCTTACCGGTTCGGGGATCGGCGCCCTTTTCGAGATTGGCGATCGTGGTGTGGCTGAGGCGGCCGCTAGTGCGCCGAGAAAGCTCGGCCTGAGACAGGCTCAGCTCTCGACGTCGATCCCGGATGAATTCGGCCAACCCAGCATTCATAGATATATTCTAACCACAGCGACAGGCTATCGCTGGAATTTACCGGAAACCATGGTTGACAGAGCAGCAACCACGCATTAAGTTAAGGGCATGAGAGACTCCCTTTTTTCTGCCGCCTGGCAGGAGCTCCGTCATTGGTCGCTGGCCCTGGCGGTTGCACCTCTCATTGGTGTCAGGCCGATGACGATCAAGAAGTACCTCGATCAGCGGGCCGCTCTTAAGCAATAATTACGCTTATGCCTGGAAAATCGGGCCTCAAAGCTGGATAATGGGGAACATTCACAGACCACCACCAATTCATCTTGAGGGGTAATAGATTTGACTGAACCAGTGATAATCCAGGGCGGCATGGGCATCGGTGTTTCTGGTTGGCAATTGGCCGGGGCAGTTGCTCGGGCCGGCCACTGGGGGACGCTGTCGGGCACGGTGCTTGATGTTGGCTGTGCTCGGCGTCTTCAGGACGGCGACGAAGGCGGGCACCTGCGCCGGGCTGCTGTGCAGTTTCCCCTACCGGATATCGCCTCTCGGGTGATCGAACGCTATTTAATTGACGGCGGCAAAGCCGCCGATCAACCATATAAGCCGGTAGCGCAATATGCGGTTGAGCCCCGCCGGGAGCTGGCAGAGCTGGCAATGCTGGCCAATTTTTGTGAGGTCTGGTTAGCCAAAGACGGTCATGGCGGCTCTGTCGGCATCAACTACATGGAGAAGTTGCGTGTGGCTAATCTGCCGGCTATCTATGGAGCTATGCTGGCCGGAGTCGATTTTGTGGCTATCGGCGCCGGTATCCCGCGCGAGATTCCAGGGATCCTTGACGGTCTGGCCGCCGGTCACGCCGTGACTCAGCGCTTGGATGTAGAGGGAGCCGCCTCCGGCGAGAAGTTCTCCATCAAGTTTGATCCAGCTGATTTCTTCACTGACGGGGCACCCCAGATAGGGCGCCCCAAGTTTTTGGCGATCATCGCCTCTACTGTCTTAGCTTTGACCCTGGCCAAGAAATCGACCGGTCGGGTCGATGGCTTTGTGATCGAGGAGCCGATAGCCGGTGGGCATAATGCGCCGCCGCGGGGCGACTTGCTTCTCGATGAGGCGGGTGAACCGGTCTATGGGTCTCGAGATGAGATCGACTTCCAGAAGATCAAGAACCTAGGTGTTCCATTTTGGCTGGCCGGCGGGTACGGGCATCGGGAGCGCCTTAAGGCAGCCTGCGAGCTGGGGGCAGAAGGTGTCCAGCTGGGCACTCCTTTTGCGGTATCGCAGGAGTCTAATCTGCGCGAGTCCCTAAAAGTGGGGGTCATCGAGGGCCTGAAGAGCGGTGAGTTCCGTATTTTTACCAGTCCGACGGCTTCTCCGACTGGGTTTCCTTTCAAGGTGGCCCCTTTGGAGGGGACTCTCTCCGAGGCCGAAGTATACAGCGGCCGACCGCGGATTTGCGACATGGGCTATTTACGTCAGGCTTACCGGAAAGACGACGGTCGGGTCGGCTGGCGGTGTCCCGCGGAGCCGGTCGATATCTTCGTGGGTAAAGGCGGGTCGATCGACAAAACTCCCGGGCGGATATGTTTATGCAACGGGCTGATCTCTAATATCGGATACCCGCAGGTCCGCAAAGGGGGATACGTGGAACCACCGGTCGTGACGCTCGGGGACGATATTGAGAGCATCAGGCCGATTCTTGGTGCCGGTAATCCCCTTTTCCCGGCTGTCGCTGTGATTGATTATCTTCTGGGCTAGCCGAAGGAGCCGTCATGCATAACGAAGTGCTGATCGGACTCGCTGTTGTAATCGTTGTTGGCATTGCCGCTCAGTGGATCGCTTGGCGGGTCAAGCTGCCCTCCATCCTGCTGTTGTTATTCTCCGGTTTTATGGTCGGTCCTGTTTTTGGGGTACTCAATCCCGACGCTCTCTTTGGCGACCTGCTGCTCCCGTTAGTCTCGCTCTCGGTGGCCGTTATCCTTTTTGAGGGCGGTCTCAGCTTGAAGTTCTCCGAGCTACCAGAGGCCGGGCGGGCCGTGCTTAACCTGATCAGCGTGGGCGCCTTGACGACGTGGGCGATCGCCTCCGGCGCGGCTTACCTGTTCCTTGGTTTAGACCTGAATCTGGCCGTTCTGTTCGGGGCCATCATTATCGTTACCGGACCAACTGTCACGGGGCCGCTTTTGCGCCATGTCCGCCCCCGAGCCAAGCTCAATTCAATCCTTAAATGGGAGGGGATCGCGATCGATCCTCTGGGGGTGGCCTTTGCTGTTTTGGTTTTTGAGGTCCTGTTCGTCGGCGACGTGGTCGGAGTGCCGACGGTAGCAGCCCTCTTCTTCCTTAAAACACTGGCGATCGCCGGGGGTATTGGAGTTGGCACCGCTGTCTTGTTGATTCTGGGGTTGCGCCACTTCTGGGTGCCTGATTTTCTGCAAAGCCCGGTATCATTGATGGTCGTGATCAGCGCTTTTGCTGTCTCGGATGTTCTGCAGGCGGAATCAGGGCTCCTGACAGTGACTGTCATGGGCATGGTTTTGGCCAATCAGACTATAGTGCCGGTCAAGCACATCGTCGAGTTCAAGGAGAACCTCCGGGTATTGCTTATCTCTGGCCTGTTTATCTTGTTGGCGGCTCGGCTGACTCTCAGTGATTTGAGTTTCTTCGGTTTTGGCACATTCGTTTTCATCCTGGTGCTATTATTTATCGCCCGTCCGGCAGCGGCTTTTATTTCCACCTTGGGCCTGGGCTTCACCAAAAGCGAGCGTATCTTTCTCGGGTGGATGGCCCCACGGGGTATCGTAGCGGCCGCCATGGCTTCCGTTTTCGCCCTGTCCCTATCAGAGGCCGGTCATCCGCAGGCCGAGAAGCTGGTGCCGTTGACGTTCATCGTCATTATTAGCACGGTGTCCGTCTATGGATTCTCGGCGGCACCGCTGGCGCGAAAACTCGGGGTAGCGCAGGCGGACCCGCAAGGCGTGGTCATGATGGGCGCCCACCCCTGG